>NZ_JBXWOK010000004.1:0-223679 GCF_059610845.1 Ruegeria sp. CDSC021
TCGACAACGCATACGGCGACCGAAACCTCATCTGCACATGCCCACCAATGGACGCTTACGAAGAAGCCGCAGAGTAAACAGACGACAACCAGATCAGCCCCCGCACTGGCCAGGGGCTGATCCATCCTGGGTCATATGCCTTTGCCTGTGGCCCAGGCATTTCAGCGGGGGAGACATGAAGCATTGCATCTTCGAAAATGACCTAGCCTATCTGGCTGAGCCAACCTCTGCTGCCTTCGTGCGAACCCACAACATCGATGTGATCGTGCGCGATAGTAGTGCATTTGCCTCGGCCGAGATGATCAGGGAATTTTATCGTGCCCTGAGCGATCTGACCGGCGACCATTCCTATGTCGTTAATCTGCGTTTGGCTGGTGCGGGGTCTGTAGGAGGACCGCAGTACTGGACCGGAAGAGCGGCTGTTTTCTGGGGCGATTTTTCGGATTGTTGGACGTTGTCCGACGCCGAAAGAACATGGGTCTCACAAGTTCTGAATCTTTCGCCACGGACCGTTCTTGTCGGTGGTGCCGTGCTTTTGCTGGCCCAGATTAGATTGTCGGAAAAAACAGTCGCGGCCATTCACCCCAACTTCGATGCAGCAGCGCGTGAAGCAGGTTTGACCAACTGTGGTACAGGCACATATCTGGCGGCGCGCGGGCGCACGCATAGCGCGACGACACGTCTGAGTACGCTGCGTTTGTTGGCGGATTTTGTTTCGTTGGACCATGGTGAGAACATGGCAGATAACCTGCGCGGGTTTATCGGCCTGTCCGAACCCAAGCGGGACTGCGAAAGCCAGCTTGCCAATCGCTTGATCCATCGTGCGGGCGGGGATCACCTGGTTATGTCAGCGGTTGAGGCAATGCTGAACCATGTCGAAGAGCCACTCAGGATCACGGACCTTTCGAACATGGTTGGCACTTCAACCCGGCAGCTTCAGAGACGGTTTCTGAACAAGACGGGGGCAAAGCTATTGACCACATACCGAGAATTGCGTCTGGAACGTGCGCATAGCCTGCTGCGGTTTACGGATTTGCCACAAATCGAGATTGCCACCGCCACAGGGTTTTCGTCTAAAACGTCACTGAAACGTGCTTTTCGAGACCAGTACAAGACAATGCCGGAAGATATCCGCAGCCTCCGCTTTTCCGGTGGAATGGCGGATCGGGGGCTGGTGAACTGACGGCTCGTGCAGTATGCCGATTAGGGCGCACGCATTTGAAATCTAAATCCGCTGTGATCGGCGAATCGAAAAAAGCCTGATCAGACCGAATGCAGGGCAGACCGACATTCGGGCTCAGTATGATCCTTTAAGTCTTTGAAACGCGGGTTTCTGCATCCGGATTCTGATTCTGTTCTGCAACATTCTCGTGATTGCTGCAATTCCGTCCCTTTTCTGCCGGAATCGTCACTGATAAACCCTTGGCCATCGGGCAGTGATTTGTTGAGGGGTACGGGCGGTAAAATGAATACCGGGGTAAACGGTCGTGTTGCCATTTCATGGTCGCAGACAGAGATTGATGGACTAGAGGCGGCACCTCTGGCATTTTTAAATGTAGGGTCGGCCTGGTCCTGGCGCGGTCAGGCATCGATGCTAGCAGGCAGCGCTGAAGTTGTCGGGCGTAAAAACGCATTTGCATCAGGTACAATCGGGCGCGTTATTTCTGCCACGACTTTTTCGGATAATGTCGTCGGAACGCTCGAGCTTATGAACGGGGCGCAACGGTTTTCAGCGTTACTGGTCGTTTCCGATGATGATGAAAGCCCGTCGCTGGTGTTTGAAAGCGGCTGTCCTTCACGCGATCAGGAATTCTGGATCAGCGCATATACTCAGATCAAGCATCAGAGTGGTGAAGTTGCAGAGCAGGACGGAACTGTCGTCGCGTTTCATCGCAAGGCCACTCAGTTCCAGTACACTGGTGTCGCGAACCTACGCGCAACTGTAAACGGTGCCACTTTAGCGGACTAAATCCCGTTAGTGGTGCCGTCTTTGAATCGAATTTCAGAAAGGTTCGGTTCCTTCCGTTCGGCATGTTGACTCTGCCAGCGCTGCGGATATAAGCGCGGCTTCATTGGTGTTGGTGGCCCCCGCAAGGGGAGGCCTGTCATGAGGGAAACCTCAAGAGGACAACGCCCTTCATAGTGGCCTATCAGGGCCTCGACCTTAAGAAGGAGATCAGCCGTGACCAAACGCACGTCTGCCAAGTACAAAATCGACCGCCGGATGGGCGAAAACATCTGGGGTCGTCCGAAATCCCCGGTCAACCGTCGTGAATACGGCCCTGGTCAGCACGGTCAGCGCCGGAAAGGCAAACTGTCTGACTTCGGTCTGCAGCTGCGCGCCAAGCAGAAGCTGAAGGGCTACTATGGCGACCTGACCGAAAAGCAGTTCCGCCGCATCTATGCCGAAGCTGTTCGTGTCAACGGCGATACCGGTGAAAACCTGATTGGTCTGCTGGAACGCCGTCTGGACGCCGTCGTCTATCGCGCCAAATTCGTCGCGACCGTGTTCGCCGCGCGTCAGTTCGTGAACCACGGCCACGTCACAGTGAACGGCAAGCGGGTCAACATCCCCAGCTACCGTGTCAAAGAAGGCGACGTCATCGAAGTACGTGACAAGTCCAAGCAACTGGCCGTTGTTCTTGAAGCTGCTGCTCTGGCCGAGCGTGACGTTCCTGATTACATCGACGCCGACCACTCGAAAATGACCGCGACTTTCGTGCGCGCACCGGGTCTGGGCGATGTGCCTTACCCTGTCATGATGGAACCGAACCTGGTTGTCGAATTCTACGCGAAGAACTAATCTTCGCCGAAATCGAAATTCGAAAGGCCGCGCGGTTGCGCGGCCTTTTTCGTTTTAGGGGGCTCTGCCCCCAATCACGATCAGCCGCGATGCCCCCCGAGCAATTTTTTTGGCCAAATAAAGAGCGGATCAGATTGGCAAGGGTCGTCCTTCTGCAATTGCCTCCATCGCGAAATATGAAGTTACGCTGTCCAGCTCGACTTTTTCGATGAGGCGTTGATAGACCTTGTCGTACGAAGCCATATCCTGCGTAACAACCTTGAGCTGATAGTCGTAGTCGCCGCCAATGCGGTGGAAGTCCACGACCTCTGGTATCGTCAGAACATGCCTGCGAAAGGCCTGTAACCACTCGGCCGAGTGGTGCCGCGTACGAAGCATGACGAAGACCACAAGGCTCAGCCCTAGTTTTTCGCGCGCGATTTGCGCCGTCGATCCGATGATGACGCCCTGATCATTCAGGGCCTTCAGCCGACGCCAGCAGGCGTTTTGCGACAGCCCGATGCGGTCGGCCAGTTCACGTTGGGACAGCGTAGCGTCGGTTTGCAGTTCACGCAGCAGGCGGTGGTCAATATGATCTAGATTTTTGGACATTCAAAATCATATGACACAAGATTTATGAATACCATCTAAAAATATGCATTATATACACAACACATATCAATCATATTTGTTGGGAAACTTCGGAGTCCGTATAATGACACTTTCCCAATTTCGTTCTGACATTGAAGCTGCTGTTCGTAGCGACACGTTGCGCGATGGCTTAATCGGCGAGAATGTAATGATCCCGGGGCTGCGCGGGGACATACCTTTGGTTTACGCGGATTATGTCGCGTCGGGTCGCGCATTGAAGCAGGTCGAGGATTTTGTGGCCGCGCATGTGTTGCCGTTTTATGCCAACAGCCACACCGAGGCGTCTTATTGCGGGGCCTACATGACCCGACTGCGCCGCGAGGCCCGTGCGGAAATCTCCCGGATTGTTGGCGCCGGGGAAAATGATGCGGTGATCTTTACGGGATCGGGCGCTACAGCGGGTCTCAACCGGCTGGTCAATCTGTTGGGGATCGAGGCTGCTGCACGACCAGTGGTAATGATCGGCCCATATGAGCACCATTCGAACATCCTGCCGTGGCGGGAAAGCAAAGCGCTGGTGATTGAAATCCCCGAAGCACCCGAAGGGGGTGTCGATCTGTCGGCTTTAGAGCGTGCCTTGGTTGAAAACGCGGATGCGGATCTGATCGTCGGATCATTTTCGGCCGCTTCGAATGTGACGGGCATAATCACTGATCCCGACCCGGTTACGCGGCTGCTCAAGGCTAATGGCGCTGTAGCGGTTTGGGATTATGCGGGCGGTGGGCCTTATCTGCCAATGGAAATGGGCCCGGCGGATGCGCGCAAGGATGCGATCGTGGTCTCTCCTCATAAATTTGCCGGTGGGCCCGGCGCGTCTGGTGTATTGATCGTCAATCAAAACGTTGTGCAGCGCACATGCCCCAGCTGGCCCGGTGGTGGCACTGTGAGTTTCGTGTCCCCTTGGGGGCATGACTACAGCGCCGATCTTGCAACGCGCGAAGAGGCGGGAACGCCGAATGTCATAGGCGACATCCGTGCCGCGTTGGCTTTCATGGTCAAAGATGCAGTTGGCGCAGACGAAATCGCAAGGCGCGAGGCGCTTTACAACCAGATGGCATTGGAAGGGTGGGGAGATAACCCAGGTCTGACCTTGTTGGGCGCGGACAATCCACATCGGTTGCCGATTTTTTCCTTTCTTGTTCATGACAGTAAAGGTCAGCCGGTGCACCAGCAGTTATTCACCCGGATGCTGAGTGATGTTTATGGCATTCAAGCCCGGGGTGGGTGTGCTTGTGCCGGGCCCTATGCCCATCGGTTGCTGGGTATTGATCGTGCAGCCTCGGAGCAGTTGCATGCGGCGCTTGGTGCTGGAGAAGAGTTGAAAAAACCCGGTTGGGTGCGTCTGAACTTTTCATATCTGATGTCCCAAGAGACTGTCCGCTTCATCATCGACAGCGTCAATGACCTGTCCCGGCGGACCGAAGAGTTTACTCCCTTTTACGACGCCGACCCGGCGACAGCCCGCTTCAAGGCGGCATAAGGGAATTGCCGCTTTTCTCAACGCTTTGAGACGGGTATGAGGGGCTTCTAAATACGGAGCCTCTTATGACCCAGATCACCCCTCAACCCGGCATTATGGACATCGCGCTTTATCAGGGCGGCCAGTCGAAGGTGGCGGGGGTCGACCATGTGATCAAGTTGAGCTCGAACGAAAACCCCTTTGGCCCCAGCCCCAAAGCGATCGAGGCAGTACGGGACAGTGCGGCCACCCTGAATCGGTATCCCAGTACAGATCACGCCAGTCTGCGTAAGGCCATTGGCGAACGCCACGGGCTGGACCCAGCGCGCATTATCTGCGGCGTGGGCAGTGACGAGGTGCTGCAATTCGTGGCACAGGCTTATGCCGGTTCGGGGGATGAGGTTATCTATACCGAACACGGATTTTCGATGTACCCGATCATCGCTCGGATGGCGGGGGCAACTCCGGTGATGGTGCCTGAAACCGATCGTCACGTGGATGTGGACAACATTCTTGCCGCTGTGACTGACCAGACCCGGATCGTGTTCGTGACCAATCCGGGCAATCCGACATCGACCATGATCCCCGAGGCTGATCTTATCCGACTGGCCGAAAGCTTGCCGCAGACTTGTCTGATGGTGATTGATGGCGCCTATGCCGAGTTTGTCGAAGGGTTCGACGGAGGCCGCGCTCTGGTGGATCGGTTCGAGAATGTGATCATGACGCGGACCTTTTCCAAGATCTATGGACTGGGCGGGATGCGGGTCGGTTGGGGCTATGCGGCGCAAGAGATCATTGATGTGCTGAACCGGGTGCGCCAGCCCTTCAACCTGTCGCTGACTGCGTTGGCCGCTGCCGAAGCCGCCATAAAGGACGAAGAGTACCTGACCTTTTGCCACAGCGAAAATGCACGCTTGCGGGTTTGGCTTTCGGCCCAGTTGTCCAAAATCGGCGTATCTTCGGATGCGTCCAGCACCAATTTTATTCTCGCCCGCTTTAAGGATCAGGCCGAGGCCGAAGCGTGCGACGATTACCTCAAGACACAGGGTTTGATCGTGCGCCGCGTCGCGGGATATAACCTGCCAAATGCTCTTCGGATCACGGTTGGGGACGAGGAGGCTTGTCGCCGTGTCGTTGCGGCCATAACCGCTTTCAAAGGGGGCGCCGCATGAGCCAGGTATATGACCGCGTTGCGCTGATCGGTTTGGGCCTGATCGCATCGTCGATGTTCTGGGCGATTAAACGTGCTGGATTGGCCGCCGAAGTAACCGGCTATGCCCGGTCCGAGGCCACGCGCGACACCGCGCGCAAGATTGGCCTATGCGACCGGATCTGTGACACCGCGCAAGAGGCCGTTGAGGGTGCAGACCTTGTGGTTCTGTGCGTGCCTGTTGGCGCGATGGGTGCGGTAGCGCAGGAGATTGCGCCTGCCCTGAAGTCGGGCGCGACCGTGTCAGATGTGGGTTCGGTAAAGCGACACGTCATTCAGGATGTCTCACCTCACATCCCGCAGGATGTTCATTTCATTCCCGCGCATCCGCTGGCCGGGACCGAGCATTCCGGCCCTGAATCCGGATTTGCCGAGCTGTTCGATAATCGGTGGTGCCTTTTGGTGCCGGTAGAGGGCTCGGACCCGGAGGCCGTTGCGCGACTACGCTCGTTGTGGACGGGTTTGGGTTCGAATGTTGATGAGATGGATGCCGATCACCATGATCTGGTTCTTGCAGTGACATCCCATGCGCCACACCTTATCGCCTATACGATGGTCGGCGTAGCGGATGATCTGCGCCGTGTGACCGATAGCGAGGTCATCAAATACTCGGCCGCGGGCTTTCGGGATTTCACCCGGATCGCGGCCTCGGACCCGACTATGTGGCGCGATGTGTTTCTGACTAACAAGGATGCGACGCTAGAGATATTGGGGCGTTTCACCGAAGAACTGTTTGCGCTGCAGCGGGCCATTCGTACAGGTGACGGCGATCAGCTGTTCGATTATTTCACGCGCACACGTGCGATCCGGCGCGGGATCATTGATGCCGGGCAGGATACGGATGCCCCGGATTTCGGTCGCGGGAAAACCAACCCATGAGGCGCGGCTGGAGCGTTCTGTCGATTGGGTGGTTGGTACTTGGTGCCACAATGGGGAATGCAACGCCATCTGAACACCGGTTGACCCCCGATGACCAACCGGTTCTGGCCTTTGCCGCTCCGGTCGGGATGCAGCCAGAGTTGCAACCGAATACGCTGGTACAGCAGGTGCTGTTCAAAAAGCGTAAGCTGCGCAAAACATCGGTCTGCGGGAATATCGAAATTCAGGGCAAGCCGGTGGGTAATGTTCCCGGCAAGATCAAAGCCTGCGGGATCAAGGAAGCGGTACAGATCACCTCAGTTTCTGGTGTGGCGCTTAGCCGTCCGTCCACCATGGATTGCGGCACAGCAATTGCGCTGAACCAATGGGTCGAGAAAAGCGTGAAGCCCACCTTCAAAAGGCGCGGTCCCGTTGTCGAACTGCAGGTCGCGGCCCACTACGCATGCCGAACGCGCAACAACCGCAAGGGTGCGCGGATATCGGAACACGGTAAGGGCCGGGCCATAGACATATCAGGTTTCAAGATGGCGAATGGCGAGGTTGTGACCGTTCTGAACGGTTGGCGCAAGAACCCGTCAAAGAAGCAACTGACCAAGATCTGGCGCGCCGCCTGCGGGCCGTTCGGAACGGTACTTGGCCCGAATGCGGACCGGTATCACCGGGATCATTTTCACTTGGACACAGCCCGGTATCGCCGTGGCCCGTACTGCCGTTAACGCAGGATCAACCGCGGGGCCGGACCAAGGGGTAGCGGGCCAAGCGCCACATAGCCCTCACGGAAGTTCAACTGCAGATCCAGCGAATCGGGATTGCCCCCCAAGCCAGCCATGAATTTCAGGGCACGTGTCACAGGGTCTACCGCCTGATCGGGCAGGGCCCCTGCGGCGTTGGCCATGGCAACCATCTCACGCCAATTTTCGGCCTTGATCGAAATCTCTCCGGTAGGAATACCCTGATCGTCTACGTCCAGCTCTCCGGCAGCGAACAGGCGCAATGCACCCCATTTCATCTCAGCCAGACGCAGGTCGATCCGGGTGGGCTGAGGTCGGCTTTGTTCCAGTGCAGATCGATCCCACGGTTTGTCAAAGGTGGCGACCATATCCATTTCCAGCGCATCGAATGTCTGGGGCAGTGTGGTGGCGGAATGCATCATGGCGCGCAGATCATCGCCGGGGGAAAAGCCATCGATCCGCGCGCTGATCGCATAGGCTTGAGGATTTTCGGTTTGCTCCATCACCAGACCAAGCGTGGTTCCCGCTGCTAGCAAATCAGCATCATTGGCAACGGACCATGGTCCGGCAGTCAGAGACATTTTCTCTAGCACCAGCGCGACACCAGGTTGCAACTGCAGCTCGGCCTGCAGGTCAGCTGCAACGATGGTCGACGTTTGATCGAAATAGGACAGCAGCTGCGGCGTTTCCGCGAAACGCAGAACCTGTCGACCCGGCCAGATCGCGGGGCTTTGGAATTCGATCCAGTCGGCGCTCCAGGCGGTGCCGTTGACCGGGTCGGCCAGAGCGGGGCTGTTCAGTCGGGTGACGTGGTTGAATGGATAGCCTGCTGTGGCTACGTCCGAAAAATCGGCCAGCCAGCCTCTTTCTTGTTGGTTGTCGAACCAAGTTGTGATCGCGTTGCGCAATCCATATCCGGCGACGAACCAATAGGCGCTCCAGATCGCAGTGATGAAAATGACTACTCGTATTAGCCCGCGCATTGCTAATGGCCCTTTTTCCCGCCTTGAAATTGATGTTTATAGGCGCAAACGGGCAAGGACCAGTGCTATGACGATGTGGGTTTTCGGATATGGGTCGCTGCTGTGGAATCCCGGCTTTCCCGTGTCCCGCAGCGAACGCGCAACCCTGAATGGATATGCGCGGTCTTTCTGCATGAGTTCGATTCATCACCGCGGAACCGAAGAGAAACCCGGCCTTGTTCTGGCGTTGGATGAACAGCGTGACACCCTGTGCAAAGGTCTGGCCCTCGCCGTCGAGGCAGGCCACGAAGAGCGTACCTTGCATGAACTGCGCGAGCGCGAGCTGATCTCGTCGGCCTATGTCGAAAAGATGCTTGATGTGCATTTGGAAACGGACGAGGTCGTAACGGCTGTCACCTATGTTATCGACGCAGATCACGTGCAGTATTGCGGGGGCATGCCGTTGGAAGACCAGGCGCAGATCATTGCCCATGCTGTCGGCGGGCGCGGTCCAAATACCGAATACCTTTATAACACAGCTGAACATCTGACCGAGATTGGTCTGCGTGATCCCGATCTTGAGTGGTTAGCGCAACGGGTGCGAAGCATTACCTCATAAACCCTTGGCGTCACCGGCAGATTTTCGGTAGATTCGCGTCAGAGCAGAAAAGAACCGGGAAAAACGCGCATGGCGCAGGCACAACAGGGCGCGAGACCGCATTTCTCGCAACCCATTCGTCAGATCGTAACGATGCTTGTGGCGATCGGCCTGGCTGGTATGGGCATCTTCATGGCGCTGCCTTACGTTTTGCCGGTTTTCTATGCAAACCCGTATCTGAACGGTTTTATCCTTCTGGTATTTTTCGTCGGCGTAGTTGCCTGTTTTTATCAGGTGACACAGTTGATCGGTTCGGTGCGCTGGATCGAGTCCTTCGTTGGTGGCGTTGTTCATGAGGACGCGCGCACGCCTCAGCTTTTGGCACCGCTGGCGTCGCTGCTGCGGGACCGGGGTGCGCGGTCGCAGATCAGTTCCAGTTCGACCCGGTCTATTTTGGATTCGGTGGCCGAACGGGTCGAGGAAGAGCGTGAGATCACGCGTTATATCACCAATGTTCTGATCTATCTTGGGCTTTTGGGAACGTTTTTTGGCTTGGCCACGACGGTCCCCGCTATTGTCGACACGATCCGCAGTCTCAATCCGCAGGATGGCGAAGAAGGGCTGGCCGTGTTCAATCGCCTGATGGTTGGCCTTGAAACCCAACTGCAGGGAATGGGCGTGGCCTTTGGGTCTTCGTTGCTGGGCCTTGCCGGATCGCTGATTGTGGGGTTGCTGGAACTGTTCGCGGGCCACGGGCAGAACCGGTTTTATCGAGAGCTCGAAGAATGGTTGTCCTCGATCACCCGTGTCGGCTTTGCAGCAGGCGATGACGGCAGCAGCACCGAACTGGCGGTTCTGACACCGGTTCTGGATGCAATGTCCGAACAGATGAACGCCCTGCAGGACTTGTTTTCGGCGCAGGAAACCGACCGGGCCGAGCTGTCGGGCAAGCTGGGGCATCTTGTCGGCGCAATCGGAGATATGAACCAGCGTCAGTCTGAGACCGAGAATGTCACCGCTGCGCTGGAACGTGTCGCACTGGGGCAGGACGCTCTGCTGGATCATCTGCGGGAACAGGGGACCAGCGAAGGAATAGACGCAGAAAGCCGCATGCGCCTGCGCTCGATGGATGTTCAGTTGCTGCGTATCCTCGAAGAAATTTCTGCAGGCCGCCAAGAAAGCATGAGCGAGCTGCGCAAGGACATCGAACTGTTGGTCAAAGCTCTTACATTGCCCCGAGGCGCCGTTCGAACCGCTCCGGAAGGAGAGTAATCCATGGCTCTGTCCCGTCGCACAGGTCAGCGGTTTCAGGGGTCGGTCTGGCCGGGTTTCGTGGATGCGATGACCGGGCTGTTGATGGTGCTGACCTTTGTGTTGACCATCTTCATGGTGGTGCAATTCGTGCTGCGCGAGACGATTTCGGGGCAAGAGGATGAACTGACCGCCCTGTCCGGCGAAGTGGCGGCCCTTGCGGGTGCGCTTGGGTTGGAAGAACGGGAAAACAGCCGCCTTCAGGCCCGGTTAGGGGCGCTGAATGCGACCCTGACGCAGGCCGAGGAAGATCTGGCGCAGGCGGAAACCAGGATCACGTCATTCGAAGCACAGGTCGCATCTCTGTTGGCCGATCAGGAGCGGTCGCTGGGGGTTATCGCCTCACTGGAATCTGAGCGTTCGGAATTGCTGAATGAACAAGAGGCCCTGAACCTGGCCCTTGCCCAAAGCCGTGCCGAGGTCGATGCCCAGGCCGAGGCCGCCCGGCTTGATGCTGCCCGCCGCGAAGCGCTTGAAGCGTTGGTGGCGGATCTGGAACAAAATGAGGCCGCGCAGGCCGCATTGGTCACCGAGCTTGAAGGCCAGCTTGACGCCGAAGAGGCCGCGCGCCTGGCCGAAGCTGCGGCTGCCGAAAACCTGCGCAATCGTCTGCAGGACGCGGATGCGGAACTGACCGCTATGACGCTGGCTCTGGAAGCGCAACGCAAGCAAGCCGAAGAAACCCTGACCCTGTTGGCCGCTGCGCAAGCTGCCAAGGCTGAGCTCGAGCGGCAATTTGGTGAACTTGATAGTCAGGAGTTGCAGGCCCAGCTGCAAGCGGCATTGGCCGCCCAAACCGACGCTCTGACAGCGGAGCAGATACAGCGTACATTGGCCGAAGAACGCGCAGCCTTGCTGGCCGTTGCGCGTGAGGCAATCTCTGCCGAGAAAGCCGTTTCAGCAAAGGCGCAGCGTCAGACTGCCTTGCTAAACCAGCAGATGGCAGCCCTGCGCGAGCAGTTGGGTGGATTGCAGGCCTTGCTGGACGATTACGAAGACCGCAACGCCGCCGCTGATATTCGTATTCAAACATTGGGTCAGGATCTGAACGCCGCACTCGCCCGCGCCGCCTCGGAAGAGCGTCGCCGCCGTTTGTTGGAAGAGGCCGAGCGCGCCCGGCTTGAGGCCGAGGCCGAAGCCCTTTCGGGCCAGAACCAAGAACTTACGGCGCAGGCCGAGGATCTTCAGCGATATCGCTCTGAATTTTTCGGCCGGTTGCGCGATGTGCTGGGTAATCAGGAAGGCGTTCGGATCGAAGGCGATCGGTTTGTGTTCTCGTCCGAAGTACTGTTCGATACAGGATCAGCAGTGCTGTCGCCCAAGGGTCAGCTTGAGATCGCCAAGGTGGCCAATATACTGCGCAGTGTCGCGGCTGAAATTCCCGAAGGCCTGAACTGGGTTATTCGCGTTGACGGCCATACCGACAATGTCCCGCTGGCCGGAACTGGCCGCTATCGGGACAACTGGGAGCTTAGCCAGGGACGCGCCTTGTCGGTTGTCCGTTATATGGTCGATGCGTTGGGTATTCCACCGCAACGTCTGGCGGCCAATGGCTTTGGTGAATTCCAACCCTTCAACCCCGCAAACACCCCAGAAGCGCGCGCTCAGAATCGCCGGATCGAATTGAAGCTGACAGAGCGCTGATTGCAGCAAGGAAGGCCCATTGTCAGAGTTGGGTGGTTTTCCGGGCGCCCCTGAGATTTTCTTTTGAGACAGGTGACTCGGCTCGGGCAAGAAAAAAGCCCGGCGTAGAAGCCGGGCTTTGATTTGATGCGCTGCTTTTAATCTGCAGTCAGAAGCGGGGGTTTGTCGCCAGGGATGCGCGGTTGATCGGGGCCAAAAATGTCCAGATCCAGCTCTCCCTTCTTGACCGAGACACGAACGACACCGCCCTTGGCCAGCTTGCCGAACAGCAGCTCCTCGGCCAGAGGTTTCTTGATGTGTTCCTGAATGACGCGTCCCAATGGGCGTGCGCCCATCTTGTCGTCATAGCCTTTGTCGGCCAGCCATTCGGCGGCTTTTGGCGTCAGGTCGATGGTCACATTGCGGTCCAGTAGCTGTGCTTCAAGCTGCAGCACGAACTTCTCGACCACCTGCAGGATGACCTCTTTCGGCAGCGGCGCGAAGGAAATGACAGCATCCAGACGGTTGCGGAATTCCGGTGTGAACATACGTTCGATCGCGGCGGTATCCTCACCTTCGCGGCGGTCGCGGGCAAAGCCGATGGCCGCCTTTGCCTGTTCTTGCGCCCCTGCATTCGAGGTCATGATCAGCACCACGTTGCGGAAGTTCACCGTGCGACCATTGTGGTCGGTCAGCTCTCCGTGGTCCATCACTTGCAGCAGGATGTTGAACACGTCCGGGTGGGCTTTTTCAATCTCATCCAGCAGCAGAACGCAATGCGGATGCTGGTCGACGCCATCAGTCAGCAAACCGCCTTGGTCGAACCCGACATAGCCCGGAGGCGCACCGATCAGGCGGCTGACCGCGTGTTTCTCCATGTATTCCGACATATCAAAACGCAGCAGTTCCACTCCCAGCGTATCCGCCAGCTGTTTCGCGACTTCGGTCTTTCCCACACCGGTTGGGCCAGCAAACAGATAGTTGCCGATGGGCTTTTCCGGCTCGCGCAGACCGGCGCGCGCCAGTTTGATGGCGCTGGACAGCGCCTCAATCGCCACGTCTTGTCCGAAGACCACCCGTTTGAGCGACTTTTCAAGGTCTTTCAGAACCTCGGCATCGTCCTTGGTGACGTTCTTGGGTGGAATGCGGGCGATCTTGGCAACAACGGCCTCAATCTCTTTGACGCCGATGGTCTTGCGGCGCTTGCTTTCAGCAACTAGATGCTGGGCTGCACCGGCTTCGTCAATCACGTCGATCGCCTTGTCGGGCAGCTTGCGGTCATTGATGTAGCGTGCTGACAACTCGACCGCGGTTTTAATCGCGTCGGCTGTATATTTGATCTCGTGATGCTTTTCGAAATAGGGCTTCAGACCGCGCAGGATTTTTACGCTGTCCTCGACCGAAGGTTCGTTCACGTCAATCTTCTGGAACCGGCGGCTGAGCGCGCGATCCTTTTCGAAATGCTGGCGAAACTCTTTGTAGGTGGTCGAACCCATAGTGCGCAGTTTTCCACCCTGAAGGGCCGGTTTCAGCAGGTTCGAGGCATCCATTGCCCCGCCCGAGGTGGCACCGGCACCGATGACGGTGTGGATTTCATCAATGAACAGAACCGCGTCTGGGTGATCCTCAAGCTCGGTCACGACCGCTTTCAGGCGTTCTTCGAAATCACCGCGATAGCGGGTGCCCGCCAGCAATGCACCCATATCCAGCGAATAGATGGTGGTTTCTGACAGGACATCGGGGGCCTCGCCAGAGATGATCTTAAATGCCAGTCCCTCTGCGATTGCGGTTTTGCCAACGCCCGGATCACCGACTAGAAGCGGGTTGTTCTTGCGCCGGCGGCATAACACCTGAATGCAGCGCTCAACCTCATCAGCACGACCGATCAGCGGGTCGATATCGCCCGCGCGCGATTTCGCGTTCAGGTCGATGCAGTATTTCCCCAGCGCGCTTTCTTTTTGCTCGCCATCGGCAGTGCTGGCCGGAGATTCCTCTTCCGCCTGATCCGCGCCCGATACCGAACGGCTTTCGCCGTAGGCCGGGTCCTTGGCCACACCATGGGCGATGAAATTCACCGCATCGTACCGGGTCATATCCTGTTCCTGCAGGAAATAGGCTGCGTTGCTTTCGCGTTCGGCAAAGATTGCGACCAGAACATTCGCCCCGGTCACTTCGGTCCGGCCCGAACTTTGAACATGGATCGCAGCGCGCTGGATCACACGTTGGAAAGCGGCTGTCGGTACAGCCTCGGACCCGTCAATATCGGTGACAAGGTTCGAAAGGTCTTCGTCGATGAATTCCACCAGAGTGCTGCGCAACTCGTCAAGATCGACGCTGCAGGCTTTCATCACGCGGATCGCATCGGGCTCTTCCAACAATGCCAGAAGCAGATGCTCCAGCGTTGCGAATTCATGTCGCCGTTCATTCGCAGCCGCCAGGGCCGCGTGGATGGCTTGTTCTAGTGTGCTCGAGAATGAAGGCACGCGGGTGCTCCTCTGTCTTGGGTCAGAAGGGGGCGGGCTGAAGGCCGGATCCCCATCCCAACCATGTCCTCATACTATTAGAGTTTGGTTGATCGGAGCCCGGCTTCAAGGGTTTTCTTGCTCTTGACAGTCACATTTGTTGTGACCGTGGCTGTGAAGTAGGTGAAATAGGTATCAAAACCGATCTTTTCTAGCCCTGATTTCAGCAAAAATTTTGGCTGGTTCGGCGCCTGCCATACCCAGATGCGCCTGAATCGCCGGGTCAGCAGCGCGCAGGAAGGGGTTAGTGGCCTTTTCCAACGCCAGAGTGGAGGGAACCGTAGGCTGTTGGGCGGCTCGGGTGCTGTCAATTTCTGCGACGCGTTTCTGCAGCGCAGAATTTCCTGGATCGACGGTGAGAGCGAATTTGGCGTTGGACTGCGTGTATTCGTGCCCTGAACAAACCAGCGTGTCATCCGGCAAGGCGCTCAGTTTACACAGCGATTCCCACATCTGCGGTGCGGTGCCTTCAAACAGGCGTCCACAACCCATTGCCATCAGGCTGTCGGCGGTAAAGACCACCGCGCTTTGCGGCATGTGAAAGGCGATATGACCAAGAGTATGCCCCGAAACGTCCAGAACAAGGACGGGTTCCCCGCCGATTTCAAAACTGTCGCCGTCATTGACCTGTTGATCCAAGGGTGGCAGGCGATGTGCGTCGGCTGCCGCGCCGATCACCGTCGCCGGGTGCTGTTCCAAAATGGCCGGCAACCCGTCGACATGGTCGAAATGGTGATGCGTGAGCAACACATGAGACAAGCCCCAGCCACGTCGTTCCAGTTCTGACAGAATCGGGCCGCTTTCAGGCGCGTCGATTAATGCGGTGTTGCCGCTAACCGCGTCATGCGCCAGAAATGCGTAGTTATCGCTGAGACATGGGATGGTGACGATCTCAAGAGGCATGGCCTTTTGCCCTTTCGTTGCTAGACTGCGCTCAGCTAATCCGATTGGCCAGGTGTCCGCAATGCATCTTGATGTGCAGGATCTGAGGAATTTCTACTACCGCAGCACTCTTGGTCGTGCAGCGCAGGCGGCCATTCGTGGGCGAATGATTGATCTGTGGCCCGAGGCCAAGGGTCAAACCGTCGTAGGGTTTGGCTTTGCTGTGCCGTTGTTGCGGCCCTACCTGAAAGATGCGCGCCGCGTCATCGGGCTGATGCCCGGGCCGCAGGGGGTGATGCCCTGGCCTGCGGGAATGCCCAACGTATCTGTTTTGACGGAAGAGACCTTGTGGCCGATTGAAACGGGTCATGTGGACAAGCTGGTGGTGATGCATGGGCTTGAAACGTCACAACGTCCCGCCGAATTGCTGGCGGAATGCTGGCGTGTGCTTGGTCCCGGTGGACGGGCGCTTTTTATCGTACCGAACCGTGCGGGGCTGTGGTCACGGACCGATCGAACGCCATTTGGATTCGGGCGCCCTTATTCTGCCTCGCAGTTGGAAAGTCAGCTTAGAGCGCATCACTTTATGACGGATAACTATCGTTCCGCCTTGTATTTGCCTCCGTCCTTCCGTCGGTTCTGGTTGAAATCCGGCAGCCTGATAGAGAAAACTGGCCAGCGTTTGCCGACGATCATGGCAGGCGGCGTTCTGATGGTTGAGGCGACAAAGCAAATCAGACCGCCCAGCGGAACCGTCACCAAAGCGACAGGGCGCCGTCAGATCAAGGCGCTGGATGGCCTGCTCAAGCCAGCCTAGCGCAACGCCTGTACTAGCTTCCATCATAACGCCGAAACACGCGAAAATGGCTGCAGGAATCGCAAAACCTTGCGGTTTGGTAACATTTTTCACCCTCATCAGCCGTATAAAAGGGTCGCACCCAAGCTAAGTATCTGAAATAGAACGCTTTGTGGATAAGGTGCCCATGGTGATAATATGTTGCTAGCTGGGTTTACCTCTGCTACATCCCCGTTGATTTTGATCCCCGGCCTTATGGACGGGGTTTCTTCACGCCCCCGGGTAGCTGCCGCAACGCGAATTCGGGGCCCAAAATATCGGAAGGGTGGACGTGTCCGAACCAGCTTCGATTTCCACAGGCATCGCCGAGCGCTATGCCACAGCGATTTTTGAGATCGCTAAAGAGAATAAAGACCTCGCAGGTCTGGAAACCGGAATCAACGATCTGGCAGCAGCATTGGGCGACAGTGCCGATCTGCGCGACCTGATCGCCTCGCCTCTGGTTTCGCGCGCTGAACAAGAAGGCGCGATTACAGCGATTGCCGACAAGATGGGTCTGAACGCCATCCTGCGCAACACGCTGGGTTTGATGGCGCAGAAACGCCGTCTGTTCGTTGTGCCGCAACTGGTGCAGGTTCTGCGCGACATGCTGGCCGAAGAGCGTGGCGAAGTGACCGCCGATGTCGCCTCGGCCAAGGCGCTGACTAAGACACAGATGGATAAACTGTCCAAAACGCTGTCCGAGCGTGTGGGCAAGACCGTGACAATAAATGCGACCGTTGATGAAAGCCTCATCGGCGGTCTTGTCGTTAAAGTGGGCTCGAAGATGATCGACAGCTCGATCCGCTCCAAGCTCAACTCCCTACAGAATGCAATGAAAGAGGTCGGATAAATGGGAATCCAAGCTGCAGAGATTTCTGCAATCCTGAAGGACCAGATCAAGAATTTTGGTCAGGAAGCCGAAGTGGCCGAAATCGGTCGCGTGCTGAGCGTCGGTGACGGGATTGCCCGTGTATACGGCCTGGACAATGTGCAAGCCGGTGAGATGGTCGAATTCCCCGGTGGCATCATGGGCATGGCGCTGAACCTGGAAAGCGACAACGTCGGTGTTGTTATCTTTGGTTCTGACCGTGACATCAAAGAAGGTGACACTGTTAAGCGCACCAACTCGATCGTGGACGTGCCAATCGGCAACGGTCTGCTGGGTCGTGTTGTTGACGGCCTGGGCAACCCGCTGGACGGCAAGGGCCCGATCGAATCCACCGAGCGCGGCGTTGCAGACGTCAAAGCGCCGGGCATCATCCCGCGTAAATCGGTTCACGAGCCGATGGCAACCGGCCTGAAATCGGTCGACGCGATGATCCCGATTGGCCGTGGCCAGCGAGAGTTGATCATTGGTGACCGTCAGACCGGTAAAACTGCCGTTGCTCTGGACGCGATCCTGAACCAGAAAGTGTACAACGAAGCAGCAGGCGACGACGAGTCCAAGAAGCTGTACTGCGTTTATGTGGCCATCGGCCAAAAGCGTTCGACCGTTGCTCAGCTGGTGAAGAAACTGGAAGAATCCGGTGCGATTGAATATTCGATTGTTGTGGCCGCAACCGCGTCCGACCCGGCGCCGATGCAGTTCCTGGCACCTTATGCCGCGACCGCGATGGCCGAATTCTTCCGTGACAATGGCCGCCATGCGCTGATCATCTATGATGACCTGTCGAAACAGGCCGTGTCCTATCGTCAGATGTCGCTGCTGCTGCGTCGTCCGCCCGGACGTGAAGCCTATCCTGGCGACGTTTTCTACCTCCACTCCCGCCTGCTGGAGCGTTCGGCGAAGTTGAACGAAGATTTTGGCGCGGGCTCGCTGACGGCTCTGCCGGTTATCGAAACCCAGGGTGGCGACGTTTCGGCGTTTATTCCGACCAACGTGATCTCGATCACCGACGGCCAGATCTTCCTGGAAACCGAGCTGTTCTATCAGGGTATCCGTCCTGCTGTGAACACCGGTCTGTCGGTTTCGCGTGTGGGCTCCTCGGCTCAAACCAACTCGATGAAGTCGGTTGCCGGCCCGGTTAAGCTGGAACTGGCTCAGTACCGTGAAATGGCTGCCTTCGCGCAGTTCGGTTCCGACCTTGACGCCGCAACCCAGCAGCTGCTGAACCGTGGTGCGCGTCTGACCGAGCTGATGAAACAGCCGCAGTACTCACCGCTGACCAACGCTGAAATCGTTTGCGTCATCTTCGCCGGAACCAACGGTTACCTCGACAAGATCGACGTATCCGAAGTTGGCCGCTATGAAGCTGGTCTGCTAGCGCATCTGCGTGGCAAGCACGCGGATCTGCTTCAGTGGATCACGGACGAAGATCCCAAGATCAAGGGTGATGCTTCCGACAAGATCAAGGCTGCGCTGGACGAATACGCCGCAACCTTCGCTTAAGGGAGAGGCGGGCACATGCCAAATCTTAAGGATCTAAAAAACAGGATCGAGTCGGTCAAATCGACCCGCAAGATCACCAAGGCCATGCAGATGGTCGCGGCCGCAAAACTGCGCCGCGCCCAGGAATCTGCCGAAGCCTCGCGCCCCTATGCCGCACGGTTCAATGCCGTGATGGCGGGGCTGGCGGCATCGGTCGGGGGCAGCGACAGCGCCCCCAAGCTGCTCCGTGGTACGGGCAGTGATGATGTCCATCTGCTGGTTGTCATGACAGCTGAACGCGGCCTGTGTGGCGGCTTCAACTCGAACATCGCCAAGCTGGCCCGCGCCAAAGCTTACGAGCTGAAGGCAAAAGGCAAGACGGTCAAAATTCTGACCGTTGGCAAAAAAGGTCGTGATGCAATCAAGCGCGACTTTGGCGACCTGTTCGTGGGCCATGT
The DNA here is from genome assembly GCF_059610845.1 of Ruegeria sp. CDSC021. Taxonomy (NCBI): domain Bacteria; kingdom Pseudomonadati; phylum Pseudomonadota; class Alphaproteobacteria; order Rhodobacterales; family Roseobacteraceae; genus Ruegeria; species Ruegeria sp. CDSC021. The sequence continues at coordinate 19,275 of NZ_JBXWOK010000004.1, forward strand.
CGATCTGAGCGAGGTCAAACGTCTGGGGTATACCAACGCGCAGGACATCGCAAAAGACGTCCTGTCCCGTTTCGACGCGGGTGAGTTCGACGTAGCCACGATCTTCTACTCGAAGTTCGTCAACGTCGTAAGCCAGACCCCGACGGCACAGCAGATCATCCCTGCCTCGTTCGAGGATGTCGAAGGGGACGACAGCGGCGCGGTCTTTGATTACGAGCCCAGCGAAGAGGCCATCCTGGCCGATCTGCTGCCCAAGGCGGTTGCGACTGCGATCTTCTCGGGACTGCTCGAAAACGGGGCCTCGGAACAGGGTGCACGGATGTCCGCGATGGACAACGCGACACGCAACGCGGGTGAGATGATCGACAAGCTGACGATCCAGTTCAACCGTTCGCGTCAGGCCGTGATCACCAACGAGCTGATTGAAATTATTTCCGGCGCCGAAGCGCTGTAGAGACAAACCGGAGACGAAACATGGCGAATGCAAAAGGCAAAGTCACTCAGATTATCGGGGCCGTCGTCGACGTGCAGTTCGATGACGCACTGCCTGAAATTCTGAACGCGCTGGACACCACCAACAACGGCAAGAAGCTGGTTTTGGAAGTGGCACAGCACCTGGGCGAAAACACTGTCCGCACCATTGCGATGGACGCGACAGAAGGTCTTGTACGTGGTGCCGAAGTCACGGACACCGGCGCACCCATCGCGGTTCCGGTCGGCAACGCCACCCTGGGCCGTATCCTGAACGTTGTGGGCGAGCCCATCGACGAAAAAGGTCCCGTGGAAACCACCGAAACGCGCTCCATCCACCAGGACGCGCCGGATTTCGCGGATCAGGCCACTGAATCCGAAGTTCTGGTGACCGGCATCAAGGTTGTTGACCTGCTGGCCCCTTACGCCAAAGGCGGTAAGATCGGCCTGTTCGGCGGCGCCGGTGTTGGCAAAACCGTTCTGATCATGGAACTGATCAACAACATCGCCAAAGTGCACTCTGGCGTGTCCGTGTTCGCCGGTGTTGGTGAGCGGACCCGTGAAGGCAACGACCTGTATCACGAGATGATTGAATCCGGCGTTATCGTTCCCGACAAGCTGGAAGATTCGAAAATCGCGCTGGTTTACGGCCAGATGAACGAGCCTCCGGGAGCCCGTATGCGGATCGCTCTGTCGGGTCTGACCCTGGCGGAACAGTTCCGTGATGCAACCGGTGCCGACGTTCTGTTCTTTGTCGACAACATCTTCCGCTTTACGCAGGCGGGTTCCGAGGTTTCGGCTCTGCTGGGTCGTATTCCTTCGGCGGTGGGCTATCAGCCGACACTGGCGACCGACATGGGCGCGATGCAGGAACGCATCACCTCGACCAAATCCGGGTCGATCACCTCGGTTCAGGCCGTATATGTTCCTGCGGATGACTTGACCGACCCTGCGCCGGCCACCTCGTTCGCACACTTGGATGCGACCACCGTTCTGAACCGTGCGATTTCAGAAAAGGGTATCTACCCTGCCGTTGACCCGCTCGACTCGACCTCGCGTCTTCTCGACCCGGCCATCGTCGGTGAAGAGCATTATACCGTTGCGACTGACGTTCAGCAGATCCTCCAGCGCTATAAGTCGCTGCAGGACATCATCGCGATCCTCGGCATGGACGAACTGTCGGAAGAAGACAAACTGACCGTGGCCCGTGCCCGTAAGATTGAACGCTTCCTGTCGCAGCCGTTTGACGTGGCCGAAGTCTTCACTGGCTCGCCTGGTGTTCAGGTTCCTCTGGATGTCACCATCGCGTCGTTCAAGGCCGTTGTGGCCGGCGAATACGATCACCTGCCCGAGGCAGCCTTCCTGATGGTTGGCGGCATCGATGAAGTGATCGCCAAAGCGGAAAAGATGGCCGCAGAAGCCGCCTAAGGAGCACACCTGATGGCAAACACGATGCACTTTGACCTCGTCAGCCCCGAGCGGAGCCTTGCTTCGCTCGCGGTGACTGCGGTCCAGCTTCCCGGCGCGGACGGGGACATGACGGCGATGCCCGATCATGCCCCCACCATCACCACGTTGCGCCCCGGTCTGCTAAAGGTCGAGGCACCCGAAGGGTCCAGCGAATACCTGGTCACCGGCGGGTTTGCCCAGATCAATGGCGACAGCATGTCGGTTCTGGCCGAAAAGGCCATTCCGGTCTCTGAAGTGACCCGCGCGCATCTGGACGATCTGATCGCCGAGGCACGTGCGTCGCATGACGCGGCCAAAGGCGGCGACGATCAATCAGTCGTCGACGATGCGGCCAAGCTGCTGGCCGATATGGAAGCTCTTGGGACACATATGAGCCTGTAAGTTTCAGGACATGTAGATTTAGAAACGGCCCTGCCTGTGCGGGGCCGTTTTTTTGTGGTGATTTTGGATGAAGGGCGGTCTAAGGTTCCGTAATTCTTTATAAAAGACGACAAAATGCAGACTTTTAGTACCCATCCGATTGGTATCGACCAAGGCGAAGTTGTGCTGTTCTCCGACTTCGCAGATGGCGGCGACATGTGGACAGGCGAGGGGCCGCGCGAACGACGCTCGGACATAGAATTCAGCCAGCCATTCCGTTCCGCGCCTGTTGTACAGATCAGCGTGTCACTGTGGGATGTTGATACATCTTCGGCATTGCGCGCCGAGGTCAAGGCCGAGGACATCACGCCCGAGGGATTTGCTGCGGTGTTTCGTACCTGGTCGGATACCCGCATCGCGCGCATCCGAATATCTTGGACAGCGTTCGGCGAAGTGCCGCATGAGGATGACTGGGATATTCTGTGAAGCCAGCCTTGGGTTTAGGACTCGTCCGATGCCTCTATCATGGCGACCCGGTGTGCATGCCGTCCGCCTTCGAATTCGGCTGACAGGAACGCATCCACTATATCCAGCGCCTGACCCTCACCCACGACCCGGGCGCCGACAGACAGCATGTTGGCGTCGTTATGCTGGCGGATCATGCGTGCGGAAAAGGCATCCGAGCAGACACCGCAGCGAATGCCGGGGATTTTGTTGGCCGCCATCATGATACCTTGACCCGTTCCACACAGAACGATGCCAAGCTGACAATCCCCGGAAGCCACTGCTTGGGCGGCGGCCTTGCCATGAACAGGGTAATGGGTGCTCTCAGGTGTCTTGGGGCCGATATCGACGACGTCCCATCCCTGGGCCGCAATATGAGAGGCGACCGCCTGGCGTAATTCGATAGCTGCATGGTCGCTGGATAGAACAATGCGTTTTGAGGCTGTCACGGTAAACTCCGACCTGTATTGCAGAAAGAAAAGAGGCGGCCCTTGGGCCGCCGCGTTCGATCAATCCCTATGATACATCGACTCGTAGATCGGCGTCAGGGTCTTATCCTCGAACAGTGACGATACACTGGTGCCGTTCCAGATATTCAGGATCGCCTGCGTAAAGATCGGGGCTGTGGGCACGATGCGGATGTTCTTGGCCTTGGTAATTTCTTCTGTCGGCTGGATCGTGTCGGTCAGCACCAGAGATTTCATCACCGAATTGGTCACGCGTTCGACCGCAGGGCCGCTCATGACGCCGTGTGTGATGTAGGAATGAACTTCTTTCGCACCATTATCCAGCAGTACTTGCGCCGCTTTGCACAGGGTACCGGCCGTGTCGCACATGTCGTCCACGATCAAACAGATCTTGTCTCTGACATCGCCAATTACGGTCATCTCAGCGACTTCGCCTGCTTTTTCGCGGCGTTTGTCCACGATCGACAGCGGGGCGTTGATCCGCTTGGCCAACTCGCGCGCCCGGGCCACGCCGCCCACATCGGGCGAAACGACCATAATCTCGTCGAGGCTGTCCTTGAACTGATGTTTCACATCCAGCGCAAAGATCGGCGAAGCATAAAGGTTGTCGACAGGCATGTCGAAGAACCCTTGAATCTGCGCTGCGTGCAGATCCATGGTCAGGATGCGCTCGATCCCGGCGCCAGTCAGCATGTTGGCCACCAGCTTGGCGCTGATTGGCGTGCGGGCCTTGGTGCGGCGGTCCTGGCGGGCATAGCCGAAATAGGGGATCACGGCGGTAATCCGTTGGGCCGACGAACGGCGCAGCGCATCAGCAATGATGAGCAGCTCCATCAGATTGTCATTGGCCGGGTTCGAGGTGGGCTGGACGATGAACATATCTTCGCCGCGCACGTTCTCGAACACTTCGACAAAGATTTCACCGTCGTTAAACCGTTCGACCCGGGCATCGACCAGACCCTGATCGACGCCGCGATACAGGCTCATTCGGCGTGCAATGGATTCGGCAAGCGGAAGATTAGCGTTCCCAGCGATTAACTTGGGTTCGTGAAGTGTCGGCATCGGCTGAGGTCCCCGGGCAGCAATGGCAAATGTGACAGATTCGTGATGTTGACACCGCTTAGCATGGCCTTACCGTCCAGCAAAGATAACGCTGCGGAGAAAGTGAACATGGCCCAAATTGACTACTATTTTGCGACACTCTCACCATACACCTACCTGGCGGGACTGCGCCTGGAGGAGATTGCGGCCAAACATGGTGCGACAATCAACTACAAGCCGCTTGATATCGTCGCCCTGTTCGGACGTACGGGAGGTGTTCCGCCCAAGGACCGCCATATCTCGCGCATCGAATACCGGATGCAAGAAATGCAGCGACAGTCAAAAAAGCTGGATATGGCGTTCAACCTGCAACCGGCCCATTGGCCCACCAATGCGGCGCCGTCTTCCTATGCCATTATCGCGGCCATTCAGGACGGGTCGGGGAATGTGGGGCAGCTGGTGCATTCCTTTGTGCGCGCCTGCTGGGCCGAGGAAAAGGACATCGCGCAGGACGACGTGATCCGCGCTTGCCTGGCTGACGCTGGGTTTTCCCCGGATCTGGCCGTTAGCGGCTTGCTGCTCGGGGCTGAGACCTATACCGCCAATCTGGAAGAAGCCGTGGAACGCGGAGTTTTTGGAGCTCCGTTCTATATAACGGAAGACGATCAGCGGTTCTGGGGCCAAGACAGGTTGGACGATCTGGACAGGCATCTGGCCGGGCTGAAGGGATAGGACAACATAATGGCCGTTGCGCAGAACCTGCGTGTCACGCAGTTGGGGCAGGGTGATCGCCCTGTGCTGGCCTTGCATTGCACCATTGCTCATTCCGGGGTCTGGGCAGGCCTAGCCGCGGCGATGAAAGGGCAGGCAAGTTTTATTGCACCGGATATGCTGTCCCATGGGCGCAGCCCGGACTGGGATCGCCAGGGGGATCTGTATGACCGGCTGACCGAAGCCACACTTGAACATCTGACCGAGCCGATGGACGTGGTTGGGCATTCTTTTGGCGCGGCGATTGCATTGCGGCTGGCGGTCGAGCACCCAACATTGGTTCGCAGTGTCGTACTGATCGAACCGGTGTATTTTGCCGTGGCACAGCAGGATGCCCCGGACCTTGTGGCGGAATACGCGCATGTTGCCCAACCCTGTATGGACGCGCTTGCAGCAGGCGACGAACCTCTGGCGGCAAGGCTGTTCAACCGGTTGTGGGCCGGAGATAGGGGACCGCGTTGGTCAGACATGCCCGAAACTGCACGGGCGGGGATGGTGCGTGGAATTCATCTGGTATCCGAGGTCGAAAACGAACTGATAATGGATTCCAAAGGCTTGCTACGGCCCGAGCGGATCGCACACGCCAATATGCCGGTATTGCTGCTGCATGGCGCGCTCACCCACCCAGTGATGGTCGCGATAAACTCTGGATTGAAATCCCGTCTTCCAATGGCCGAAAGCGCCGTGATCGAAGGGGCAGGGCATATGGCTCCGATCTCTCACCCGACAGAGACCGGCGCTCTGATCGAGGCTTTTTGGAACAGACTGCCTGCCACTGCCTGAAGCTTCGGGCGCCTCGTTACAAGAGCGCGATGAACCGATCAATTTGCGCAGGCTCGATGGACCAGTCACAAACCAGCCGACAGGCTAGAATTTCGCTGTCATCTGCCCCGTCCAGCTCTGCCCCCCACAAGTGATAAACAGCACCTGCGGCATGCAGTTGCTTGTGTTGGGCGCGTGAAAACTGGGCAAAAATCATATTCGCCTGCGGCGCGTGCAGGAAAGAGGCACCTTTGGCCCGCAACCCCTCGGTCAGACGGGCGCAGTTGTTATTGGCCTGACGGGCCAGTGTCAGCCACAGATCATCCTGCAGATACGCCGCCATTTGGGCGGACAGATAGCGGTGCTTGGAGAACAGGTGCGCCCCGCGCTTGCGGCGCAATTCGAATTCCCAGGCTTTGCTTTCATCAAAGAAGACAACGGCTTCGACGCCCATTAGCCCGTTTTTGGTCCCGCCAAAACTGACCGCATCCACGCCTGCTTTCCACGTCATCTCGGCGGGTGAGCAGTTCAACGCAACAAGGGCGTTGGAAAAACGCGCACCGTCTAAATGGACTGGCAGCCCATACTCTTTGGCCACGGCGCAGAGCGCCTGCAATTCTGACAGGGTGTAAACAGACCCTCGTTCGGTCACCTGCGTAATGGATACAGGTCCGCGCTGCGGTCCATGCACGCCGCGTGTTTCTTCGGCCAGAATCGAGCCGCGCAGCGCGTCCGGCGCCATCTTGTCCGCGCCCGGAACCAGCGTCAGCTTGGCGCCGCTGTAAAACTCGGGCGCGTTGCACTCATCCTCGTGGATATGTGCCACGGGTGAGCAGAACACCGTCTCCCACGGCTGCGCCAGCGTCGCCAGCGCCAGCGAATTCGCGGCCGTCCCGGTGGCCACCAGATACACGGCGGCGCCAGGTGCCTCGAACACCCCGCGAATGCGATCCCGGACCTCATTCATCAAGGTGTCGGTTCCATAGGCCATCTGATAGCCCTGATTGGCAGCATTCAGCGCTTCCATGACCGCCGGGTGAACCGGCCCCGAATTGTCAGAGGCAAAGTACATTAGCTGGGCTCCTCGATGATATGATCTTCCCACTCTTCCAGCGGAGTTTCGAATTCGGACACGGTCCGCCCCTGCACCGAGACTCCGGCGGCATGAACGCTGTCCGGTGTGCCCGAAATCAACGGGTGCCAATCGTGTAGGGGTTTGCCCTCCCACAACAGGCGATAGGCACAGGTCTGTGGCAGCCAATAGGCGTGATCGTTGATATTGCCCGGCGTCATCACGATACATTCCGGCACAAATTGGTGGCGGATATCGTATTGGGTGCAGCGGCAACTTTCGTCATCCAACAGACGGCAGGCGACGCAGGTCAGCGCAACCTCACCGGTGTCTTCATCTTCCAGTTTGTTCAGACAACATTTGCCGCAGCCATCGCACAAAGCTTCCCATTCAGCTTGGTTCATGCGGGTTAACGGTTTTCGTTCCCAGAACCTGGGGGCCAGGCCGGTGCGGTCGATCGGATCCGTTGTCATCGGTCCGCCAGCAGGCCGCGGGCCTTGTCGCAGTCGGCATCCATCTGCGCGATCAGGCCGTCCAGACTGTCAAAGGTCATCTCGGGGCGCAGGTATTCTACCAGACCCACCGACAGGGTCGCGCCATAAAGGTCGCCCGAGAAGTCGAACAGGAAGGTTTCGATATTGGGGACCTCACCATTGAACATCGGTCGCGTCCCAACCGAGGCTGCGCCCTGATAGCTGCCCAGATGAGGTCCATCCAGAACATCGACCAGAACGGCATAGACGCCGAATCTTGGCGGATGCAGCCCCTCAATGGACATGTTTGCGGTGGGAAATCCCAGTTCACGGCCCCGTTGTTCGCCTCCGATCACCTCGCCTTCGATCCGGTGCCAGTGACCCAACATAGTAGCGGCATCCTGCGGGCGGCCCTCGGTCAGTGCAGTACGGATCGCAGTGGATGAAACGACATTTTCGGACCGCTCCATCAACGGAGCGATGGTGACACCGAACCCCATCTCTTGCCCAAAGAGCACCAAGTCATCAGCGGTGCCGCTGCGGCCTTTGCCGAAACAGAAATCGGCACCTACGACGACATGCGACAGGCCGAGCCCGTCGCAGATCACGTTGCGGGCGAATTCCCTTGGCGTCAGGCCAGCCAATGCGGCGTTGAACGGCAGCTCATACAGCTTTTCGACCCCCAGTTTTGCTAACCGGTGCGCGCGGGCATTGCCGCGCATCAGGCGAAAGGGCGGGGTGTCCGGGGCGAAATATTCTCTGGGATGCGGCTCGAATGTCAGTACGCCCAAAGGTGCACTCGGCGCGGCGCTGCGGGCCAGTTCGATCACAGATTGGTGGCCGATATGAACGCCGTCGAAATTCCCGATCGCCACGCTGGCGCCGCGATCTTGGGGTTCGATGAATTGGAGGTCACGAATGATGCGCATAGCGACTGCCTAGCGGGACAGGCGCGCTTGTTCAAGGGTCTGAGACCCCCGGAAACGCTCAGTCGAATTTGCGCGACGGGGCCAGCACCATGGCTTCGCCGACCAGCACCTTCTTGCCATCCACTGCGCAGTGACAATCGAGCTTGACCCGACGCTTGGCAAAATCAATGTCGATCACCTTGACCTCGGCATAGACCATGTCACCCGGGCGAACAGGAGCGAGAAACTTCAGCGACTGCCCCATGTAAACTGTGCCGTGGCCTGGCAACTGCTCGCCGATCACGGCCGAGATCAGACCCGCGGTCAGCATCCCATGCGCGATGCGCCCCTCGAAGATCGTGTCGCGGGCGTAATCGTCGTCCAGATGTACGGGGTTTCTGTCGGTCGACACCTGAGCGAACATTTCGATATCCTCGTCCGTCACCACTTTGCGAAGGTGACGGGACATGCCCATCTCGATGTCTTCAATACAGATCGTGCCGCGTGGAAGATTATCCAACATGTTGCCCTCACTCGAATTCATCGGGCAACAAAAAAATCAAAGTCACCCCTGTTGGGAAACTTTATTACTTTGCAACTGCAGAAAATCAAGCCTTTTTTGACTACCTAAGGCGGCCGATCGTATAGGTCGGATTTATCTTTTCCTTTTGAATATAATCAGTTAGGGATTCATGATGCGGATGTGCTTCGGTTTTTGTCTCGGCCGCGGCTAGCCCGCCCGAGATGAAAAGAGAATCAATGCCTTCCCCCATTCCACCCAGAATGTCGGTGTGCGGACCGTCTCCGATGACAAGAATGTCCCCATCGGGAATGTCGTGGCCAAGTTCCTGCAACCTGCGGCGGGCAAGATCATAGATCGGCGGATGAGGCTTTCCGAAATATAGGCTTTCGCCACCCATTTCCGTATAAAGCCTGGCTAATGCACCTGCGCACCACTCCCGAACCTCGCCGCGGTCCACCACAATATCGGGATTGGCACAAAGCAGCTTCAGCCCCTTTTGTTTGGCGTACAGGAAATCAGCACGGTTCACGGACGGATCGGCCATGGGATCGAAGGGGCCGCAACAAGCAATGCCCTCTGCCTCGGCCAGCGGCACGCGCTCGATATGAATCGGGTGGTCCAACAACTTCAGCGGTTCAAAGAATCCCGCGTCCCGCTGCCATTCGCCCATGAAATAGACCTTTTCGCCCACTGCGCCCCGGAACATGGCCGACCGGGCCGAATCTCCGCTGGTTGCAATCGTGTCATAGGCGTCGTCTGGGACATTGAATTGCGCCAGCTGGGTGGCGACTCCAGCACGCGGCTTGGGAGAGTTGGTCACCAGGACAACAATGCCGCCTTGCGCGCGATAGGCCTGCAGGGCCGCAACCGCTTCGGGGTAAGCAGTGATGCCATTGTGTACACAGCCCCAAAGATCGACGAACAGGGCCTTATAACGGCTGGAAACCTCGGGCAATGCGTGGATGATCTGCGTCATGATGGGCCCCCATTGATCTGCAAAGAGTGTCGTTTGAGCCTAAGACAGTGCGTGTGGTGTTTGGCCAGTAAGGGCAATGCCTAGCAAAAAAGGCGCCCGATCAAGGCGCCTTTGGTGATTTTGGGATCAGACCTTGAGGTTCGGAATGATCTGTTTCTTACGGCTCATGATCCCGGGCAGAACGACCACGTCGCCATCAACCGAGGCGTCAAAGCTTTTCTCGGCCACGGCTTTGACCAGATCGTTGGGAACCAGCAGGGTGGCTTCTTCGTTCAGAATATCGACCACGAACAGCAATACCTGATCGACACCGTCCTCTTTGGCTACGTCGGCCATCGACGCCGCAAGGCTGTCTTTGCGGTCCAGCACGACACCCGGTGCTGTGGTTTCCAGAACCGAAACGCGGAATTTGGTGCCGTCGACTTCGTATTCCTTGCTGTCCATCCGGATCAGCTCGGCGTCCGAGAATGAGGACACATCTGATTTGGCCGCGAACATTTCTGCAGCATAGGCCGAGACGTCCAGACCCAGATCCGCGGCCAGTTTTTCGGCCACAGCGCGGTCATGCGCGGTTGTGGTGGGCGAGCGGAATTCCAACGTGTCCGACAGGATGCAGGTCAGCGCCGCGCCTTTGATGGCATCGGGCATTTTGGCGGCATCGTCGCCGATCATGTCGACCATGATAGTGGCGGTGCAGGCCAGCGGCCGCACGGTGATGTCGATCGGGCCTTTGGTTTCCAGACCGCCGACCAGTTTATGGTGGTCGATAATGGCGCGAATATCGGCGCCGTTGATGCTGGCGGGTAGCTCGGCGGGGTTGTTCGTGTCGACAATAACAACCGGTGCGTCAGCCTCTACGTCTGCGATGATGCGCGGCTTGGGCAGGTCCCAGTGCTGTAGCATAAAGGCTGCTTCAGTGTTGGGTTCGCCCAGCAGGACAGGCTCGGCCTGTTCGCCTTTGATTTCGTTCATGTACCACGACCACAGGATCGGCGAACCAGTGGAATCAGTGTCGGGGGATTTATGTCCAAATACGAGGGTTGTCATTTCAGCGTCCTGAGGAGAGTAGATTTGGGCGCCTTATAGGGTGGTCTGGCACACTTGTCACCCGCCCCTGCGTAAACTGCGACGAAGGGTAAGGCCGGGCCTAGAAAGCGGCACGTTTTAGCGTGTATCCAGCCTGTTCCAACTGGTTCAACAGACCATGGTCATCGCCCAAATGTCCGGCGCCCACAGCAATGACCACCGTTTGGTCCTGAATGGCCAATATGTGCTGCATCCAGTTGTTGTTGCGCCCGACTAGAAGTTGCTGTTCGAAACTGGACCACTCTTCGTCGAAAACCTCTTGCGACAGACCGGATGTTTCAAGCCCCTGTAGTCTGGCAAATTGGATGATCTCTGCGTGCTTTTCTTCCAGATAGGCATTGACCATAGTCGCCAGCTGATCCTCGCTGCTTTCAAAGGCACTGGCCATGCGGATCAGTGATTGCACCTGCTTTTCGATCGGGTGCTGGTCAAACATCGCCATCAGATCGTCAATCTGCTCTAAAGAGTACTGGGGGATGTCATGGGCTTCGGCCATGTCGGTCAGGCGCGCGTCCATTCCATAGCTGGCTTCCGGATTCTCGGTCATGCATGGGGGGACACCCAGCATCATGCTCAGAAACCAGGGGCGCATTTTTGCAGCCATCCAACTGGGGATGCCACGCTCTGCCAGGCCGCTGGACAGGGCGGCCCAGTCTTCTTCCGGCATCAGCTCAATCAGGGTGGGACCTGAGGTGATCAGAACAGGGCTGAGGTCTTTGGCCAGTTCCTGTTCAAATGCAGTCATTTCGTCCTGGGTCACTTCGAAATAGAACGCATCCGCCTGGCTGAGTGTCGGTTCCAGCCTTTCTGTGACGGCGTCCATACGCGGGTCGTTTGTGTGCAGCGTTCCTATCAGATGCAGAACTGTATCGCCTTTTGTCGCGATCCAGTGATTGCCTTCCGGGTACGGGAAGTCGGCCAAAGCCTGCTGCAAATCAGCTTGCGCCTCTGGACTTAGGTCAGACCTCAGGTCGCGCCCCTCGCAGGCCGCTTGGGCCGAGAAAGGTACCAGCAGACAAGCCAAAAAGATCAAAAAACGCATCGTACCATCCTGGTTGGATCAATCCCTATATGGGGTGCGACCTTGCCGGGGCCAAGGCCGGTGTTCAACCTGCCAGGATGGACACTGACCTGATCTGTGTCTGGCATTCCACAGTAATTCGAATAGCATGAGCCACATGGACCGCGAGCAGGATCTCTACCCCCCAATCAAGGCGCTGTTAGAGCGTCAGGGCTATACCGTCAAAGGCGAGGTCGGTGCGGTCGATGTCATGGCTGTTCGTGAGGGTGAAGAGCCTGTGATTGTAGAGTTGAAGTTGCGTTTCTCATTGGCGCTGTTTCACCAGGCAATCACCCGACTGAAGGTTACTGAAAATGTCTATATCTGTGTTCTCAAGCCCCGCGGACGCACGGCCAGGCGGGCGTTGAAGGACAACACGGCGCTATGTCGAAGGTTGGGCCTTGGCCTGATAACTGTTCGGGCGGATGGCATTGTCGAGGTGCATTGTGACCCTGGGCCCTACGCCCCGCGAAAGGACAAGGTCAAAACAGCGCGGCTGCTGCGCGAGTTTGACAGGCTTGAAGGTGATCCGAACGCAGGCGGCGCCACACGCCACGGCCTCGTCACCGCCTATCGTCAGGATGCTTTGCGCTGTGCGGCGCATCTTGCAGAATGTGGTGCCACAAAAGGGGCAGATGTTGCTAAGGCAACCGGTGTTTCGATTGCGACCCGGCTGATGCGCGAAAACCATTATGGCTGGTTCGACAAAATTGAAAAAGGTGTCTACGCCTTGTCGGAATCCGGACAAGAGGGACTGAAGCACTGGGCCTATAGCTGGGATCAGCCTGACTGAGTCCCAAGGATAAAAAATTCTTCACGCTTGTTGACTCAGGGATTTCGACCCCCTAGCTATACGCCGTTATCACTCGCAAGGATCGAGTGCTAACGCCTCACCGCAAGGTGAGGGGAGGATAAATAAACTTTGAGCCCAAGGAGCTGCAAAGATGGCATTGAAACCGCTTCATGACCGCGTGTTGGTTCGCCGTACCGAAAGCGATGAGAAAACCGCTGGTGGTCTGATCATTCCCGACAGCGCAAAAGAAAAGCCCAGCGAAGGCGAAGTTGTTGCGACCGGCGAAGGCGCACGCAAGGACAGCGGCGAGCTGATCGCAATGGCTGTAAAAGCTGGCGACAAGATCCTGTTCGGCAAATGGTCGGGCACCGAGGTCCAAGTCAACGGCGAAGAGCTGCTGATGATGAAAGAAAGCGACATCATGGGGATCATCGAGTAAGCCCACGCGCTTCCTCTGATCTTCAACCCAATACATTTTCTCAAGGAGAAACGACATGGCTGCTAAGGACGTCAAGTTCGACACCGATGCCCGTAACCGCATGCTGGCAGGTGTGAACATCCTGGCCGACGCTGTCAAAGTGACCCTGGGCCCCAAAGGCCGCAACGTGGTTCTGGACAAATCTTTCGGCGCACCGCGCATCACCAAAGACGGTGTTTCGGTTGCCAAGGAAATCGAACTGGAAGACAAGTTCGAAAACATGGGCGCGCAGATGGTGAAAGAAGTCGCCAGCCGCACCAATGACGAAGCCGGCGACGGCACCACCACCGCAACCGTTCTGGCTCAGTCCATCGTCAAAGAAGGTCTGAAGCAGGTTGCAGCGGGCCTGAACCCGATGGACCTGAAGCGCGGCATCGATCTGGCAACTGCCAAGGTTGTTGAAGGCATCAAGAACGCCTCGCGTGAAGTCAAGGACTCGGCTGAAGTTGCTCAGGTTGGCACCATTTCTTCCAACGGTGAAACCGAGATCGGCCAGCAAATCGCAGACGCGATGCAGAAGGTCGGCAACGAAGGTGTTATCACCGTCGAAGAAAACAAAGGCTTGGAAACCCAGACCGATGTTGTCGAAGGCATGCAGTTCGACCGCGGCTACCTGTCGCCTTATTTTGTCACCAACGCTGACAAGATGGTTGCAGACCTCGAAGACTGCATGATCCTGTTGCACGAAAAGAAACTGTCCTCGCTTCAGCCGATGGTTCCGCTGCTCGAGCAGGTGATCCAGTCGCAAAAGCCGCTGCTGATCATTGCAGAAGACGTTGAAGGCGAAGCGCTGGCAACTCTGGTTGTTAACAAACTGCGCGGCGGCCTGAAAATTGCTGCTGTCAAAGCACCGGGCTTCGGCGATCGCCGTAAGGCCATGCTGCAGGACATCGCAATCCTGACCGGCGGTCAGGTCATCAGCGAAGATCTGGGCATGAAGCTTGAGTCCGTGACCATGGACATGCTGGGCACTGCCAAGAAAATCGAAATCACCAAAGACGAAACCACCATCGTCGACGGTGCTGGCGAAAAAGCCGAGATCGAAGCACGTGTTGCTCAGATCCGCACCCAGATCGAAGAAACCTCGTCGGACTACGACCGTGAGAAGCTGCAAGAGCGCGTTGCCAAACTGGCAGGCGGTGTTGCTGTTATCCGCGTCGGCGGCATGACCGAAGTTGAAGTGAAAGAGCGTAAGGACCGTGTGGACGATGCACTGAACGCGACCCGCGCTGCTGTTCAAGAAGGCGTTGTTGTGGGCGGTGGTGTTGCTTTGGTTCAGGCCGGTAAAGCATTGGACACCCTGCAAGGCGCAAACGCCGATCAGGACGCGGGCATCAACATTGTTCGTAAAGCCATCGAATCTCCGCTGCGTCAGATTGCTGAAAACGCAGGCGTTGACGGTGCGGTTGTTGCTGGCAAAGTTCGCGAAAGCGATGATGTGGCATTTGGCTTCAACGCGCAGACTGAAGAATATGGTGACATGTTCGCATTCGGCGTGATTGACCCGGCCAAAGTTGTCCGTACCGCATTGGAAGATGCAGCGTCGGTTGCTGGCTTGCTGATCACTACCGAAGCAATGGTTGCTGACAAGCCGCAGAAAGATGCACCTGCTGGCGGCGGCATGCCCGACATGGGCGGCATGGGCGGCATGATGTAAAACGTCGAATTCGCTTAGGCGAATTCTGACGGCCCCACAGGCGCTTGGCAGCCTAGCCAAACCGCCCAGAGGGGAGCTGCAGAGCTAAGGAACGGGGTCGCCTTCGGACGACCCCGTTTCGTTTTGACACGCCGCTTTTGACTGAAACTGTGGCTCAAACTGTTCCGAGGTCGACGGTCTAACCGGTCCCTTCAGGAAAGTGAGTACCCAAACCGGTGTGAAACCGATATCGGGTTGATATGCGACTGTTCCTTCTGACCGCCCTCACCATGTGCGCCTTTGCAGCGAACTCCATTCTGAACCGGATGGCCGTTGAAGGCGGCGATAGCGACCCGGCCGGGTTTGCAGTTATGCGCGTTCTGGCAGGGGCGCTGATGCTGGCGGTGCTGGTTCTGATACGTGGCGGCAGCCTGCCGTTGCGCAGCCCTCGCCGGTTCATTGGCGCTGGCGCCTTGTCGCTTTACATGATCGGGTTCTCGATCGCCTATCTTACACTGGATGCCGGGCTGGGCGCCTTGATCCTTTTCGGGGTGGTGCAAATCACGATGTTCGTGGCCACTGCCGTGACTGGAAATTCACCGACACGACAGCAACTTCTGGGAGCGGCGATTGCACTGGGTGGCCTCGCCTATGTGCTTTGGCCGTCGGGCACGGTTCAGGTGGATCCGGTCGGAGCCGCCCTGATGTGCGCTGCCGGGATTGGCTGGGCAGCATATTCTCTGGCGGGACGGTCCGAGCCAAATGCGCTTGCCGGGACGGCGGCGAATTTCGTTATTGCCCTTCCGGTGACGGCCGGAGCTTTACTGTTGCTCGGCGGAGGTTGGCAGATGACGGGCACCGGTTTGCTACTGTCGGCAATATCCGGGGCGGTCACTTCGGGGCTGGGATATGCGTTGTGGTACCGTGTTTTGCCCCAACTGGCACCGACCGTTGCAGCTGTGGTGCAGTTGAGCGTGCCCGTGATTGCTATTCTGGGCGGTGTCCTCTTGCTGAGCGAAACAGCAGAGGCCCGGCTTTTGATTGGCGCAGCGCTGGTGTTGGGCGGCATCGCGCTGGCGGTGCTGCTACGTCAGCGGGGGTAGGGCTTTCATCAGCGGCGCTAAGGCATTATCTGGCGCTTATGAAAATTCTGATCGCCCTGCTTATCTTTCTGCTCCCCGCCGCGGCCAGCGCGAAATGCGTGGTCTTGTTGCATGGTCTTGCGCGGACCGAGGCCTCTTTCACCGTGATGGAGCAGCTGTTCAAGTCACATGACTATTCGGTTGTGCGCCCGGGCTATCCCTCGACCGAGATCGGTATTCCCGAACTGGCCGAACAAACCATTCCTGATGCCTTTGCGTCTTGTGGCGATGACACTGTCAATGTGGTGGCACATTCGATGGGCGGCATTTTGTTGCGCTATTGGCTCAAAGATCATAGCCCGGAAAACCTGGGTCGTGTCGTCATGCTGGGGCCGCCCAATCAGGGCAGCCAACTGGTCGATGAACTTAGCGCGTGGGAGGTGTTCGGCTATCTCAACGGACCTGCGGGCCTTCAACTGGGCACAGGCGCCGAAGGGATCCCGGGTCGTCTACCGCCGGTGGATTTTGAACTAGGTGTTATCGCCGGCGAAAACTCCTTAAACCCGGTATTTTCTTCACTGATTGATGGGCCTGATGACGGTAAGGTTTCGGTTGAAAGCACCAAGGTCGAAGGAATGACTGATCACCTGGTTCTGCCGGTGACCCACACGTTTATGATGAACAATCCGCGGGTCATGGCTCAGGCCCTGCACTTCATCGAATTCGGCCAGTTCGACCCGCAGATCACCTGGCTTGACGGGGTGATGGAAGCTATTGACGAGATCTGCATCGGACAGGATTGCTCGGAACCTGACTCGGAGTCCACGCAATGACCGCATTAAGCCTGACCCTGACCGGTGCAGAGGTTCTTCTGCCCGACGAGGGGCTGACGGATGCCGATCTGTCTATTGCCGATGGCGTGGTTCAGACAGGCCCTGCCGGGCGGCAGATCAACCTGTCAGGATATCTGGTTCTGCCCGGTATTATCGACCTGCATGGTGATGGGTTTGAACGGCACATCGCGCCCCGTCGCGGTGCCATGAAGCAGATGAACGAAGGGATCCTCTCGGTCGAGGCTGAACTGGCGGCCAATGGCATCACCACAGCCGTTCTAGCCCAGTTTTACAGTTGGGAAGGTGGGGTGCGCGGGCCTGAGTTCGCAGGGCAGGTGTTTGATGCCATTGCGGCAGTCAAGGACCACACCGTCACCGATCTGATGCCCCAGCTTCGGTTCGAAACGCATATGCTGGACAATTACGCCGGACTGGCAGAAAAGATTGCGGCTTGGCAGGTGCCCTATGTCGTGTTCAACGACCACCTGCCGCATGACCGTCTGGCTGAGGGGCGTAAGCCCCCGCGTCTGACCGGACAGGCGCTCAAGGCCGGTCGCAATCCCGAGGTGCATTTCGAAATGCTGCTGTCGATGCATGCTCGCCGGGATGAGGTGTATACCGCACTGGATGTACTCTGTACTGCTTTGACAAAGCAGGGCGTCCGGATGGGCAGCCACGATGACGCCACAGCCCAAACTCGCGCCGATTGGCGCGCGCGGGGCGCGCGGATTTCAGAGTTCCCCGAAACGCTGGAAGCCGCCGAGGCCGCCCGCACCGCCGGGGATCACATCATCCTGGGATCGCCCAATGTGGTGCGCGGCGGGTCGCATAAAGGGAATGTTAGCGCGCTGGACCTGATTGCGATGGGGCTGTGCGATGCACTGGCCTCGGATTATCACTATCCCAGCCCGCGCCGGGCAGCCTTGATGCTGGCCAAATCCGGCCTTCTGGACATGGCGGGCGCATGGGCGCTGGTGTCGTCAGGGCCAGCCCGCGTACTTGGGTTGCAAGATCGCGGCACGCTCACCCCCGGGCAGCGTGCCGATCTGGTCATTCTGGAGGCAGATACAAACCGTGTCGCGGCAACGCTGGCTGCCGGGCGCGTCAGCTATATGGCCGGGGATATCGCCGCGCGGTTTGTAGGCTGATTTACCGCGTGATGCGGTTAAAATGACCCATCTTTCGGCCTGCCTTCACCTCGGCCTTTCCATAAAGATGCAGCGCAATATCACGTTCGGTCGCGAGTTCAGGTACGCGGTCCATATCGTCGCCGATCAGGTTCTCCATCACCACGTCTGAATGACGCTGCCCGTCGCCCAGAGGCCAGCCTGCCACGGCACGGATATGTTGCTCGAATTGATCCACCGCGCAGCCATTCTGTGTCCAATGGCCCGAGTTATGCACGCGCGGTGCGATCTCGTTCACAATCAGGCCCTGCGAAGTCACGAACAACTCGACCCCCATGACGCCGACATAGTCCAAGGCGTTCAGGATATTTGCCGCCAGCAGGATCGCATCTGTGCGCTTTGCTGCGGGCAGGCGGGCAGGGACGGAGGTGGTATGCAAAATGCCATCGCGATGCACGTTCTCACCGGGGTCGAAACAGGCGACCTGACCATCCAATCCGCGCGCGGCGATGATTGATACTTCGTGGCTGAAATCGACAAACCCTTCAAGGATCGCAGGCGCACCCGCCATATCGGCCAGAGCAGTTTCAGCGTCATCGGGGCTGAGTAGCCGGGCCTGTCCCTTGCCGTCATAGCCAAATCGGCGGGTCTTCAGGATGGCAGGGGTGCCGATCTGGTCAATCGCAGCCTTCAGGCTGTCCAGATCCGTGATATCGGCGAAGGGTGCGGTATTCAGGCCCAGCCCATGCAAGAAAGCCTTTTCGTTCAGTCGATCCTGACTGACCCGCAGCGCCTCGCGCCCCGGGCGGATGGGGCGGTGGACTTCCAGAATGTCCAGTGCTTCGGTGGGGATGTTCTCGAACTCATAGGTGATGACATCGACTGCTTCGGCAAAGGCCTTGAGGGCCTCGGCATCATCATAAGAGGCGGTGGTCACACGATCCGCCACATGACCCGCAGGCGGGGTCGCACCGGGCTCATAAATATGCGACACAAAACCCAGCCGGGCTGCAGCAACGGACAGCATACGGCCCAGTTGACCGCCGCCCAAAATCCCGATTGTCGCGCCGGGGGCAAGCATTTCCACCATTCTCAACTCTCCAAACGTTTGCCAATAGCGCCAAGTGCTGCGTGCAATACCTTGTGCGCGCCCTGATCTTGCAGGGTCTGTGTCATTTGCAGGCTCAGCGTGCCGTCAGTGGCCAGCGCATCGCGTTCGGCCTCTAGGCGGCCTGCGGCCTTCTTATCCATCGCGTGCAGAAAGCCCGATACCAACTGGGTGGTGTAGAATTCGGCCCCGGCTGCGTCTCCGGTTGTGTCTCCCAGCCAAGTTGCTCCGGTCGCCATCAGGTCCAGAAGGCCGGGGACCATGGCGCAAATGGCGAAATGTGCGTTTAGTGCCGCCTCATCTACGACCTTGATCACCGGGTTTTCCGGTGCAAACAAATCGGCCAGCAGTTGATCGTTGCCGAAAGCGACAAGCGGGCAACCACCGGCTTCCAAAAATCCCAGCGGAATGGTTTGCACGATTGCCGGCGCCGGAGAGCAGAGCTCGGTTAGTTCATCTTTCGAAACTGCTGCCATGACCGAGACGATCTGATGGTCGGATCGAAACGTTAAGGCGGCCAGAACGTCCGCAGCGATATGTGGGCGCAGGCACAGGAACACGATCTCGGATGCATCAATCACGGCCTGTGGCGTCGTGACAGACACACCCAGTTCAGCCTTTAGCGCGGTTGAAACCTGGTCATTGCGTTCTGTCACGGAGATCTCGTGCCCTTTACGGGCCAAAAAACGCACCATCGGGGCCGCAATATGGCCCGTGCCGATGAATCCGATCCGGCTCATCCCTCGGGTTCTTCGGGGATTGAGGCCGATAGCGCGTCGCGCCAGGCATCCAGCCGGTCGGCCAGAGCGTTATCCTGCAGCGCCAGAATGCCAGCGGCCATCAATCCCGCATTGGCACCGCCTGCCGACCCGATCGCCATAGTCGCAACCGGGAACCCTTTGGGCATCTGAACAATGGAATAGAGCGAATCGACGCCAGACAGTGCCCGCGTCTGCACCGGAACGCCGATCACAGGAACGCGTGTTTTCGAGGCCATCATACCCGGTAAATGCGCGGCCCCGCCGGCCCCTGCAATGATCACCTGCAATCCGCGCGAGACAGCAGTCTTGCCATAGTCCCACAAGCGATCTGGGGTGCGGTGCGCTGAAACGATGCGTTTTTCATAGGCCACGCCCAACTCATCCAGAATATCTGCGGCTTCTTTCATCGTGGACCAGTCTGACTGGCTTCCCATGATGATCCCCACTTTAACGTCGCTCATCCGCTTGCGTCCCTGCCTTCCGAAAGAGCGCGAACTATAGCCAAATCCGCCTTTGTGGCAATGCGGTTCAGATGTCTCAGGCGATGATATCCGGGGTCAGGCGGTCTTCGATCAGGCGAATGATGTCTTTCAGGCGCAGTTTCTGCTTTTTCAACCGTTTGATCGTCAGTTGATCCGAGGTGCCAGTGGCCTGAAGCGCCTCGATTGCTTCGTCAAGATCACGGTGTTGACGGCGGAAAACTTCCAGCTCTACCCGCAGAACCTCATCAGTTTTCATCGAAAGATCGGTGGGCGCGTTCATTGGCGACTCAGAGTTGTTGTGGTGCTTGTCACACAAGATAGTGTGTCAGGCTTGATCCGGCCAGACCTTGTGGACATCGCTGTATATTCCCATATTCTATTATACGCGGTTGCCAGAATGGGGCCGCACAACACGTCGCTTTGGCAATAAAGGACGAAAATACGTGTCTAAACTTACTCTGGGCTCATACCCGCATCTTTTGGGGTTCGAGCAGTTGGAACGCCTTCTGGAGCGGTCTGCAAAGGCCGGAAATGAGGGGTATCCGCCCTATAATATTGAACAGACCTCGAATTTTTCCTACCGCATTACCCTGGCTGTGGCTGGGTTTGCAGAAGAGGACCTGTCGATTACCATCGAAGATCGACAGTTGGTGATCCGGGGACGTCAGCGCGACGACAGCGAAGGACGTATCTTTCTACACCGTGGGATCGCGGCACGTCAGTTTCAGCGCATGTTCGTGTTGGCCGATGGGGTCGAGGTTGGCGAAGCGATCATTGAAAATGGTCTGCTGCATGTGGATCTGACCCGCGCCGTGCCCGAAACCGTGGTGCAAACGATCAACATAAGGAAGGGGTAAGAGCAATGAATACACCGTTTGAAATCAACGCCGAAGGCGATCGGATCGTCTATGTCAAAACAGTTGAAGTCGCCGATCTACCTCGGGAAGTTCGCGAACAGGCCGGAGATCTGAGCCTGCTATATGCGGTACACGATGCCGACGGCCAGCAACTGGCACTGGTTGCTGATCGCAAGCTGGCGTTTAACCTGGCGCGCGAGCATGATTTTTCACCGGTGGCCGTGCACTAAAGCGGCCTCCGTACGTTTTCCTCGTGACATCCATGGCCTGTCGGGCGAGACAGTCGAACCTATGATGGTTCGAATATCGGAGTGCACGACACATGAATTGGTTCGACTTTGACTGGGTAGACGCCTTCAGCGATCGCGCCTTTGGTGGCAATGGGTGCGCTGTTGTTCATGGTGGGGCAGCTCTGTCCGAAGACGTCTGCATGGCCTATGTGCGCGAGACGTCCTTGGTTGAATGCACCTTTACTGGCCCGTCCGATGTCGCCGATTTCCGGGTTCGTTATTTTCTGGCCAGTCGCGAAATCCCCTTTGCCGGGCATCCCACGATCGCAACCGTAGCTGCAATGCAGTCCAGAGGAATGCTGCAAGGCAATACCCTGACGCTTGAAACCGGCGCGGGGATCGTTTCGATCTGCATCAGCGGTGATGAAATCGAGATGACGCAGATTGCACCACAATTCGGCGCCTATGTTCCCGCCGAGCTGGTCGCCTCTGCCATCAGCCTGCCCAAAGAGGCGATCATCTCGCCGCCGCAATTTGTTTCTACCGGGCTGCCCTTCTGTGTCACTGTTCTTCGTGATCACGACGCCCTGCGCGCGGCAAAACTGGTCGAAAGGCCTTTGCGCGAGATTGCCGAAAAGGCGGGCTTTTCCGGCTCCGATATGGCCGAACCTTTTCTTGTAACGCTCAAAGGCGCGACCAAAGCAGGCGATACATTCTCGAGATTGCTGTTGGCCCCGCCCAGCCCGCCCGAGGATCCGTTTACCGGATCTGCCACTGGTGCGATGGCGGCGTATCTCTGGAAACATGGGCTGATGCCAAAGGACGTTTTTATTGCCGAGCAAGGCCATGATATGGGGCGCCCCGGTCAGGCGACTGTTACCCGAGCTGGCCCATCGGATGCGATGACAGGCATCAAGGTCGCCGGTCGCGGGCATATCCTTATGCGGGGTCAGGTTAATTTACCAGATGCCGGATGATGACAGAACCTGCAATCGCCATACTGCCCTATGGGCATCGGTTGGGGCCGAAACTGGCCACGGTTCCTTTGTCGGAACTGACTTGGCCCGAAGGTTGCCCGGATCGTCTGATCGGAAAAAAAGTGGGCGATCTTGCGCACACGGACCATCTGATCATGTACCCCAATTCCACCGTACATTTGCGTCTTCGTCGGGGAACACGTGCGCGGATATCTTTGATGATGGGAGAGCCTTCGGCCATCCATGCCAAACATGATCGCATGTTGCGCTATACGTGGCGGCGGTTCTTCCGGGTGCTGACCTTTCATGATGTATTGTTGCAAGGTATCCCAAACGCCGTGTTTCTGCCTTATGGCGTGACGATGGTGCCTGATTGGCGAGAACTTTTGGTTGAGAAATCTAAATCCTGTTCTCTGATTGCCTCGGCCAAACGTGATCTCGAAGGACATCAGCTGCGCCATTCCGTGATCGACTGGGTTCGTGAATCCGGGGCAGATGTCGTTATTATGGGGCGTGGCTATACTCCGTTTGACCTGAAGTCTGACGGGCTAGCCCCATATCGCTATTCGGTGGTGATCGAGAATGTGCGGGAGCGGAATTACTTTTCGGAAAAGCTGACAGACGCGATTTTGTGCTCGACTGTGCCGATCTATTGGGGCTGTCCCAATATTGGTGATTTCTTCGACACATCCGGGATGGTCCTGTGCGATTCCGAGGCCGACATTCGGAGTGCGATTCAAGCCGCTTCGGTCGAAGACTATGCCGCGCGTCTAAATGCCCTGCGGGCCAGCCAGTCCAAAGCGGCGGAATTTGGTGATTTCGAAGGACGCGCTGTCGCCGCCATTCGGGCAGAACTATAATTCAATAGAAAAAGGCCCCCGGAAACCAAAGGCCTTTTGCTTGATTCTTTGCGCAGGTTACGATCCGGCAATCAAACCCATGCTTTCCAGCTTGAGCAGAACCTGGTGGGCGCAGTTGTCTACATCCACATTCTCGGTCTCGACGCTCAGCTCAGGATTGGCAGGTACGTCGTAGGGATCGGAAATTCCGGTGAATTCCTTGATCTTGCCTTCACGCGCCAGCTTGTACAGGCCCTTGCGGTCGCGGCGTTCGCATTCTTCGATGCTGGTGGCCACGTGAACCTCGCAAAAAGCGCCGAACGCTTCGACATCTTCGCGGACGGCGCGGCGGGTCGTGGCGTAGGGTGCGATTGGGGCACAGATAGCGATGCCGCCGTTCTTGGTGATCTCGCTGGCCACATAGCCGATGCGGCGGATGTTCAGGTCGCGGTGCTCTTTCGAGAAGCCCAGTTCCGATGACAGGTTTTTACGAACAATGTCACCATCCAGCAGGGTCACCGGACGACCGCCCATCTCCATCAGCTTTACCATAAGCGCGTTGGCGATGGTCGATTTGCCCGAGCCGGAGAAACCGGTGAAGAATACGGTAAAACCCTGCTGACTGCGCGGCGGTTTGGTCTTGCGCAGTTCGGTCACAACCTCAGGGAAGCTGAACCATTCGGGGATTTCCAGGCCTTCGGCCAGACGGCGGCGCAGTTCTGTGCCGGAGATGTTCAGGATCGTGACGTTGTCTTTGTCGGCGATCTCGTCATTCGGTTCGTATTGAGCGCGTTCCTGCACAAAGACCATGTGCTTGAAATCGACCATTTCGACGCCGATTTCATCCTGGAACTGGCGGAACAAATCCTGTGCGTCGTAGGGGCCATAGAAATCTTCGCCGGCTGAGTTCTTGCCGGGGCCTGCGTGGTCACGGCCGACAATGAAATGCGTGCAGCCGTGGTTGGCGCGGATCAACCCGTGCCACACCGCCTCGCGCGGGCCTGCCATACGCATCGCCAGGTTCAGCAGTGACATCGAAGTTGTCGAGGCCGGGTACTTGTCCAGAACAGCCTCATAGCAACGTACGCGGGTAAAGTGGTCCACGTCGCCCGGCTTGGTCATACCAACAACCGGATGGATCAGCAGGTTGGCCTGCGCCTCTTTGGCGGCGCGGAAGGTCAGTTCCTGATGCGCGCGGTGCAGCGGGTTGCGGGTTTGGAACGCAACAATACGGCGCCAACCCAGCTTGCGGAAATAGGCGCGCAGCTCGTTCGGTGTGTCGCGGCGAGCGCGGAAGTCATAGTGAACGGGCTGTTGGATACCAACAACAGGACCGCCCAAGTAAACCTTGCCCGCAGTGTTGTGCAGGTAGTTGACCGCCGGGTGAGCATCGTCATCTGCGCCAAAGACCTTTTCCGCCTCGCGCGCCTTGTTCGGCGTCCAGCGGTCGGTCACAGTCATGGTGCCCAAAATGACACCTTCTTGGTCGCGCAGTGCAATGTCCTGACCCAGTTTGATGCCCTCAGCGAAGTCTTCGCTGACATCCAACGTGATTGGCATCGGCCAAAGGGTGCCGTCGGCCAGGCGCATGTTTTCGACGACATTGTCGTAATCGGCCTCGCTTAGGAACCCTTTCAGCGGGTTGAACCCGCCATTCATCAGCAGTTCCAGATCACAGATCTGACGAGGGCTCAGGTCCCAGCTTGTCAGGTCGGCAGCTTCTACTTTCAGTTTCTGTGCGGACTCGTACGAAACATAAAGTTCAGAGATCGGCGCCAGATTGCTTAACATCGTCATGGGAATTCTCTTGTCGAAGGATGGATTGGCCAGTGATTCAGGGGCGTTTGCCGGGCATGTGCCCCGGCGGCCGGGTGAAGTCCAGATGGATTTATGAAACAAAGGACGATATGCGCGGTTTTTCTCCGGATTGGAAGGATTTTCCACATTTTGACGCGAAACCCGACGACAATCCCTTGGATCAAGGCCAAATAGACCGGTTTGAATGAGTGTGTTCTCAGGCGGCAATCTTGGGGCTGAGGTCGGATGCACGTTCGACCGGCAGGGCAGAAATTGGCCTTGTTACCCCACGCAACTGGAAGGGGCGCAGATCGTTCTGCCAACCGTCATGCCCCGCTGCCTTCAGCAGATCGCCCGAAACCAAAAGCTCGACACCCAACCCCTTGGTCTCGGCCTCCAAGCGGCTGGCGACATTCACGGCGTCGCCGATAATCGTGCGGCTTGCAGTGCCCACGGCGCCGATTTCGCCCAGAACCAGATCGCCCAGATGTAACCCCATTCCAATGCGAATAAGCGGGCTGCCCTCGGTTTCGAGTTGCTCGTTGAACCGTTGCAATGCGCGGCTGACATTGGCTGCAGCTTTCATCCCGGCCCGTGCTGAACTTGCAGCATCGGTGGTTTCAAACACTGCCAGCAGCCCGTCACCCATATACTTGTCGACCACACCCCCATCCGAGGTGATGGCTGGTACGATGGCGTCAAAGAACCGGTTGAGCAGGAAAACGATGTCATAGGGCAACTGCCCGGTGGTCAGTGCCGTGAACCCACGCATGTCCAGAAACAGCACCGCCAGTTTACGTTCCTGCCCCTGACTGGCATGGGCGCGATTGCGACCGCTACCGGGATTGTACATCCGAAAGGCCGTGATTGGCTCGGTCGGGCGGATCTGACAGGCCAGGCGTGCGCCTTCGGGTGCTTTTACGGCAGCCAAGCTGCGGGCCTCGATCTCACTGGGGACGGGGAGCTGATCTGCACCATTCTCGACAATAACGCGACAGGTGGTGCAGCGCCCCTTGCCACCACATAGCGCAGTGTGGGGAATGCCGTTGGCCTGAGAAATCTCAAGCAGAGTCATGCCTTTTTCGGCCACAATTTCGGGGCCTTCCACATATTTGATGCGCACCGAATGCCGGCGTCGCAAAATTTTGCGCACCAGAAACACAAGCAATGTAGCGCCAACCGCCAGCCCGAATGCAAGCAGCGTATCTTGCCTCACACCCATCAGAGCCTGAAATGCCTCGGGCGATGGCCAGTTGTAATGTTCGATATACTGATCGCGCAGAAACGGGTCGGCGAAATCAGCCCAGATGCGTCGGCCCTCTGTCAAAAGACCTGCCAGAGCGAAAGACGGAATGAACACGGCGAGCCCGATCAAATAAGGTAGCGTCCTTTGCCACCAGGATGTCAGGCGCAGCCACATGTGAAGACCGATGCAACTGTGGACCCAAACCACCAGCAAAAGCAGGCTTTGTGTCCAGATTGCATAGCTGGGCCACATTAGCGCGATGATATAACCCATCTCATCATTAACCCCGAAAACTGAATGTGCGTATCGGGTGTGAACAAGGTGCGAGATCAGTTGCAGTGGAATCACAAATCCAAGCACCACCTGTAGCCCCAGACTGAAAGGCATTCGCATGGTTCTGCGCTGAGCTAACGAATACAGCGCCAGCCCAAAATGCACGAGCAAGGCCAGATATAGAATCGCGCTGCCGATGTTATTGCGCGTAATGACATGGCGGCCTTTCTGCATTCCGTGGAGATAATCAGTATGAAACAGTCCCAGACCGATATTGATGAAGTGAAAGAAGGCAAAGATGAACAGGATCAGGCCGCTCATGATCCTCAGCCGGGTAGCCCACCCGCCTTGCCATAGTACGCTTTTCACTCGGTTCACCTGTGTTCGTTTTGCTCGCATCTCAGAGTCTGTAACGGCGCAGAGCGGGGGTCAAGCGAAGCCTCTATGCCCCGGCAACCAGGGATGCGGATCCCCATCCAGGCACACTACCTCTGGCGAGGTGCTAAACAAAACCGCATGACTGAGTTCTGGCCGGGATCGCGAGCTGTATAGCAAGCCGTCGGCGCCTTTGGCGCGGGCGTCATCCGAAAATAGCCAGGTGGGTGAGGCGCCTTCTTTTTCGTGGGTATCCTGCCACACGACCGAGGCTTCGCTGCGCCCCCGCAGATCTACCAGCCGAGCGCCGGTGATCCGGCATTTTTGAAGAATGCGTGGTGGATCGGATGGGCAGACATAGCGTTTGATGGCTACTTCGGCACCCTCAGCGCTCAGCGAAGAATAAAGCGCGAATTGGCCCGCATAATGAAAACGCCCCTCTGGCGCCCGTGCTGGGGCCAAAGGGGCGTCTATCTGTGAGAGGAACAGAATTCTCCAGATCGGGCCGGAGAATTCGATCACCTGATTAATCCTGCTCGGCCAGGAACCGTTCAGCATCCAGCGCGGCCATACAGCCCATCCCGGCGCTGGTAACGGCTTGACGGTAGATGTGATCTGTCAGGTCTCCGGCAGCAAAGACACCTGGAATGGAGGTTTCTGTGGAGCCCGGTTTGGTGATCACATAGCCGCCCATATGGGTTTCCAGCGAGTCCTTGACCAGCTCATTCGCGGGTGCGTGGCCGATGGCGATGAAAACACCTTTGCAGGGGATTTCGCGAATCTCACCGGTTTTCACATTCTTGACGCGCACGCCTTCGACACCCAAAGGCGCATCGGTTCCGATGACCTCGTCCAGTTCGTGGAACCACAGGGGCTCGATCTTGTCGTTCTTCATCAGCCGATCCTGCAGGATCTTTTCGGCGCGCAATTCATCGCGGCGATGGATCAAGGTGACCTTGCTGGCAAAGTTGGTCAGAAACAGCGCCTCTTCCACGGCGGTATTGCCGCCGCCGATTACAACGATCTCCTGCCCGCGATAGAAGAACCCGTCGCATGTGGCGCAGGCGGAAACGCCAAAGCCTTTGAACTTCTCTTCCGAGGGCAATCCCAGCCATTTCGCCCGCGCGCCAGTGGCCAGAATGACCGCATCGGCAGTGTAGATGGTGCCGCTGTCGCCCTTGGCGGTGAACGGGCGTTTCGAGACATCCAGATCGCTGATGATGTCGCCGATGATTTCGCACCCCATCGCGGCGGCGTGCTCCTGCATCTTGATCATCAGATCAGGACCCTGAACCTCGGTAAAGCCGGGATAGTTCTCGACCTCGGTGGTGGTCGTCAGCTGCCCGCCCGGTTCGATGCCCTGAACCAGTATCGGTTCCAGCATCGCACGGCTGGCATATACGCCCGCAGTATAACCGGCAGGTCCTGATCCGATTATCAGAACCCTGGTGTGTTTTGTTTCGGCCATGATACCCCCGACTCGATCTGCCTGATACGGGCCTGCGGCCCCTTGGCGAATGGATATAGCGACCCCCTTGAGGCGCTTAAAGCCCCTTCGTGCCGTATCGGAGAATCCGTTTCACAACTCGCGCTAGAAAAATACCTGGAAAACCAAAGAATATTGCGCAAACGCGAAACATTATTGCGCATCCCTTGGGTGCTGATATAACAACCGAAAATTCAGGAGCTTTTTATGGTCGCGACACGGCTGGACGAGATTGACCGCAAGATTCTGGCAGAATTGCAGGCAGACGGTCGCATGACCAATGTAGAGCTCGCGAAACGTGTGGGAATTTCCGCGCCTCCGTGCCTGCGGCGCGTGCGCACATTGGAAGACTCGGGCCTTATCCGCGGATACCATGCGGAAGTGAATGCGCGTGAGCTGGGTTTTGAGGTTCAGGTCTTTGCAAGCGTCGGATTGGAAAGCCAAGCCGAAGCCGAACTCAGCGCATTCGAGGAACGCTGCCGCGAGTGGCCACTTGTCCGTGAATGCCACATGCTGAACGGCGAAGTGGATTTTATTCTGAAATGCGTCGCTCCTGATCTCAGCAGCTTTCAGCAGTTTTTAACAGGCGAGTTGCTGACCACGCCAAACGTGGCCAGCGTTAAAACCTCACTTGTGATACGCGGCGCTAAGGACGAGCCCGGTGTACCGTTTGACGTCCTGGAAGAACGAATGAACCGGACGGCGTAAAGCGCATCCTTTTGTGACGGCTGGTGCACGGCGGCAAAATCGCCGTGACAACCAGAAACAACACCCAACTAATTAAAATCTGCATAAAGCCCCCACTTTGCAGTACTGGTTAAAACTCAGGCAGTGATTGCGTCCACCTCTCCATCTCCGGCACGCGGTAACTGCAGCGGGCCAAAGTCATTCAGCGATTCGACATGCTCGAACAAGTTCAAATAGATTGAGCGAAGCGAATGGCTGATCATCCGAACCGCATTTACGCCTGGATGATATGATTCAAACTGTAATCCGTCTACCTTGATAACCGAATGGCGTTTCAGACAGATGTGAAACAATTCGATTGGGGTAGGCGGTAGCATCTCGATGACACCCATCCCGTCTTGGAACTCGTGTGCGGGCGTCAAAACAGGAGATCCGCCATACAAGTGCCGCAGATGTGCTGGGGTGCCTAACAGGCGCGCAGCCGGACCGACAGTCACGCCTGACATCGGTTTTTGCATTCCGAAGGTATCCGCCATGATGCGTGTCAGCGGGCGTGTGCGACCACGCGAGTCTTCGCGCCCGGGGATCAAAGTCACCGAGCCCTTCCAGACCACGGTTTCCGAAGTTCCATTCTGGGTCAAAACCGTATCGCCAGGCAAAAGATCTTCGATCGCTATCGGCCCGTTTTCGGTTTCGACAAGCGAACCCCGCGTAAAGGCACAAAACGCATCCTCGAACATGGGCAGCGCTGGCGCGATGTGGCGGGTTTGGGATACCTCGCCATTGCTCAACAATGAACTGACCTCATAGCGCCGCAGCTGCGCTTTTTGTTTTGTTGTATTTCTTGGAATCTCGCGCAGCATTGTCGACGTATCGACGGCGTTTCTGGCGGCGCGGGCCAAAGAATGTGGAATAGTCATACTAATTCCGTCCCCTCAAACATCCGCTCAGGAAGGCTGAACCCCCGTACAGGCCCGCCTGATCGGTTTTCTTTGTCTTGAATGCTATGGCGACTTCGAGACGTCGGCTGTAACGGCCGCGCAGTGCGATGGAATTTCGCAAACTCTTGGTCAACACATTGACCCCCCAGACAAACTCACAACTCGCAGACGAAAATTGTCTACGCACACAAACTCCTAAACACATTCACAGAAAGCGTCTGTGAAGCGCCACACACCGGATCGGAGCACCCCCGCTGTGTGTCTTGACCCTCAAAGCCGGCAGAATGGCTTTGGTAGGCCTGTCTAGTCAGCGTCGCGAAGCCAAACGGCGCGCCACACTGGCAGAACGGCTGGAAACCCGCTTCCACGGCATCTCCAGTTTTTGCTCTCTGGACGCTTTCAGAACAGCGCTGAGAAAGCGGGATCTTTGTTTCATTCTGTTGTCCTACTCGTTCAAGGCTTAGTGCCTAACGACCCAATCTGAGACTAACGTGTCGCGATATTGAGGCAGCCATAAGGCTGACGCGGGTTGAATCTGGGACAAAAGAAAGTTGGTTGTTTCCTTTTCTTAATCTAGCCGCGCTCACATTCAGAAATATGCAGATAACCATCTGAGAGAGGGCAATAAAACCTAATTTTGGCGACTCATATAGACACAACAAATGTGGCTAAAAAGCGGCGATTTCGCCACAATCAGGACACGCGTCACAGTTTGATGGCGGAAATCAGGCGGCCGTAGTCGGCTTCTTTTGCATGAACCGATCGGCGGTACGAATAGAATCTGTTCGGGTCCGAATAGGTGCAATGACGAATCCACTCTGCATGCCCGACACCAGCCTGACGTAACCGGTGCAGCCCATAGGACGGGAGGTCAAATTGCATCCGATCACCCGTTCCATTTGCGAAGAATCGCAGGTTTTCTGATGATTCAGTGGCAAATTCTTCTAGGAACTCGGGTCCGACCTCATACACAGTTTGAGAGATTGTGGGCCCTATGACAGCCACTGTATTCTCGCGCCGTGCTCCTAGCGCCTCCATGGAGTCCAACGTGGCCTCAAGCACACCGTCTAGCGCGCCGCGCCAACCCGCATGTGCAGCTCCTATCACTTTTGCGTGGGTGTCGGCAAAAAGAACAGGTTGGCAATCCGCCGTGAGGATGGTCAGCGCCAGCCCGGGATAGGCCGTAACCAACGCGTCTGCTTTAGGCTTTTCCCCGTCGATTGGACCATCAACAGTTATGACCGTCGGTGAATGCACCTGATGCACCCCGATAAGGGATCCGGGATCGACCTCCATCGCATCCGCTACGCGGTTACGGTTTATCGCGACAGCCTCGGTCTGGTCAGATGATCCATGACCGCAGTTGAGCCCTGCAAATATCCCGGATGAGGCCCCGCCTCGGCGGCAGAAAAAACCATGGCGTACGGATGACAAGAGATCCGAAGTCAGAATTTCCAGCGTCATGATTCCAGTCCCGGTGGTAATGCGGCATAAGATGGGTACAGGCCCAGTACTTTGAACAGGTTTCCCATTTCCTCTGGGTGCGTCAACCGGCGATGTGCGGCTATCAACGCCTCAAGCTTGGACCCGCTGAGTGGTTTCGCCAATGCTTGCGCCCGCGCAGTGATGCCCAGCCGTTCCAGAAAAACGCCTTGGGGTGTCAGGCGCGAATGGGCGCAGCCCGCAGCTCGCGCTGCGCTCGCCAGAGGTTCGAAGTCCACATGGGCGGTCAGATCAGCTTGTCCGGGGCTGGAAAGCGGGTCTATCGGCTTGTGGGCATGTAGCGCCTGAAAAGTATCCCCAAGCGAATGCCAGTCGCCATAATCCAGGATCAGTCCGGCCCCGCCATGTGTCGCGATCCGTCCGGCGATCACAGTGATGATCGGTATGGCCGAAGGGCAAAGCTCGACCAGATCCCCATCCTGCGTGTCCTCAAGCCGGTTCTTCAAAGCGATCTGTGGCGACCGCGGCCCCAGGCCAAAAGCCAGTGATTCGTCCTTCATCCCGATCAAACGTTCCCGCCAATCGCTGTCATCGCGGATGAATTGGCGAATGGGCAGAGCGTCAAAGAACTCGTTTGCCACCAGCAAAAGCGGGGAATCGGGTAGATCGGTGACCGATGTAATCCAGCGTGGAGCATAGGCATCCAGCGTCTTTGCCTGAATGGTGCGCAGGGTTGGTGAGGCCTCAAGCAGAACAATATCTGCCGCCGCGTGAAAGCCATCCACGCCCTGTGTTGCACGCAGTATGTCAGCCATCAGCGTTCCGCGCCCGGGACCCAGCTCCGCTAGCGTGAAACGGCCCGGACGCCCCTGGTCAATCCAGCATTGCGCAAGGCTGAGCCCGATCAGTTCGCCAAACATCTGGCTGATTTCCGGGGCGGTGATGAAATCGCCCTGCGGGCCAAGGGGATCGCGGGTGGTGTAATATCCCAGTGTCGGGTGCAGCAGGCATTCGGTCATATAGTCGGCTACACTCATCGGGCCGTCTTGTGCGATACGAGCCTGTAAGAGGTTGGCGAGGGTCATCACTTGGCCTTAACGCGTAAAGCCAGCCAAAGGCCAAGGGCAATCATTGGCAAAGATAGCAACTGGCCCATGGTCAGGCCGTAGCCGCCCATTTGCCAGGCAAGTCCAAGCGGATTTCCGGGTGAAACAAACTGCGCATCGGGCTGCCGGAAAAACTCGACAATGAAACGCGATGCGCCATAGCCGGACAGAAACACTCCCGTGACCAATCCAGGTCTTTGGAAAGCGTGGCGCCGATAGACCAGCCACAAGAGCAAGGCACCCAGCAGCAACCCCTCAAGCGCGGCTTCGTAAAGCTGAGAGGGGTGGCGGGCGCAAAGACCAATAACCTCCGGGCAGTTTTGGGCGGCGGCACCGGGGAATACAAAGGCCCAGGGCAGGTCGCTGGGCCTTCCCCACAGTTCGGCGTTGATGAAATTCGCGACACGACCCAATAACAGCCCAGGCGGCACGGTATGCGCGATCAGATCAGCAAGCGGCAAAATCGAAATTTGGTGACGTCTTGCATAGATATATGAGGCCACGACGACGCCTAGCAATCCACCGTGGAAGGCCATGCCGCCCTGCCAGACCATCAGAATTTCGATCGGGTTCGAAAGGTAATAAGTTGGTTGATAAAACAGCACGAACCCAAGTCGCCCGCCCAGAATCACGCCCAGGATGATCCAGGTGATCAGATCCTCAAGCTGGGCGGGTTGCATAGGTGGCGCCTTGTCGGGCCACAGGGCGGGGCGCTTTAGGGCGATCACCCCCAGGCGCCATGCAATCACAATCCCGGCGATATAGGCGAGGGCGTACCATCTAAGTGCGAACTCCATCCCGAACAGCGAGATCGAGAAAAGTTCGGGCGACAGATCGGGGAAATTCAGAACAGCCTGCATGTGCGTCTCATTGCCCGGGCTTTGAGGGTTAAGTCAACCTTGAGCCTGCGCCAATCATTCCCCATATAGAGACCAACCGCCAAATCGGAGGATAACCATGCAAACCCGCAACAAGATTCTGGATGATGTTTCCCAACTCATGACCAACGCCATGGGTGTTGCCCAAGGCGCAAAGGACGAGGCGGAGAACGCCATGAAGTCGATGATCGACCGTTGGCTGGCTGATCGCGATTTCGTCACACGCGAAGAATTCGACGCTGTCCGTGCCATGGCTCAGAAAGCGCGCGAGGAAAACACAGCGCTCGAGGCGCGCATTGCAGCGTTGGAAGCCAAGCTGGGCGAATAATCCCCCGCGAAATTTTCGAAAAAAGACAAACGCCGCTCAATCCGGTTCTGGGTTG
This sequence comes from Ruegeria sp. CDSC021, assembly GCF_059610845.1. Taxonomy (NCBI): domain Bacteria; kingdom Pseudomonadati; phylum Pseudomonadota; class Alphaproteobacteria; order Rhodobacterales; family Roseobacteraceae; genus Ruegeria; species Ruegeria sp. CDSC021. The sequence continues at coordinate 53,037 of NZ_JBXWOK010000004.1, forward strand.
TGCGGTGTTGTGCATCATGCCGTCTTGCGGGAATTAATCAAGACAAAGCTGCATCTGATGCCAATATTTTGATCCCCGTTGCCAGCTATCCACAACTTATTGCTGTTATCCCCAAAAATGGGGGTTGTCAGGCCACCACCCACAGCGCACCATATTTAGTACAGGCCTATGGGGGAAGCCCGGCTTGTAGAGCAGGCAACTAGCGCTGGGGCGCTGCCAGCCCCGAAATGCTAGAAATTAGTGAGGTGGCATTATGGCCCTTTCCGAGCAGTTTCTTGAAGAAGACCTTCATCCGATCGACATTGTTGAACATCTTGCCGAACATCACGATTGGGACTTTGATCGGATCGGGGATGATCAGATCGCAATGGCTGTCGAAGGACAGTGGCGCACCTACTCGATTACGCTAGCCTGGTCGAATTATGACGAAACGCTGCGTATGGTGTGCTCGTTCGAGATGGAGCCACCTGAGGCGCGCGAGACCGAGCTTTATGAACTGCTGAACAAGATGAACGATCAGTGCTGGGCCGGGGCCTTCACATACTGGGCCAATCAGAAGCTGATGGTTTACCGGTACGGTCTGGTTCTTGCGGGTGGTCAGATGGCCAGCCCGGAACAGATTGATACGATGATCACTGCAGCGGTCCTGAGCGCCGAGCGTTATTATCCCGCGATCCAACTGGTCACATGGGGCAACCGTACCCCGGAAGACGCGATGCAAGTCGCCATTGCAGAGGCCTACGGCCGCGCGTAAAGCTTTGCCCCGAGCCAAATAAGCGGAGGGGCAATCATGGACATGTCACGCGTCGCCGAACAGGGGCTGGTGCTTTTGGGATGCGGAAAGATGGGATCGGCCATGCTTGCCGGGTGGTTAGAGCATGGCCTTCCTGCCTCGTCAGTCTGGGTGATTGACCCTTTCCCGTCGGATTGGCTGAAATCGTCGGGCGTCAACATCAATACCCCGCTACCCGAGGCGCCTGCAGTTGTGCTGGTCGCGGTAAAGCCGCAGATGATGGGCGATGCGCTGCCCGCAATTACAGCCTTGGGCGGCGGGCGCAGCCTGTTCGTGTCGGTCGCGGCGGGCACCTCAATCTCCACATTCGAAGAGGTGTTGGGCCAGAAAACACCAATCGTGCGTGCCATGCCGAACACCCCGGCGGCGATCCGACAGGGAATTACAGCGTTGATTGGAAATTCTGCTGTTTCGGATGCGGATCTGGCCCTAGCCGAAAACCTGCTATCTGCGGTCGGTGAGACGGTCAGATTGCAGGATGAGGCGCAGATTGATGCCGTTACCGGGCTGAGCGGGTCCGGCCCTGCCTATGTATTCCACCTTATAGAAACGCTCGCTGCTGCGGGTCAGGCTCAGGGCCTGCCACATGATTTGGCGATGAGGCTGGCCAAGTCCACGGTCGCCGGGGCAGGGGCCTTGGCCATGGCGTCTGACGAGGACCCTTCGCAACTGCGCGTCAATGTCACTTCGCCTAATGGTACCACGCAGGCCGCGCTTGAGGTCCTGATGCACGACGAATTCGGTTTTCCCGACCTGCTGCACCGCGCTGTTAAAGCCGCAACCGATCGGTCCAAGGAGCTGTCTCGTGAGTGAAATTACATTCGACGATTTTCTCAAGGTCGACATTCGCGTCGGCGAGGTTATCCGCGCCGAGCCCTTCCCCGAAGCGCGCAAGCCAGCGATCAAGATGTGGATCGATTTTGGACGAGATATCGGCGAGCGGAAAACCTCGGCCCAGATCACTACGCATTATGATCCCGCCTCATTGGTGGGCAAGCAGGTGATGGCGGTGATAAATTTCCCTCCGCGCCAGATCGGCAAGTTCATGTCCGAAGTGCTTGTGTTGGGATTGCCCGATGAGACTGGTGAGATCGTCCTGATCGGGCCGGATGGCAAGGTTCCAACCGGTGGGCGGATGCATTGATGCGTGTGTTCATTGCCCGACCGATGACCGCCTCTGTCGCAGCACGTGCACGCGCGGAGTTCGACGCAGAGATGCGCAGTGAAACCTTGCCGATGTCACCCAAGGAAATGGGGCATGCGCTGTCCGAATTCGATGTGGTGGTGCCGACCTTGGGCGACCTGTTCTCGGCCCAGATATTTGCTGAGGTGCCAGAACCGCGGTGCAAACTGCTGGCGAATTTTGGGGTTGGGTACAATCACATTGATGTGGACGCGGCCCGTAACGCCGGAATTGCCGTGACCAACACGCCGGGCGCTGTCACAGATGCGACTGCCGATATCGCCATGACATTGCTGCTGTCCACGGCCCGCCGCGCCGGAGAAGGCGAACGGCTGGTACGTTCAAACCTTTGGCAGGGCTGGCACCCGACACAGATGTTGGGCCATCACGTGACCGGCAAACGGGTCGGCATTGTGGGCATGGGGCGCATTGGGCAAGCCATCGCGCGACGTTGCCACTATGGGTTTGGTATGCACGTCGCCTATCAATCGCGCAGTCCAAAGGAGTTAGAGTTTCCGGCGGATTATGTCCCAGAACTCAAAGCTTTGGCTGCCGGTGTCGATTTCCTGATCCTGGCTGTGCCGGGCGGTGTCGAAACCCGGCATCTGATCAATGCGCAGGTGCTGCAGGCGATGAACGCTGCTGCCATCCTGATCAATATTTCTCGGGGAGAGGTATTGGATGAATCGGCCCTGATTTCGGCGTTGCAAGAAAAGCAAATCGCGGGTGCGGGTCTGGATGTCTACGAATTCGAACCCGCAGTGCCGCAAGCTCTGATAGATTTGCAGAACGTGACCCTGTTGCCCCACCTGGGTACCGCGACTGAGGAGGTCCGCAGCGCTATGGGCCACATGGCGCTAGATAATGTTGCGGCCTTTGTTCAGGGGCGCCCGCTGCCAAATCAGGTTTAGGTGCCCACCGCCTCGCGCCAATGCCTGCGGCACAGCGAGACATAGGTTTCGTTGCCACCAATTTGGACCTGAGCACCTTGGGTGATGGGATTTCCATTCTCGTCCTGACGAATCACCATTGTTGCCTTGCGGCCGCATTCGCAGATCGTGCGAACCTCACGCATTTCATCCGCCAGCGCCAGCAAGGCGGCCGATCCGGGAAACAGCCGGCCCTGAAAATCGACCCGCAACCCATAAGCCAGCACCGGCACGTTCAGGTCATCTACGGCGCGGGCCAGTTGCCAGACCTGATCTTCGGTCAGGAACTGGGCTTCGTCGATAAAGACACATGCAATTTTGCCTTGCGCCAGACGGGCTTCGATCATGGCGAAAACATCATCATCGGTGTCAAAAGTATCAGCCTCGGATGATATCCCAATCCGCGAGGCAATTTTCCCAGCACCGGCGCGCCCATCCAATGCGGCCGTCATCAGGTAAGTATCCATGCCGCGCTCGCGATAATTATGCGAGGCCTGCAGCAACACGGTCGATTTGCCCGCGTTCATAGTCGAGTAGTTGAAGTAAAGTTTTGCCATGGCTCGGGTCTAATTCGCCAGCCCCGCCTGGGCAAGCCATCTCATGTGGCGAAATGAGCGACGCCGCCGTTGTCCAGTTAGGGGATGAGCTCACGCTCTTTGGGGATGGAGCCCCTGCACTCACAACAGCGACGCCTTCGGCCTATAAGCGGCCTAAACGAAGCGGGGCTAATATGTGCCCCGCTATCACTCGCTACCGGCATTATTGCCGCCACTCACTCACAAAACCCTCGCATATCTGAGGGATAGCCAACATATCGCATTTCAATTATGAATCAGGTATGGGAAATTTCATTTCCCTTTCCCCCGCAATGGCAGATGTAGTGGGGAAGGCAGGTAGCAAAGGTAAAAACATGGCAGATATCGGGGCCTATCTCAAAAAGCACACCGAAGCGTTGGTCAAGGACGTTGGAATTGAGTCCGCGTGCGAGATCACGGGTAAATCCAAAGCCACGCTTGGCCGATATTATTCAGATAATGCTGAGCATGCTGATCGGTTCATGCCGGTTGATGCAGTTGCTCGCCTTGAAGCGGTGGCCAACTTTCCGCATGTGACGTCGGCTTTGGCCGACCTCAAGAACATTACGCTGTCATATGATGGCCGCAACACGGACGCTCCTCGCACCGGAGGTGTGAATTCGGATGTCATCGCGTTGAGCCAACGCTTTGCCATGCTTATGACCGAATACCAGTCTGCTATCGAAGACGGTATCATCACGGTGAACGAGGCCAAACGCCTGTTGAAGGAAACCAGCCTGCTGCAGCATGTTCTGATCGAGATGAAGCTGCACCTGGAAGAAGAAAGCGTGAGCTGAGGCAAGGGAAGCTGGGTGTCTTGATCCAGTTTGGTGTGCGTACCGATACTCATGATATGCTAGGTCAAACTTGACCCGATCTGAACGCTCGCATACTGGGGCTTTTGCCGCTTGCCGCCGGACGGGGTGATGCCAGTGCTGAAACAAGGATCAAACAACCAAGCCGGGTCGAATGAGCCCGGCTTTTTTGTACGAATTTGTAGTTGCGCGGAATGTTGTCTTAACCGTGCCGTTTCACGATTACCGAACCCACGGAATACCCTGCTCCGAAGGAACAGATAAGGCCGATCTCGCCATCGGTGAAATCGTCAGAGTATTTCGAAAATGCGATGATCGACCCAGCCGAGGACGTGTTCGCATAGTCTTGCAGGATGTTTGGCTGCTCTCCGGGGGCGGGTTCGCGGCCCATGACTTTTTTACCGATGAAATCATTCATCGTTTTGTTCGCCTGATGCAGCCAAAGACGTTTGAGATCGGCGTTGCTGATCCCTTCGGCGTCCATGTGATCGGCAATGTGTTTGCTGACCATTGGAAGAACCTCTTTGAACACTTTACGGCCGTTTTGCATGAACTGCATGTCGCGGCGGTCGGTCAATCCCTCTGGCCGAGTGCGACGCAGGAAGCCATTATTGTTTCGGATGTTGTTGGAAAAATCCGTGGCGCAGCTGGTCGACAAAATCTCGAAATGCGGTCCGGTCGCATCCTCGATCCGTTCGATCACGGTGGCCGTTGCCACGTCACCAAAAATAAAGTGGCAATCTCGGTCACGCCATTCCAGGTGGCCCGTGCAAATCTCGGGGTTTACCACAAGCGCACATTTTACCGAACCGGACCTGACCATATCCGCTGCCGCCTGAATGCCGAACGTGGCCGAAGAACAGGCAACGTTCATGTCGAATCCGAACCCTTTGCATCCCAGCGCATGCTGGATCTCGATCGCGATTGCAGGATAAGCCCGTTCATGGTTCGAAGCCGCGCAGATTACCAGATCAACATCGTCCCCGTTGCGCCCGGCCTGTGCCAGCGCTTTCTTGCAGGCGTCAACGGCCATTTCGGTCATGATGCCAGGTTCATCGTCAGAGCGCTGACGAAACAGCGGGTGCATCACGTCGGGATCCAGAACGCCCGCTTTGTCCATCACATAGCGGTTTTCGATTCCGGAGGCCTTCAGAATGAACTCTTCAGACGAATGCTGCATCGGCTCAACGTCACCAGCGGCAATCGCCTCTGCGTTCTGGGTGTTCATCTTGTCGGCATATGCATTGAAGGCCGAAACGAGCTCGGCATTCGTAATGACATTATCTGGCGTGAAAACACCCGAGCCGGTGATTGCTGGCGTATACATGTTGGGTCCTGGATTTCTGGATTCACCCAAAATGCCGTTATGATTGGTATTGTTCAAGAGAGATTGACCCGAGGGAATGTTAAGCTTGGTTGGAAATTGAGCTTCAGTTCTTGAATAGTTCGTTTTTCGAAGTATATACGCGTCAAATTCTGCAAGGAATCATCCCATGGCCCATGATCATAACACTCTGTTGCATCGCTTAAGCCCCGAGATGCAGGCGATGATGGGTGTGTATGCGCTCTATTGGAAGCTCGAGGAGAGCTTCGATGCCATCGAAATAGAGCTGAGCCATCAGGAATGCCATATGGTGATCAAATTGGACCAGCCCAGGCGCATGGGCGTTTTAGCGGCTGACATGCTGTCAGTTCCTTCGACAATCACCTCGACCGCCGATGCCTTGGAAAAAGCGGGCTATCTGAGACGTGAACGCGATCCAGAGGATCGCCGTGCATGGCTTTTGGTTTTGACCGAAAAAGGCACAGAAACACGCCAGATGCTTGTGGCCCAAGCGGGCGCCCTGTTTCAGCGCGCGTCCGGACTGAACAAAGATGAAACCGCAGAATTCGCAAGACTGGCCCGGAAGATCCGGGAAAACATACTGAAAACTGGAATTCCCGAGGGACTGAAGAAATGAAACTGATCTCTGCTTTGGGCGTGGCCCTGATCTTTCTCTCCAGCTCAATCATGGCTGAAGAAGCTGCCAAGCCGGTAAAGCTGATGGTGGTAAAGGAAACCACGCCTGGGTTCACACGTCAGTTCTTTGGTCGCGTCGCTGCGCGGCAAACGGTTGATCTGGCCTTTCAGGTGGCTGGACAGATTGTTGAAATGCCAGTGGCTGAAGGATTTGTCATCCCCAAGGGTGAGCTGATCGCCGAGCTGGATCGTGAGCCGTTCCAGCGCCGCTATGATCGTGCCGTTCTGCAGAAAGATCAGGCGGACCGGACCCTGGCCCGCCTGTCTCGGCTGCGGGGAACTGCGGCCAGCCAAGTGGCTGTGGACGACTCTGAGACTGCGGCGCAACTGGCTGATATCGCTGTGCGTGACGCGCTTTACGATCTGGAACAGGCGACATTGACGGCACCATTTAACGCGCTGGTGTCCAGCCGGGCGGTCGAGGCCTTTACCACTGTTTCCGCAGGTACCCCGATCGTGCGCATCCATGATATGTCCGAACTTCGGATTGAGGTCGACGTACCCGAAATTTTGTTTCAACGGTCGGGCCAGCAGGATGACATCACCATCACCGCGAAATTTCCGGTGAGCGACGAAGTCTTCCCGCTTCAGATCCGCGAATTCGACGCCGAATCTTCAAGTGTCGGTCAAACCTTCCGCATCCAATTTGGCCTGACACCGCCTGAAGGGCTGCAAATTCTGCCTGGTTCGTCGGCTACTGTGACTGTTCGGGTCAAGGACCAGAAACGGGGGATCTTTGTTCCGCCTACAGCCATTGTGGCCGATGTCGAAGGGGCGCTGGGCGTAATGGTGTTTTCTCCGACTGGGGCTGACCAAGGGACACTGCGCCGCGTCCCCGTTACCATCGAGCCCACGGAAACCGGTGATGTCAACGTACTGGACGGCCTAAGTGACGGGGAAGAAATCGTTGTCGCCGGCGGCGACGTTTTGATTGACGGTCAGGTGGTGCGCCGCTTTACCGGTCTTGCCAACTAAGGGGCGGATTGATGAACATCGCACGCGCATCCATTGATCGCCCTATCTATACATGGCTGGTCATCCTGATCGCCTTGTTCGGCGGCATCTGGGGATTTCTGTCGCTTGGCCGTCTGGAAGATCCAGCCTTCACAATCAAAAACGCCGTCATCGCTACCCAGTATCCGGGGGCAACGGCTGAACAAGTGGCGCTGGAGGTTTCAGAGCCACTGGAATCCGTCATCCAGCAGATGGGCGAGGTCAAGACAATCACATCAATGAACCAGCCCGGTTTTTCGCTGATCGAGGTCGAGATTAACTCAGCCTATGATGGGACCGAGCTGCCGGAGATCTGGACCAAATTGCGCGCCAAGGTCCGTGACGCCTCACGGGAGCTGCCATCGGGGGTGGGTGATCCGCTGGTCAATGACGGGTTTGGCGATGTGTTTGGCTTGTTTTATGCGGTCACGGCCGAGGGCTTCTCGGACGCTGAAAAACATGAGCTTTCCACATTTCTTCGGCGCGAACTACTGACGGTTGACGGTGTCGCGGATGTCGAGGTGATGGGCCTGCCGCAAGAGGCGATCTTTATCGAACCCGACCTGTCTATTTCGGTGAACCAGAACGTGCCTCTGCAGGCGCTTACCGACGCGATTACAAATGCGGACTCGGTAAACTCGTCGGGGTCATTGCGATCAGAAGATGGCCGGACCGCGATATTAACCGCCGAAGGGTCCGATACGGTTTCCGCCATTGCTGGCCTTTCTGTAGGATCGCAGGGCCAGGTTATCAACCTGTTCGATATGTCGAATGTACATCGTGGTCGCCTAACCGATCCTAATTTAATCATCAGGTTCAACGGGACCGAAGCCTTCACTCTGGGTATCGCTGGGCTTTCGACTGATAATATCGTTGAGGTCGGCAAGCGTGCTGACGCGAAATTTGCCGAGTTGGATTCTCAGATCCCCTATGGTGTCGAAATCCTGCCGATTTACCAGCAGCACGTCGTTGTTGAGCAGGCATCGAACGACTTTCTGGTGAACCTCGCGCTGTCGGTCTCTATTGTTGTTGCGGTTTTGGCCCTGTTCATGGGTTGGCGCGCGGCTGTGGTTGTGGGAACAACTCTGTTGCTGACCGTGGTTGGCACGTTGTTGTTCATGGCATTGTTCTCGATCGAAATGGAACGAATTTCGTTGGGCGCTTTGATCATCGCGATGGGTATGTTGGTGGACAACGCCATTGTGGTGGCCGAAGGAATGCAGATTGCAATGCTGCGCGGCAAGAATTCGCGCGATGCGGCGGATGAGGCTGCGGCCAAAACGCAAATCCCGCTGTTGGGAGCAACGGTGATTGGCATCATGGCTTTTGCCGGGATTGGTCTTAGCCCTGATGCGACGGGCGAGTTCTTGTTTTCGCTATTTGCTGTTATCGGGATATCGCTGCTGCTGAGCTGGACCCTGGCGCTGACGGTGACTCCGATGCTTGGGCACTATTTCTTCAAGCAGGGCAAAGAAGGTGAAATTGATGCCTATGGCGGGATCATGTTCCGTGTTTATGGCGCGATCCTAAACTGGGCGCTGCGGTTCCGTTGGATGGTGATTGCAATGCTGGTGGGCATTACCGTGGTCTGTTTCGCAGGATTTGGTTTGGTCAAACAACAGTTCTTTCCAGACTCGAATACACCGCTGTTTTTCGTGCATTACAACCTGCCGCAGGGCACACCCATTGCGCGCACCGCCGAGGATATGGCTGTTTTCGAAAACTGGCTGGCGGATCGGGACGATGTGGTATCTGTCACGACATTTGTTGGGCAAGGAGCAACTCGTTTTTTGTTGACCTACTCTTCGGAAAAACCGAACCCCAGCTACGGTCACATGATCATCCGGACGGAAACCTTGGATGACATTCCGGCTTTGCGGGCGGATCTCGAGGCGTTTGGCTCGGCGCAGTTCCCCGAAGGCAAGTTCCGCACCAAGCGGCTGGTCTTTGGTCCTGGCGGCGGTGATCCAATTCAGGCCCGTTTCTCGGGAAGCGATCCGGCGGTGCTTCGGCAACTTGCGAATGAGGCTGTGCAGACGATGCGCGCGGCCTCGCCCAATGCGCTGAACGTCTATCACGACTGGCGCGAACAAGGGCTGGCTGTCCAGCCAATTTATGCGACCGAACGGGCGCAGACCGCAGGGGTGTCGCGCGAAGATATCGCGGCGACTCTGCAATTCTCGACCGATGGGATCACTGGTGGTGTGTTCCGCGAACGCGACCGCCTGATTCCGATCATCTTGCGCCGCCCGGTGGACGGGGATTATTCGATCGTGGATCAGGTTGTATTCTCGGACCAGTCGCAGAAATTCGTGCCGATCGAGCAGATGGTCGACAGGTTCGAATATAAGGCACTCAATACGCTGGTTCATCGCCGGGATCGTGTGCTGACCATTACGGTAGGGGCCGACATCCCGCCGGATTTGACAGCTGCGCAGGTTCATTCCGAAGTCCGCACAGCCATCGAAAGCATGGAGCTGCCAGCGGGCTATCGACTGGAATGGGGTGGAGAGTTCGAGAATGCTGGCGATGCAAATAAAAGCCTGGGTCGTCAGTTGCCGTTGAGCCTGTTGATCATGGTTCTGATTTCGGTGCTGATATTCAACGCCATTCGTCAGCCGATCATTATCTGGCTGTTGGTACCGATGTCGGTAAACGGAGTGGTGATCGGTCTGCTGGGCACGGGTCTGCCGTTCACATTTACGGCGCTACTGGGACTGCTTAGCCTATCGGGGATGCTGATCAAGAATGGTATCGTTTTGGTCGAAGAGATCGATTTGGTACGTGCAACCGGGCAGGGGCTGCGTGAATCGATCATCGAGGCTTCGGTCTCGCGTTTGCGCCCGGTGATGCTGGCCGCAATCACGACGATTTTGGGTATGGCTCCGTTGTTGACGGATGCGTTCTTCAGGTCGATGGCGGTGACCATCATGGGTGGTCTGGCCTTTGCCACGGTCCTTACCATGGTGGCGGCCCCCGTGTTCTACATGGTGTTCTTCCTGCCGGAGGAACGGCGCAAGAAACCACCGCAGCCGGTTGTCTAAATGAAAAACCCCCGGTCATGGACCGGGGGTTTTGCTTTATTCTGGTGTAGTGGGAGAAGGTCAGCCTTGCAGGGACCTGACCTCGACATCACCTTCGGCCTGCGCCTTTATCGCCAACGCGGCAGCGTGGCTGGCGGCGGCGGTGGTGAAATATGGGATCTTGTCATAGAGCGCGATGGACCGGATGGCCTTGCTGTCCTCGACCGCCTGTGCACCTTCGGTGGTATTCATCACCAACTGTACCTGACCATCTTTAAGCATGTCAGCCACGTCGGGGCGACCTTCGTAGACCTTGTTGACCAGATCACAGGCAATACCGTGCTCGGCCAGCCAGCTTTGCGTTCCGCGGGTGGCGACAAGGGCAAAGCCCTGTGCGGCCAGAACCTGTGCGGCCTCAAGCATGGCAGGCGTCTTGTCGGCATCCTTGATCGAAATAAACGCACGTCCCGAGGATGGCAGCACCATTCCCGCACCCATCTGTGCTTTGAGGAAGGCGCGGGGGAAGTCGCGGTCCCAGCCCATGACTTCTCCGGTCGAGCGCATCTCAGGCCCCAGAATAGTGTCGACGCCGGGGAACCGGGCGAAGGGCAGCACCGCCTCTTTCACCGAGAACCACGGCATATCCGGGTCTGCCAGTGTCATCTGGTCGGCGATCTTGGTGTCGTCCACGGTCTTGTAAGCCGGGCGCAACGGGAAATCCGCGAGCTTCTCGCCGGCCATCACACGCGCGGCGATGGAGGCAATGGCGCTGTCCGTGGCTTTGGCCACAAATGGCACGGTGCGTGAGGCGCGCGGGTTGACTTCGATCAGGTAGATATCGTCATCCTTGATCGCAAATTGTACATTCATTAGGCCGACAACGTTCAACGCCTTGGCCAGCTTGAAAGTCTGATCCTTGATCCGGCTAATCACCTCTTTCGACAGCGAGTAGGGCGGCAGCGAACAGGCGCTATCGCCCGAATGCACGCCAGCCTCTTCGATATGCTGCATGATGCCTGCGACATGTACGTCCGTGCCGTCGCACAGGGCGTCGACATCCAGTTCAACCGCGCCCGCCAAATAGCTGTCCAGCAGCACGGGGCTGTCGCCCGAGACCACCACGGCCTCGTTGATATAGCGCCGCAGCTGGTCCATATCGCGCACGATTTCCATCGCGCGGCCACCCAGTACATAGGACGGGCGGATCACTAGCGGAAAGCCGATATCCTCGGCGATTTTCAGCGCCTGCTCGTCGGTCGAGGCAATGCCGTTATTGGGCTGTTTCAGGCCCAGATCGTTGACTAGCGCCTGGAAGCGTTCACGGTCTTCGGCCAGATCGATGGCGTCTGGCGTGGTGCCGAGGATCGGGATGCCTTCCTCTTCCAGCGCATTTGCCAGTTTCAGCGGGGTCTGACCGCCGAACTGCACGATTACTCCGTGCAACGTGCCGTTTTCTTGTTCCTTCGTCAGGATTTCCATCACGTGCTCGAAGGTCAGAGGCTCGAAATACAACCGATCCGAGGTGTCGTAGTCGGTCGACACGGTCTCGGGGTTGCAGTTTATCATGATAGTTTCATAGCCCGCTTCAGTCAGTGCGAAACAGGCGTGACAGCAGCAATAGTCAAACTCGATCCCCTGACCGATCCGGTTCGGGCCGCCGCCAAGGATGACGACCTTTTTGCGATCGCTCGGGCGTGCCTCGCACTCAACATCACCCATCATAGGGGCTTCGTAGGTCGAGTACATATAGGGCGTCTGCGCCTCAAACTCGGCAGCGCAAGTGTCGATGCGTTTGAACACTGCGTTAACACCCAGATTGCGGCGGGCGCGGCGTACATTGCCTTCGTCACGGCCTGTCAGGTTGCCCAAGCGCGCATCGGTAAAGCCAAGCATTTTCAGCCTGCGGATGCCTTCTTCGGTCACCGGCAGGCCGTCTTTGCGCAACTGACGCTCGGCCTCGATGATCTCGCGGATGCGGGCCAGGAACCAAGGGTCAAATTTGGTGACACCAAAAATCTCATCATCGGTCAAACCGTGACGCATGGCCTGCGCGATGGTGCGCAGACGGTCGGGGGTTTGCTTGCTGATCGCTTTGATCACCGCGACTTTGTCACTGACCTCGTCCCAGACACCAACGTTCAGGCCGGGGATTTCCACTTCATCAAAGCCAGTCAGGCCGGATTCCATCGAGGCCAGCGCCTTTTGCATCGATTCGTGGATCGTGCGGCCAATGGACATGGCCTCACCCACCGATTTCATCGCCGTGGTCAGGTAAGGTTCAGAGCCGGGGAACTTTTCGAACGCAAATTTCGGAATTTTTGTCACGACATAGTCGATGGTTGGCTCGAAGGAGGCGGGCGTGACCTTGGTGATGTCATTGTCCAGTTCGTCCAGCGTATAGCCAACAGCCAGTTTGGCCGCGATCTTCGCAATCGGGAACCCGGTCGCCTTGGACGCCAGCGCGGACGAACGCGACACGCGGGGGTTCATCTCGATCACGACCATTCGGCCGTCTTCGGGGTTGATCGCCCATTGTACGTTCGAACCGCCGGTCTCGACCCCAATCTCGCGCAGAACGGCGATGGAGCCGTTGCGCATGATCTGGTATTCTTTGTCGGTCAGTGTCAGGGCAGGGGCCACGGTGATCGAGTCGCCGGTATGCACACCCATCGGGTCGATATTCTCAATGGAACAGACGATGATGGCGTTGTCGGCCGTGTCGCGTACCACCTCCATCTCATACTCTTTCCAACCCAGCAGGCTCTCATCGACGAGGATTTGGTTTACCGGCGAGGCATCCATGCCCGAGCGGCAGAAGTGAATATAATCCTCGCGGTTATAAGCCACACCGCCGCCGGTGCCGCCCATGGTAAAGGCGGGGCGAATGATGGCAGGCAGGCCGATGTCTTCCAGATCGCCCAAGGCAATCTGGACGCCAGCATCAAGATCGGTGGAGCCGTCGTCGCGCTTGGGGGCGGTAACAATGGTGGCCTTGGGGTTTTCGATGCCCAGCCGATCCATCGCTTCGCGGAATAGTTTGCGGTCTTCGGCCATTTCGATGGCGTCGCGGGTCGCACCGATCATCTCGACACCGAACTCGTCCAGTACGCCCATCTCTTCCAGTGCAAGTGAGGTGTTCAGTCCGGTCTGCCCACCCATTGTGGGCAACAAGGCGTCGGGGCGTTCCTTCTCGATGATCTTGGCGACAACTTCGGGCGTGATCGGCTCGATATAAGTGGCATCAGCCAGACCGGGATCGGTCATGATTGTCGCCGGGTTTGAGTTTACCAGAATGACCCGGTATCCTTCTTCGCGCAGGGCTTTACAGGCCTGTGCGCCTGAATAGTCGAATTCGCAGGCCTGACCGATGACAATGGGGCCCGCCCCGATGATCATGATCGACTGGATGTCGGTTCTTCTCGGCATAGCCTGTTTCCTTCGGTTAACTGCGAGTCAGGGCACCGCCCGCGTGCCCAAATTGTTCTGCGTTATAGGGACCGCGCCAAAAGGTTCAAGAGGTATCGGAAACAGGGGCGAAATTGCCGCTTTCCCCTCTTTCCCTTACCGCCGTATTGTCTATACCGCGCAGCACGACAAATGAGGATGCACGTGCGTATTCGTTTTGATCAGGGGCCGGCCGGATCGGGAACTTATTTCGAACGGCCAGACCGGGTGATCCGCGCAGACAAAGCGGAAGACGTGCCACAGGCTTTGGCGGCGCTGGATGAGGCACGCGCGGATGGGGCCTGGCTGGCCGGTTATGCAAGCTATGAGCTTGGATATGCGTTGGAACCCCGCCTGTTGGTCCGGATGCCTACTGACCGCCGCCTGCCACTGCTGTGTTTCGGCGCCTATGATGCGCCAGGCCAGGCCGATCTGCCCGCACCCCTAGGCGGTGTTGCCGAATTCACACCGCGCTGGGACGAGGCAAGATATGCACGCGCCTTTCAGCTGGTCCACGATGCGATCGGGGCCGGGGATATCTATCAGGCCAACCTGACGTTCCCCATTGATCTGACGGTCCAAGGCGACAGCGCCGCGCTTTATGCCGCACTGGCAGCAGGCCAGCCCGTTGGTCACGGGGCGTTGGTGCTGCAGGATGGTCTGCCCGATCTGCTCAGCCGTTCGCCCGAGCTGTTCTTTCGCACCGATGCTGATCGGATGATCGAAACCCGCCCGATGAAGGGCACGCAGCCGCGCAGCGAAGACATGGCCGAGGATGCGCGCCGCCGCGATTTCCTGTCGGTTGACGACAAGAACCGCGCCGAAAACCTCATGATCGTCGACCTTCTGCGCAATGATATCAGCCGCGTCGCTTTGCCGGGGTCGGTGAAGGTGCCCGAGCTGTTCAAGGTCGAAACATATGCAACCGTGCATCAGATGATCTCGCTGGTGCAGGCACAGCTGCATCTTGGGGCAGAACTTTCCGATATCCTAAACGCGTTATTTCCCTGCGGCTCGATCACAGGCGCGCCCAAAATTCGCGCGATGGAGATCTTGACCGATCTCGAACCCTGGCCACGCGATATCTATTGTGGTGCTATCGGTTGGGCCGCGCCAGACGGGCGATCCGAGTTCAACGTGGCTATTCGCACGCTGATGGTCGACGGCAACAAGGCCACGCTGAATGTGGGTGGGGGCGTCGTTTGGGACAGCACTGCCCCATCCGAATATGAGGAAGCGCTATGGAAGGCACGTTTCGCCCACCAGCTGACCCTGACTTCCGTCTGATCGAAACGCTGGCATTCCGGCCAGAGAGCGGGTTTGTGCGTGTTGGAAAACATCTGGCCCGGATGGAGCGTTCGGCACGGGCATTGGGGCTTCCTTTCGATGCAGGGCGCGCGATTGCAACGCTTGACCAAGTTGCGGGTTCAATCTCGTTGCGCTGTCGATTGACGATGGACATCAGTGGCGGGTTTGGCGTGACAACTGGTGCACTGGCGGATAACCCGTCCGTCTGGCGGGTCGCAGTTTCCAATACGAGGCTTGCCGCCTCTGATATCTGGTTGCAGCACAAGACGACGCAGCGCGATGTTTATGACCGGGCCCGGGCGGCACTGCCCGAGGGCGTAGATGAGTGGCTGTTTCTGAATGAGCGTGACGAAGTGTGCGAGGGCACCATCACTAACATCTTTCTGGGCATGCCCGATGGTCGTTGCCTGACGCCGCCCTTGTCCTCCGGTTTGCTTCCCGGGATCTTGCGCGAAGACTTGCTGGAAAATAATAAAGTCAGCGAGGCGGTGCTGACCATGACCAACCTGCAAAGCGCGGAAAGGTTCTGGATGGGCAATTCCTTGCGAGGCCTGATCTGGGCAGAATTGGCGGTACTGTGAACAGGCAAACCGATTGGGCTGAAGCCGCAGCATCTTCCCGTTGGTTGCGACTGGAATTCGGTTTGTTCTTCGTCGCCATACCTGTGCTGATCGCCGTACTTTTCCCGCCAAACTGGATGTTTCCATCGCTGTTTACCTTTACGGCCATCGGGATCGTGTTGTTGCATTTCACGCACGGATTTGCTTGGGCTGAATTGCGATATAACTGGCGCAACTGGTCCTGGCCCGAAGTCGCCGGCTTTGCTGTGGGAATGACACTGTTTTGTGTTGCGCTAGTACGACTGACCCGTCCCGAAGCTGCCTTTTTCCTGTTGCACAACCAACCCGAGCTGCTGGCGATGATTTGGGTGTTTTACCCATTCGTTTCCGCCCTGCCGCAAGAGCTGCTGTTCCGGTCGCTGTTCTTTCGTCGTTACCACGCGATCCTGCCCAATGGACGCACAGCTTATCTGCTGAATGCATCGCTCTTCTCGCTTGCGCATTTGATGTATTGGAGCTGGATCGTAGCTCTGATGACATTTGCCGGAGGGTTGCTGTTCACCTGGGCCTATCGCAAACGCGGATCGTTTTTCTATGCGGTTCTGCTGCATGCCATCGCGGGGAACATCATCTTTGCGGTGGGTCTGGGCATCTATTTCTACTCAGGCAACGTGCAAAGGCCGTTTTGACGGTGCGACTTGCCTTGACTTTCCCAGTCTGACGCGGTGTATCGGCCCGACCAATTCTGCGCCCGAAGGGATATGATCCATGCACGCCTATCGCAGCCACACCTGCGCCGCTCTGACCGCCGCCAATGTCGGTGAAACCGTTCGCCTGTCTGGCTGGGTGCATCGGGTCCGAGATCACGGCGGCGTTCTATTCATCGACCTTCGCGATCATTTCGGCGTCACACAGGTTTTGTGCGACGGCGACAGCGCGGCATTCGCCGAACTGGAAAAAGTCCGCTCGGAATGGTGTATCCGTATCGATGGCACAGTCAAAGCGCGCGCCGCTGATCTGGTGAACGCGAAATTGCCCACGGGCGAGATCGAAGTTTACGTGCGCGAGTTGGAAGTACTGGGCGCCGCTGACGAGCTGCCGCTGATGGTGTTCGGCGATCAGGAATACCCTGAGGAAACGCGCCTGCGCTATCGCTATCTGGACCTGCGCCGCGAAGTGATGCAGCAGAATATGACCTTGCGCTCGGACGTTGTTGCCTCGATGCGCCGCCGGATGTGGGATCAGGGCTTCCGCGAGTATCAGACGCCAATCATCACGGCGTCCTCGCCTGAAGGCGCGCGCGATTTCCTCGTTCCGTCACGTCTTCACCCGGGCAAGTTCTACGCGCTGCCGCAGGCCCCACAGCAGTTCAAACAGCTGATCATGGTGTCGGGCTTTGACAAGTATTTCCAGATCGCGCCCTGCTTCCGGGACGAAGACCCGCGCGCCGACCGCTCACCCACCGATTTCTACCAGCTTGACCTTGAGATGTCGTTTGTCGAGCAGCAGGACGTATTCGACACGATTCAGCCCGTTCTGACCGGCGTGTTCGAAGAGTTCGGCGGCGGCCGTAAAGTCGATCAGGACTGGCCGCAGATTTCCTACAAGGACGCGGCCTTGTGGTATGGCAGCGACAAGCCCGACCTGCGGAATCCTATTAAAATGCAAGTGGTCTCCGACCACTTCCGCGGGTCTGGGTTCGCGATTTTCGCGAAGCTGTTGGAGCAGGATGGCACCGAAATCCGCGCTATCCCTGCGCCGACGGGTGGCAGCCGCAAGTTCTGCGACCGCATGAACGCCTTTGCCCAGAAAGAGGGTCTGCCCGGTATGGGCTATATCTTCTGGCGCGATCAGGGCGAAGGGATGGAGGCCGCCGGTCCACTGGCCAAAAACATTGGCCCTGAACGGACCGAGGCGATCCGCCAGCAGTTGGGTCTGGGCGTCGGAGACGCTGCGTTCTTCCTTGGCGGCAAACCGAAAGCCTTTGAAAAGGTGGCCGGCAGGGCGCGCGATGTGATCGGTGATGAACTGAACCTGACCGAGAAAGACCGCTTTGCCTTTGCCTGGATCGTCGATTTCCCGATCTATGAGCAAGACGAAGAAACCGGTGCGATCGACTTTGAACACAACCCCTTCTCGATGCCGCAGGGCGGGATGGAGGCGCTGCAGGGTAATCCTCTGGACGTGCGCGGTTATCAATATGACCTGGCCTGTAACGGATACGAGCTGGTCTCGGGCGCGATCCGGAACCACAAGCCCGAGATCATGCTGAAGGCTTTTGAGCTGGCTGGCTATGGCGCGGATGAGGTGAAAACCCGCTTTGGCGCGCTGTTCAACGCCTTCCACTATGGCGCCCCGCCGCACGGTGGTTGTGCAGCTGGTATCGACCGGATCGTGATGCTTTTGGCCGATGAAGCCAATATCCGCGAAGTCATGATGTTCCCGATGAACCAGCGTGCCGAGGATCTGATGATGCAGGCACCGTCCGACCCGGCCTCGGACCAGCTGATGGAGTTGGGCCTGCGGATTATCCCTCAGGACTGATAGAAAACCCGCCACAGTCGCCTGTGGCGGTTTTTTCTGTTTTCAACCCATTCCCAATTCGCTGTTAGCGGGTTTACAGGAAATGGTCCTTTTTCCTCTCGCGGCTGTTCCGAATGTCACGCGCGCTGACGCGTGTCTGTCTGTATGCCCACAGACAAAGGAGCGATGCGGTAATTAGATATGCGGTTGTCACTTCAGATAGCCTCGCGCTGTTCCAGACGGGCCTGCACTATTCCCGCAACTTGGGCTGTCAGAGCGGTGATGGGCATACCTGCGGCGCGTGAGGCTGCCAACTGCTGGGCGGCTTCGGCCAGAACCGTATCTTCAGCATCACGGGCAACGCCGCGCAGGAATTGGGCCGCATAGTCCAGTGACCGATGGTCATTCGGTCCGGCCAGAACATCTGCGATATGTGCCATGTCGTCCTGATAGGCCATAGGATCGGGGCATATCACCTCATCCCGAACGGCGTGGAGCGTGCAGGGGCGGCGGTCTTCAGGTAGGCATTTCAGAATAGACGATTGGAAATAGGACAGTGAGTTAAGCGGTTTGGCAAGAAACCCGTCCGCGCCAACCTCTGTCGCAAGGGTTTCTGAATTGTCGTCTCCTGACATGCCCAGGATCGCTCCGATCCGGGGCGTAGTCATGGCCAATTCGGCAATCAGATCAGCACCAGAGCCATCTGGCAGCCCCATATCCACCAAGATCACCGAAGGTCGATAGATCTGAAGATGGCGCCGGGCGGACTTCAGGCAATCGGCCCGCCTGATCCGCGCACCCGAATGCAAACACATTAACCGGATAGCGTCGCAGGCATAGCGGCTGTCTTCAACAACCAAAATGGTTTGTCCCAGCAGCGGCCGCGTGGCCGTTGGCTGTGCGGGTGCGGTGAAGGGGCTCGAATCGTCCATGGCAGAACTCCTATTCAGCAGATGCTTCACGCTAGGAACTTCTGGCTAACACGGGGTTAACGGCAATTTGGCGCACTTGTCCTTTGCCTGATCTGTCCCCATAACCGCTGCAACTCAGAAGGTAGGAGAGTTCCATGATTGGCCGCTTAAACCACGTTGCCATTGCCGTCCCTGATCTTATGGCGGCGTCTGAACAGTACCGCAGCGCTTTAGGTGCCAAGGTTGGCACGCCGCAGGATGAACCTGATCACGGCGTTACTGTGGTGTTCATTGAATTGCCCAACACCAAGATCGAGTTGCTTTATCCTTTGGGCGATGACAGCCCGATCAACGGTTTTCTAGAGAAGAACCCCGCCGGCGGAATTCATCATGTCTGCTATGAGGTGGAGGATATCATTGCCGCGCGTGATCACCTGAAAGAAACCGGCGCCCGGGTGCTGGGTAGCGGTGAACCCAAGATCGGCGCGCACGGGAAACCGGTTCTTTTCCTGCATCCCAAAGATTTCAACGGCTGTCTGGTCGAGTTGGAACAAGTATAAACACCGGAGGTGTACACATGACGATCACTGCAGGACTGGTTCTGTTTGCCGTCATCTGGTTCATGACGCTTTTGGTGATTCTGCCGATCCGCATCAAGACCCAGGGTGATTTGGGCGAGGTCGTTCCCGGCACCCATTCAGGGGCCCCGGAAGTGCATCACATGAAGAAAAAGCTATGGATCACCACCGGGGTGTCGGTCATGCTCTGGGCTATCATTGCAGGGATTATTATTTCGGGCGTGATTTCGGTACGGGATTTCGATTGGCTAAATCAAATGGAGCCGCGAAACTAGGCGTCAGGGCGTTGGCCCTGACAGCTTATGAAAGATATGCGTGAATGTAGCAGCTCCGATAATCGGGATCACAAGGTTCACCAGCGGAATAGACAGTGGGATGGCCATCAATGTGCCCGCAAGCCAAATTGTTGACGAATGTTGTGCCCGCAGTTTTCGCGCGCCCTCACGCCCGATACGGCGCATGGCTGCCAGCGTAAAATACT
Source organism: Ruegeria sp. CDSC021 (assembly GCF_059610845.1). Taxonomy (NCBI): domain Bacteria; kingdom Pseudomonadati; phylum Pseudomonadota; class Alphaproteobacteria; order Rhodobacterales; family Roseobacteraceae; genus Ruegeria; species Ruegeria sp. CDSC021. Next base: position 73,173 of record NZ_JBXWOK010000004.1, read on the forward strand.
CACGCCCCAGCAGAAATCCGTTCATCGCCCAAAAGATAAACGGGGCCAGTGGCGTGAAGATCGCATAAAGGATCAGCGCCAGAAGGTTGGCCAGGATCAACACGCCCATAAAGCCAAGCGCGTCAGTGATCGCATCGCCTATCGGGATGCGTGGAACCGCGGGCAGGCTCGGATAATGCCTGTCCTCTACAGCTTGCGCGACATCGTCCAGAAACACAGACGTGATGGCTGAGGCGACGGGAATCATCAGAAACACTGGCAGGATCAGCACCAGGAAAATGCCGGAATAGCTGAGGACGTCATTCAGCCAGGGAACTGCACCAATGAATGGGAGCGATATCTCGTCCCCTGACAGCCGGTTGATCAGCCAAATTGCACCGGCGCAGGCTGCGATCAGCATCAGGATGGTCAGGCCGATACCTCGCAGCAGAACCCCGCGGAATTTCGGGTCTCCGATCTGACCAAGCGCTGAAAAAAAGGCGTTGAGGATGATCATTCTGTGACCCATTCGGTCAGGGCATCAACATCCGGGCGGGGGCGTTCGGGCGGGGTCGAGCCCTCGGTCGCGATATGGATCAGACCGGCAACCCGTTCGTTATCCTGCAATTCAAACGCCTTGCGACAGAATTCCGGATCGTGGGTTTGCCAGCCAGACAACCAATTCGCGCCCCATCCTGCGGTCAAAGCAGCGTTCAGCAAAGCAAGGCAAACAGCCCCGGCAGAATAGGTCTGCTCGATGGCTGGAATCTTTTCCGAAGGCTTCTGAACCTCGATCACAGCGACGGCGAGATGGCCTAAATCGAACTGCCCGCGCGCTTTTTCAATGTCTTGAGGGGATTTGCCAAGCGCCTCACCGCATTCCTGCGTTAGCCCTGACAGGCGCCCCATTGCGCCTTTTTCAAGCACGATGAACCGCCAGGGTTCCAGTTTTCCGTGATCCGGGCTGCGGGCTGCTGCGGTCAGCAGGGGCATCAGCTGCTCACGGTCGGGGGCTGGTTCAATCAACGTTTTGGCTGGGCGCGATCGACGGGTCTGCAGAAACTCAAAAGCGGCCGGATTCTTCAAGGACATATGTTAACTTCCTTTACATAGGCTGTCTGTATCTGGTTGAACGTCTGGCGAGTTTCAAGTGCAATCGGCTGGACCAGTTGGATCAATTTCATTCCCCGCCCAACCGTGCAAGGGTCTTTGTTAACAGAAGGTGCCAATGGGAAAACCGAAACTAAGAAATCTTCCAGACCTGAGCGACCGTGTTGCACCGAATGCTGAGATTGCGGTCAGGGTTACCCCGAAAGCCGCAGCAGACAGGATTTTGGTTCGGGACGGAACGATCAGAATATATATCACTGCACCGCCCGAAAACGGCAGGGCAAATGAAGCCACACGTGAGCTTCTGGCGGTGGCGCTGGGGGTTGCTCCGTCCGCACTGATCCTGAAGCGCGGCCAGAAATCGCGCGAGAAAGTCTTTGTGTGTCAGGCCTGATCGGGGGTTTCGCGAATTTGGTAAACACCTTCGGGCAGATCCAGTGCCGCAGCCAGATCACGAACCTGTTCGGGCGAAAGCGTAATCTTCTGAACCTGGTCAGTGCGCGGATCCAGTTGTTCCAGCGTTACGCATTCTGCAAAATTGTTAATAACCACATCCTCGTTCAAAGGCTTTTCGCCTTCGTCCACCAGGGTTATGACCGTCGAGTCGAATTCATGCTCAATCGAAAACATGTGTCCAGCTTGCCGGGCGGAACATTGCAATGCAACCCGTTCTTGGGAAATCGTCCGGTGGCGAACCGCCTTGTGTCGGGCTATGTTCGACGAAAAGGCATGACCGGACCAAAGGAAATAGTATGCGTCGCCTGATCTTGATGATATTTGGTCTGGTTCTGTCGGCCTGTGACACCGGTTCGTTACGCGTTCAGCCGGTAGAGGAATGGCAACAACCTTCAACTGATTTTCAGGTCGATGTGCTGACCTTTCGCGAAATCAGTCAAAGGGTCGGGGATGTGGCGCGCGCAGAGTGCAAGCGGCGCAGTAATGTCAGCAACTGCGATTTTTCGATCGTGGTTGATCTGAACCCTCGCGCACCAGCAAATGCTTTTCAAACCTTGGATGACGACAATCAACCAGTCATAATCTTCACCCGCGCGATGATTCAATCGGTGGAAAACGCCGATGAACTGGCCTTTGTGATGGGGCATGAATCTGCTCATCACATCCTGCGCCATATTCCCCGCCAGTCCGAAAACTCACGGGAAAGTGCCGCGATTTTTGGCGAGCTTGCACGCATAGCGGGGGCAAATGACGCCGATCTTGAACAGGCGCAGAAGCTGGGCGCGCAGGTGGGTGCCCAGATTTATGTCAAGGACTTTGAACTGGAAGCGGACCGGTTGGGAACGATCATCACGCACCGGGCAGGTTATAATCCCTTGTTAGGAGCCCGCTATTTTGCCCGAATTCCTGACCCGGGCGATCGTTTTCTAGGCACCCATCCACCGAATGCTCAGCGCGTCGAAATTGTTTTGGAAACCTCGCGGCAGCTTGGGCTGACACAATGACGGGACTGAAACGGTTGGGGGTTGTCTTGACGGACCGCGGATCGAAATATGCGGTGTCCGGCGCTTTGGTCAGTTCCCGTGACGAGGTGGCAGCTGTCCTGCAGGACCTGAAATCTGACAAAAGCTATGCCAAGGCCACGCACAATACCTGGGCCGCAATCCTGCCTACTGGTGCGCTCAAGGCGGATGACGGGGAAAGCGGTGCCGGAATGGTGATTCTGCGCATGCTGGAAAGGGCCGAACTGAGCGGTCATATCGTCATTGTCACTCGATGGTATGGCGGAAAAAAGCTGGGCGGTGATCGATTTCGCCGGGTTCAGGATGCAACACGGGCTTATCTGGACGAACTGGAATTGGGACTTTGACCTGCGTCAAGGCTTGGGCTGTTTCGTATTGCTAGTCTGATCGGACAAAGCGAAACGGAAAGGAATGCCAATGCCCGATCGCGAAACGCTTAGGCATCATGCTGGTCTTGTTGACCGTATGGCTGGCAAGCTGGGGGTGGATCTGCAGGAATCTGCAATCGCTGGACATATATCGGTGGATCAGATTACCGATGCGGTTCTGCGATGCACCGATTGCCCGAACCCGGGCCATTGCCAATCATTTTTGAATCAACCGGTTCTGGCAACGCAGACACCCGAATATTGCCGGAACCAAGATTTGTTAAGCAAGTTGATCCCTTAGGGGGGCCGCAATGCCGCGCCTTGGACACCTCATGACCCATTTGCGCCTTGTGTTGAGGATGGGGCAAGCGACAGGTACGGATATTGTGCGGGCCCACAATAAAGGTCGGCTAAGTCAGGAAGACTGGGCTGAAATGATCCGCCTGTGTCAGGGATGTGGCTGGGCGGCTGCCTGCCCGGATTGGATGGAAAGACATCCAGATGTTGCAGGAGCACCGCAAACCTGCCCGAACAAACATCAATTCGCCGCGTTGAAAGTAATACAAATGCAGGAATTGGGATGAAACACGCTGTACTGGGCGACGTGGAAAAGCACTTTTGGCTAACTCGATCCGTTGCCCGATGCCTTAAGATCTCGTTGACCGAAGCCATGTCCGACGGGCGGTTGAGCCCGGATGAATACGCCGAGATGGTAACGCGTTGCCGGGCCTCGGACTGTCACGAGAAATGCACGATATGGCTGGCGGCGCAGCAATCTGATCCCCGTTCAGCGCCCGGGTTCTGCGTAAATAGCCAGGTTTTCAACCGGCTGAAGTGATCAGATCTTGGAATGTGTCCCGTCGCAAAACGGTGGGTTAGCGCAGTTTTTACAGCCGCAGAAGAACAGTTTCTTGCTGGTATCAGCCGTGAACTTGACCGGTTCAAAGCCGGTTCCTTTGTGAGATCCATCACAAAATGGCTGCCGATTGGACCGGCCGCACGAGCACCAGAAATAGCTTTTTCCTTCGGTTACTTCGATTGGATAGGGCGCTTTTTGCGCAATGACTGGACCTTCTGGCATCTGGTTTCTCCGTTCGCTGACTTTCCCCAGTCTATCGCCTGAACAGATGTGCCGAAAGCAGTAGCTGCCACGCGGCACCCATTCCATAGGCAATCCCCCCGGCATGGTTTTGCCTGCTTTCGCAAACGCGCTGTTGATTTTATTGCAAAATTACCAACCACACCGTATTGTGAAGTCGGCCCCATGTTCAGGGCAATAACAGAAATTAACTAGAGGAATGACGGACATGAAACTCAAATTTGCTGCCGTTAGTGCGTTTGCCCTGGTTCTGGCTGCTTGCTCGCAACAGGAAGAGCCGACACCGGTATACATTACCCCAGATTATGACAAATACGGCACGCCGAGCTGCCCGGCAGGGACAGATCTGGCGACGACCGAAGCAGGTCAGACCGTATGTAATCCGACTGCTCAATAAGATTTTCGCGGGCGGATTCCGACATAGCCGCCCTCACAATCGAACAAAAAAGCCGCCCTATGGGTGGCTTTTTTATTGCCTGTCATACGGTGTTCGGGTTTCTGTTTGACCTATTGAATTACCGAGGTCGCATGAGAAAACTTGTCGCCCATCTAAAGGACCGCATCCGCTGGAGCAGGCAGGGATTGGCTGCCACTTGGCACGGTGAATACTCGTTCCGCGCTTGGGTCTGCGCTAATCTTGTTTCTGCGGGTCTGGCCCTGTGGCTGCCCCTGAGCGATGGCGTTCGGGCTCTGATACTGGTGATCGGTCTGTTGGTTCTGGTGGCCGAACTGTTCAACACGGCGATCGAACGGGCGGTGGATCATACTTCGACCGAACACAATCTATTGGCCGGGCAAGCCAAAGACGCCGCCAGCGCTGCGGTGGCACTGACTGCTTTGGCTGGCGGATTGGCCTGGGTAATCGGGCTGTTGAGCCTTTTCTGACTGCCGCTGGGTCGGTCAATTCAGTTACGTGTGGTTAGCGCAGCTTGCCCCATAGATCATATTCCCCGGCCTCGTCCACCTCGACCGAGACAATGTCGCCCGGCTTCAGGGCCTCAAACCCCTCGTCGATGAACAGATTGCCGTCGATCTCGGGCGCATCTGCGGTGGTGCGACAGGTCGCGGCCTCATCGTCGATATCATCCACGATGACATGCAGGGTATGGCCGACCTTGGCGGCCAGTTTGGCCCCGGAAATCGCCTGAGCCTTTTCCATGAACCTTTCCCATCGGTCTTGTTTGACATCGGCGGGCACATGGTCAGGTAGGTCGTTGGATCGGGCTCCTTCGACGTTCTCGTACTGAAAGCAGCCGACGCGATCCAGTTGCGCCTCGTCCATCCAGTCCAGAAGGGTCTGGAACTCAGCCTCGGTCTCGCCGGGATAGCCCACGATAAAGGTGGATCGCAGAGTGATGTCAGGACAGGTCGCGCGCCAGGCGGCGATCTCGTCCAATGTTCTGGCAGCTGCAGCGGGGCGGGCCATTCGTTTCAAAACATCCGGATGTGCGTGTTGAAAAGGGATATCCAGATAGGGCAGCACGTTGCTGCCCGGATCCGCCATCAGCGGGATCAGTTCACGTACATGCGGGTAGGGATATACATAGTGCAGACGAATCCAGGCATCCAACTGACCCAATTCACGCGCCAGATCGGTGATATGGCTGCGGACCTCACGGTCTTTCCAGGGATTCACGTCATACTTCCGGTCCAACCCATAGGCCGACGTGTCCTGAGAGATCACGAGCAATTCGCGCACACCGTTATCGACCAGCTTTTCCGCCTCGCGCAGAACAGCATGCGCCGGACGGCTGGCCAGTTTGCCGCGCATGTCCGGGATGATGCAGAACTTGCATTTGTGGTTACAGCCCTCGGATATCTTGAGATAGCTATAGTGGCGCGGCGTCAGTTGAACGTTGGCCGCAGGCAGCAGATCCACGAAAGGGTCGGGATCAGGCGGCACGGCCTTGTGTACCGCGTCCAGCACCTGCTCGTACTGATGTGGTCCGGTGACGGCCATGATACGGGGGTGATGCTCGCGGATGTAATCGGGTTCGGCCCCCAGGCATCCGGTTACGATAACCTTGCCGTTTTCCACCAAAGCCTCGCCGATGGCATCCAGAGACTCCGCCTTGGCGCTGTCCAGAAATCCGCAGGTATTCACAATCACGGCATCCGCGCCTGAATAGTCCGGCGAGATGCCGTATCCTTCGGCCCTCAGGCGCGTCAGAATCCGCTCGCTGTCGACCAAAGCCTTGGGGCAACCCAGCGATACCATGCCGATGGTCGGCTGGTTCGGACGTGGTGTATCAGTGATCCGGGCAGCAGGTGCCAGGTCGGGGCGGAGGTTTGGCGGGTTTGTGGTCATGGCGCGGCATATAGTGGGGAAAGCTTCCCCTTGCAAATGCGCTGCCGTCTTTGAATGATCTTTTTATAGCGTGCCAAATAAGTCGGAGAGCAGAAAATGAAATGGCTAATGCGCATCCTGTTCCTTTTGGTGGCTGTGGTAGGTCTTGTCATCGGCGCATTGCTGCTGATGCCGGGCGACAAGTTGGCGACCATTCTGGCCGAGCAGGTCAAGGCACAAACCGGGCGTGATCTGAAACTGTCGGGGGGCGTTAAGCTGTCCTTCTGGCCAGTGCTGGGCATGGAAACCGGGGCGGTTTCCTTCGGAAATGCCTCGTGGGCGGGATCTGAGCCGATGCTGAGCGCCGAAAGCCTGGCGGTTGGGGTCGATACCTTGGCCATTTTGTCCGGCGATGTGCTGATCAAACGGATTATTGCCGAGAATCCGACCCTCAGACTTGAACTGTCAGACGGGCGCGGAAACTGGGAGTTTGACACGGCCGTCGCCCCGACAGCCAGCGGCACGGGTGGATCAAAACCGGCCGATGCATCGCGTGCCGTGACACTGGAGCATCTGAAACTGACTCAGGCGCGTCTGATCTTTGTTGAAAATGGATCGGCCCGATTTGATGTCGCAGATGTGGATTTGTCTGCCAGTTGGCCAGCAGTCTCGGCCCCCATGGTTCTGGATGCACAAATGCCGGTTCCGGGCGGTGAGGCCCGCGTGGATATCAAGATACCCGACTTGCCGGCTTATGCCACGGGCGCGGCATCCGAGATTGAACTTGCACTTGCGGCCCCTGGTGGTGACATCGGATTTGACGGGCGCGTCAACCTTGCCGGAGAGATGGACGGCAAGCTGCAGTTGAAAACCAAAGACACGGAAAAAATGCTGGCCGCGTTTGGTCAGGAGGGCGTTGGAGTGCCGCACGGGTTGGGCCGCGCTGCGAATGTGTCGGGGCAGATGACTTATACCAGAGATGGCCGCATATCTGTGCGCGATCTGGTGGCTTCACTCGACAGTAACCGTTTTACAGGCGAAGTTGATATTGTCATTTCCAACCCGCCACAGATCACCGCTCGGTTGGATGCCAGTGATCTTGATCTTTCTCGCTATAATCAAAGTGGTCAGACGGTCTCGTCCAGTTCAGGCGGTTCCGGCGCGGGTGCTGCCTCGGAGGGGTGGTCAAGGGAACCGATCGACGCCTCGGCGCTGGCTTTGGCCAATGGTGAAATTCGACTGACAGCCAAATCTATCGCGCTGCCCGAGCTGACGCTTGGCCCCAGCGACCTGACAATGCGGCTGGACCGGTCTCGGGCTGCATTGGAGATGAACCCGGCAACCTTGTTTTCCGGAACGCTGAACGGGCAGGTGGTGGCCAATAATCGGAATGGGTTGTCCGTTGGCGGCAAGATAAAGGCCAAGGGCATTGACCTCAAACAAGCTCTGACAGCCTTGGTCGGGGTCGAGCGGCTGTCCGGGACCGGGTCAGGATCATTCGAGTTTCTGGGCGTTGGCCAGAACGAGAATCAGATCATGCGTTCTCTCAGCGGTAAGGGCCGCTTGGATGTAGGAAAGGGGTTGATATCGGGCTTTGACCTTGATCGTCTCATGGGACGAGGCAAAGGATCGGGTGGCACCACCGTGTTCAACAGCCTGACGGGTAGCTTCACCATTGATCAGGGCGTTTTGCAGAACAACGATTTGTTGATGTCGCTGGACAATTTCCGCGCGGATGGCAAAGGAAAAGTCGGGATCGGAGCGCGCAATATCGACTATCTGTTCACGCCGGTCGCTCTGCGTGCGAATTCGGGAGAGGGCCTGTCGGTTCCGGTGCGTATCGTTGGACCATGGAGCAATCCGTCGATCAAGCCGGACCTGACCAAGGTGATCGAAGCGGCCGCCGGAGGAAAGGTCAAAGAGCTTGAGGATGATGTCAAAAAGAAAGTCATCGACAAGATAGGCGGCGATACCGGTACGGCCGGGACTGACGGGGACAGCGTCGAGGATGCGCTGAAGAACAAGCTTGAGGACGAGGCCAAGAAAGGACTGCTTAAGCTGTTTGGCGGAAATTGAAGTGTCGGGGCCAGCGCCCCGACACCAACGCTCAGATGGTCTGGTCGTAATCTCCGACACCCGGTTCGGTTCGGATAACCGCGTCGATATCCGCAAAAATGGCACGCATCTCTTCTTCGCTTTCGCTGCTTTCGCAGACGACCACCAGATTGGGCGTATTCGACGAGGCGCGGACCAACCCCCAGCTGCCATTGTCCAGAATGACTCGGGCACCGTTGACAGTGACCACTTCTTTGATCGGGCGACCTGCTAGCGTCTCTCCGGCCTCGGATTTGGCGACCAGCTTTGCGACCAAACGGTCGAGTATGTCGTATTTTTCGATATCCGCTGCATAGGGGGACATGGTCGGTGTCGACCATGTTTTCGGTAGTGCCTTTCGCAGGTCGGACATGCTTTGGTCCGGGTTGCGGTCCATCAGTTTACAGATCTCAACCGCGACGCGCATGCCGCAATCATAGCCACGGCCAATCGGTTCGGCCAAAAAGTAATGCCCCGACTTTTCGAACCCAGCCAGCGCGTTGATCTCTTTGACTCGCCGCTTCATGTGGCTGTGGCCGGTTTTCCAATAATCTGCCTTGACCCCGCGGGCCTTCAACTCGGGGTCGCTGGCAAAAAGGCCGGTTGATTTCACGTCGGCGACAAAGGTGGCATTGGGGTAAATCTTGGCCAGATCGCGGGCCATGATCACGCCGACCTTATCAGCAAAAATCTCCTCCCCCTCGTCATCCACAACGCCACAGCGGTCACCGTCACCATCGAACCCCAGCGCCATGTCGGCACCGCTGGCTTTCACGGTATCGGACATGTCGTGCAGCATTTCCATCGCTTCTGGGTTCGGGTTGTAATGCGGGAAAGTATAGTCCAGCTGGTTATGGCTGGGCACGACTTCTACCCCCATGCGTTCAAAGATTTCCGGGGCAAAGGCGGATGCTGTGCCGTTCCCTGTGGCACAGACCACTTTGAGAGGTCGGGATATTCTGAAATCGCCGACCAGATCGTCGATATAGGCCTCTTTCACGCCATCAACGAATTCGTAGGACCCGCCAGGGTGGGTCTGCCCTTCGCCATTCAGAACAATGTCTCGCAGCTCTGACATCTCGTCCGGGCCATGGGTCAAGGGACGTTCGAACCCCATCTTGACCCCGGTCCAGCCATTTGGATTGTGGCTGGCCGTGACCATGGCCACGGCTGGAACGTCCAGATGGAACTGAGCGAAATAGGCCATCGGGCTAAGCGCCGGACCGATATCCTTTACCTGAATTCCCGCCTGCATCAGGCCCAGGATCAGGGCATTTTTAATGGCCAGAGAATAATCACGATAATCATTGGCTACAGCAATCACGGGTTCAATCCCACGCTTGCGCATCTGTGTGCCCAGACCCAACCCCAGTGCGGTCATACCTGGCAGGTTGATCTCTTCTGGATATTTCCAGCGGGCATCATATTCGCGAAAGCCGGTTGGCTTGATCATTGCGTCGCGCAGAAAGCTCCAGGTGTTCGGAGTCACCTCGGGGTTGGGTTTGGTCATGGGAATACTCTTGTTCAGATTTGGATAGGGTTGGCCTTGGCCAACGCATCAAAACACATCAATGTATCGATGAGCTGCGGCATCTGGTCCAATGGGATCATATTAGGACCGTCGGAAGGTGCAGTATCAGGGTCCTGATGGGTTTCGATAAAAACCGCACCGATGCCAAGCGAAACCGCAGCGCGGGCCATCACAGGCGCGAATTCTCGCTGCCCACCAGTAGAACCACCTTTGCCGCCAGGCTGCTGTACCGAGTGTGTGGCATCCATTACGACCGGGTATCCCGTTTTGGCCATCTGCGGCAGGCCGCGCATGTCAGCGACCAACGTATTATATCCAAACGAAGTTCCGCGTTCTGTCAGCAGGATGTTTGTGTTCCCAGTGCTTTCGACCTTGCTCACGATGTTGCCCATCTCCCATGGGGCTAAAAACTGTCCTTTTTTGACATTAACCGCCTTGCCGGTTTCGCCAGCTGCGAGCAGCATATCTGTTTGTCGGCATAGAAAGGCAGGGATTTGCAGCACGTCCACAGCCTCGGCCGCAATCGCGCACTGGGCTTCGGTATGTACGTCTGTCAGCACTGGAATGCCCATGGTTTTGCGGATGTCATCCAGAACCTTGAGCCCTGTGTCTATTCCCATACCTCGCGCACCCGACAGTGAAGTTCGGTTCGCCTTGTCATACGAGGCTTTAAAGACGTACTGCGCCCCGGCGGCGTCGCAGGCCTCTTTCATTTTTCCTGCGATCATTTGAGCATGATCGGCAGTTTCCAGTTGGCAGGGACCGGCGATGATCGTCAGCGGAAGATCATTGCCGACCGTGAGATCGGAGATTTTTACATGTTTCATGTGTCTTACGAGGATACCTGTTCACGAAGGACCGACGCGGTAAGCGAGATCATCAGGTAGATACCAGCAAACAACAGGAAAGCCAAAATCGTATTTTCGAACTTGCGCGGATAGCTGGGTTCCTGACTGGGAACAGGATTGACGGAAACCGTCAGATACCGAACCTGACGATTGGCTTCGGTCCTGGTTGTCTCCATATGCTGCATAGCTGATTGCAGGATCATATCCCTAGCGGCCAGATCGGCCTGTGCCATCTGAATCCGAACACTCAGCCTGGCCAGCGAATTCTCGCCGGCAGAGACATCCAGCATTTCGGCGTTCAATTCCTCCAGCACAACCGTAAGCCGTGCGATATCGGCCTGCGCGCCATCCACCTTGGCTTTGTTTGGGCGGCGATTGTCCAACAAGGCTGCAAGCTGCAGTTCTTTGTCCTGAATAAGCGTCTCGATTTCGTTTATGCGGCCCCGCAACCCGGCAATGACGCTTTCAGGGTCAAGGATTGCGCCTTGCAGCTGAAGCTCGATCAGGTCTTCCTGAGCTTTCTTGCGTTCTTCCTGAGCGCTTACAAACCCTTCCCGGGCATCTTTCATCTGGTCTTCGCGTTTCTTTTCGGTCAGCGCGTTTACCCGTTGCTCGGCATAGGAAATCAGTTCTCGTGAAAACGCGGCCGAAGTCTGGGGGTCAGGTGTCGCCACCTCCATCCGGATCAGGCCATCGGTCGGGTCATATCCGACCGTGATCATGCGTTTGTACAGCTTGTAAGCCTCTTCGAGACTGGCGTCCGGGGATAATCGCTGAATGGGGTCGATCCAGTCCTGTTTGAACACATCAGCGAAACCGGCCTCTGTGTCCAAAAGTTCAAGCGCATCTTTCGATTCCAGAAACTCCTGGGTGGCAACCGAATCCTGCGTGGTCGCAAATTGGGTCCCTGCCAGAAGCCCTCCGATAGAGCCTGCACCCCCATCCGCCTGAAGGATCAGAAAGGCAGAGTTGCTGGCGTACATTGGGGTCGCGATCCGATAGAAATAGAGACCCACGACAAAGGTAGGTAGCAGGACAAAGGCCGCAAGCCGTGCAAACAGAGCGAACAGTTTGCGACGGCGGCGGCGGGCGATGTCCCTCTGAATCTGTCCGATTTCACGTTCACGCCGCTCGGCCGGGCTCATCTCGGGCCCGGGCAAGTTCTCTGGTGCATCTTTCACGGTCTGGGGCAGGTGGATCGTGATGCGATCATTCGTCTGCTCGTCCGAAGTTTTCTTTTCCGAGGCAAGGTTCAGCAGACTGGAGGGTTCAAACGGATCAATTCCCTTTTTGCGCAACAACCGAACTGCATCATAGTCCGAAGTCGCCGCAAGACCGTTTTTCTGGGCAAGACGACGTGCCACCCGCAGTTGGCGGCCGGTCAGTCCTTCGCGTTTGATAGCGTCGATCTCGGTCCCTACTGGCGGTTCATTTGCTGCGCCGGGCGCCTGTGTGGCCTGGCGAATGCGCGAGATCGCGTCTTCGCGCGTTTCGGCATTTCCCGCAGACCGCCGTTTGCGGCGCCAGTTGTATTTATCAGCCCTGGGTTTGGTAGTCATATAACTGCTTTGCCTCTTCCAAGGTTTCGAACAAGTGAAGCTGACCATCCACTAATACCGCCGCCTGACGCGCGAATTTTTCAAGCAGGGCCGGGTTGTGAGAGACGATGACCAGTGTTGTTGTGCGCAGCCGTTCCTGCAGAATGTCGCCTGCCTTTTTGTTGAATTCAACATCCGTTGTGGCCGGCATCCCTTCGTCGATGAGGTACATGTCGAAATCCAGAGCCAGCATCAACGCGAATGTGAACCGCGACCGCATACCGGATGAATAGGTCGCCAGCGGTTGATTGAAATATTCACCCAGGCCACACAGCCAACTGCAATATGCCTCGACATAGTCCGGGTCCATACCATAGATCTTGGCGATATAGCGCGAGTTCTCCAGAGCCGACAGCTTGTTTGAAACTCCGCCGGTAAATCCCATCGGAAAAGAGACGCGGCAGGATTTGCGAATGACCCCTTCGTCGGGTTTCTCTAGTCCGGCCATCATGTTGATCAGGGTGGTTTTTCCGGTACCGTTCGGGGCCAGAATGCCGATGGATGTGCCAAGTTCGACGCGAAAAGACACTCTGTCCAGAATCACCTTTCGGCGCGTCCCGGTCCAAAAGGACTTGCTGACATTTTCAAACTCAAGCATCCAAGGCCTGCGGGTTTATCTTGTTGTTGCGCCGTTCGGATCGGCGAAAGAACGGTATCTCTACGGCGCCATATAGGCCACATTATGTCGAATTATGAAACAAATGATCAATGCGTTCCGGGGGTCGTTTTTGGTAATGTGACTTTTGCATCTGTTGGCGTCTGGATGTGTGTTACCTATCTTGCTTTCAGAACACCAACCATCTGAAGCGGCACTGATTGCGATCTCATGAACCCACTCGAAAAAGAAATAGAGGCCTGCCGTATTTGTGCCGACCGATTTGCGGCAACCGAAACCGCGCATGAACCAAGACCCATTGTCTGGTTCCGCAAAGACACGCCCATTTTGGTCTGTGGTCAGGCTCCGGGGGCACGAGTGCATGCGTCGGGTCGCCCTTTTACCGACCCTTCCGGTGATCGGCTTCGGGCGTGGTTGGGTGTTGATGAGGAGCTGTTTTATGACCGTTCACGTGTCTCGATCGTTCCAATGGCGTTTTGCTTTCCCGGCTATGATGCGCGCAAGGCAGATTTGCCTCCTCCGCCAGTATGCGGTCAGACTTGGCATGATCGGGTCATGGCGGATCTTAGGCCTGTGCCGTTGACCATTCTTGTGGGGGGGCACGCCCATAGATATCACCTGAAGTCACGTGGGTCAGTCACCGAAACCGTCCGCAACTGGCGGGACTATGCGCCGCGGATCTTTGCCTTGCCTCATCCGTCCTGGCGGAATACGGCATGGATGAAGAAAAATCCGTGGTTCGAAGCCGATCTGTTGCCGGTTTTGCGTGCACGGGTGCAAGAGGTTCTGAATGACTGAGATTTCGGCTCTGGACGCCGCCCATGCCGCGGCTGAGGCCGCTCCGCAGGATGATGCCGCCCGTCTGCGTTTCTTTGAACGGCTGGCTGACAGTGAGCTGTTCCTGATGCTGACGGAAGAGGCAAAGAACGAGAATATTTCGCCCGAATTGTTCGACGTGGCAGACGGGCGTTTTGTGCTGGCTTTCGATCGTGAAGACCGGCTGGCCCGCTTCGCAGACCGCCCGGTGCCCTATGTTGCGCTGTCGGGGCGGGTTTTATCGTCTATGTTGTGGGGGCAGGGGATCGGGCTGGGGTTGAACCTTGAAGTTGCCCCGTCCTCGATGTTGATCCCGCCCGAGGCATTGGGCTGGTTGGTGGAAACTTTGCAGCATGGTCCCGAAGAGGTGCAACAGCACCTGTCCGAGTTCCTGGCTCCATCGGGGTTGCCCGACGAACTGCTGACAGCTTTGGACGCCAAGCTGGCTACGGCCATTGGGTTGGCGCAAGCCGCCTATCTGGTCAGCACCAAAACGGCTGAAGGTGGTTTCGGGCATTTGCTGGGATTTGTCGATGCCGTCGAAGGGGCAGAGGCAGCTCTGGCTAAGGCCGCGTCTGAAGCGCTTACCTTTTCCGGGGTCGAAGCTGGGGCAATGGACGTAGGTTTTTTCAAATCAAGTGACACGGCCGCAGCGTCTTTGGCGCGGGTGGGTTTGCGGTACGATCTGCCGCAGCCTGAGGCACGTGTGAATGCGCATATCGCTCCTGGGCGCGATCCGGACAAACCGCCTTTGCTTAAGTAATGGCAGAATGGGGCTTCGCAGATTGATCCGCGAAGCCCGGTTTGTTTATTCGGCTGCCGGCTCCAGCTTGTCCTGTGTACGCGTTTCAAAGTCGCCGGCCTCGTGGCGTTCGTGAAGCTGTGTATGCTTTTCGCCGAAGGCACGATTGACCATGCGACCGCGTTTCACGGCGGGACGGGCGTCAATCTCCTTGGCCCAGCGCTTGACGTTCTTGTAGGATTCGACGTCCAGGAACTCGGCTGCGCTGTACAGGCGCCCAAGAACCAGTTGTCCGTACCAGGGCCAGATCGCGATATCGGCGATAGAGTAATCCTCGCCTGCGATATAGGTTTTCTCGGACAGCTCCCGATCCAGAACATCCAGCTGCCGCTTGGTTTCCATGGCAAAGCGGTTGATGGGATATTCCCATTTCTCGGGCGCATAGGCGTAGAAATGGCCAAACCCGCCACCCAGATATGGTGCACTGCCCATTTGCCAGAAAACCCAGTTCATCACCTCTGTCCGTTCGGGCCCGGATTCGGGTAGGAAAGCGTTGAACCTTTCAGCCAGGTGAAACAGAATCGAGGCACTTTCGAACACGCGCACAGGTTTTTCACCGGACCGATCCCACAGGGCAGGGATCTTCGAGTTCGGGTTGGCCTCTACAAAGCCCGAACTAAACTGATCTCCCTCGCCGATGTTGATCAGCCAGGCGTTATACTCGGCCTCTTCATGGCCTAGCGCCAGAAGCTCTTCCAGCATGACGGTTACTTTTACCCCGTTCGGAGTAGCAAGCGAATAGAGCTGCAGAGGATGGCGCCCAGCAGGCAAATCCTTGTCATGAGTTGCCCCCGCAATCGGGCGGTTGATATTAGCGAATTGTCCGCCGTTTTGGCTGTCCCATGTCCAGACCATAGGGGGCGTATAGGTCGATTGCTCGCTCATTTATTGCCTTTCTCAGCAATGTTCGGGTGAATTATCCGTTCGCTTCAACAGCTAATATTGCAAAGGGCAAAGTCCAACCCTGCCTGTTGGGAAGATTTTGTAACATTCAGTGCAAAAGACTTCACGTTTTCTCATTCGATGTCACAGCGACGCGAGCGGGACTGCGTTCGATCGAGGAATCACCTATTCTCTGCACAGCCCCGTATTCCGGGCCGATCATCCACCCAATAAAAAAGGACCGCCCTTATGAAACGATTTGCCTGGACCTTAGTTGCGACCTTGGCATTTGCCATGCCTGCCCTTGCAGGAGATCAGTATGTGGACGGCACCGGCTATGCGGTGTCGGGATATGACGTGGTTGCCTATCGCAGTCTGGATCAGGTTGCTGTCGGTCAATCACAGCCCGAAGCCGTCCGCGGAAGGTCAGATATTACGGCCGAATACAACGGCGTTACCTGGGCATTCTCGACCGAAGAGAACCGGGACAAGTTCATGGAAAACCCTGCTTATTATGCGCCGCAATATGACGGTCACTGCGCCTATGGCGTGTCACGCGGCGGCAAGGTGCCTGCGAACCCGAACCTGTGGCGGATTGTTGATGACAAGCTGTATCTGAACATTACCGATGTGGTTGTCGGGTTCTTTGAAGAAGATATTCCCGGCAATATCAATCTGGCTGAAGGAAACTGGCCGGGCATCGAGGCCGACGGGGCCTCCAGCAGCGTGATCCCGAAGTTTACCTCCGAAGGCCCGGTCACAAACTGAGAGTTCTGCAACGGATGCAAAGCCCGGCATTGATTTGCCGGGCTTTTTGTTTGTCATCCGGCCAACCAGTACTCATCCTGCGTTTGCTGGTCGGCGTTGAATCTGATCCGCACGCTGCGGGCGCCCGGAAATTTCTTGGTCGCAAGCGCAACGGGTACGACAACTTCGCCAGTGCCCGCATCTTTGGACTGAAAGCTCAGAATCTCTGTCTTGACGCGCTTGGAGCCAGCGAGAACACTCGTCGGCAATGCGACGCGGTTAGCACCTTCGCAGACAGGTGCGGAAATGAAATAAGTCAGGTTGCGGCCATGCAAGCCGACAGCGTCCGGAATGTGGTCAGCATCTTGCAGGCGATCCGCATCTTGACTGTCCACCGGGGTGTCCTGCAAGTGGGGCAGCGCCGTATTCAGCATTGCACGACAGGCATCAATATCTTGGGTTTCCAGCTGAATAACGCGTTTGCGCAATCGGGGGCGGCGTGGTTTCCCCGCCGCCGAGCCCGCCAGACCTTTCCCGGCCAGCCCCTCGCTGCGCAGCAAATCATAGGCCGCCTTGGCGTTGGCCAAGGCCGCACCGTCTCCGCCATTCTTATCGGGGTGGGCTTCGAATGCGATGTTGCGCCAGGCTTCTCGAATGTCATCTGAACTGGCGCTTTGAGCCAGACCAAGTGTGCCGAAGGCATTGGCGCGGGCACTAACCTTGTCAAAAGGTTCCATACTAAATTCACTCATAAACAAACTATACGGCCCCACAATGAATGGGCGGTTGCTAAAGTCAAATTTGTAACAGAATTGAACGGTTTATCGCGACAATGATTAAGGCTGCAGCTGGATTGTTCAAGTGGCCCAGTCAGACAGGGTAATCCCAACTTATTCCGCAAAAACACCCGGGGTTTTGGCCTCGGGTGCACAGTCTGAAACAAGCGGATATCAAGCGACGTTCTGAAGCTCGGCCTTTGGTGTGACGCCAAGGGCAAAGCACACATCCCGGGTCAGTTCCGGCCGGTTCAGGGTGTAAAAGTGGAGCTTGTCCACCCCGCCCTCGATCAGGTCTGAACAAAGTTCTGTGCACAATGCGGTGGCCAGCAGGTCTTCGCGGTCGTCACGAATGGCCTTCTCAAAGGCATTCTCGATCCAATCCGGAATATGTGTCCCGCATCTGCGGGCAAAGTTGCGCGCCCCTTTCCAGTTTTCGATCGGCAGGATGCCCGGAACGATGGGCTTGTCGATCCCTGCCTTTTCACAGGCATCGCGGAAACGGAAAAATGTCTCGGCCTCAAAGAAGAACTGAGTCAGGGCTTCGTCGGCCCCAGCGTCCAGCTTGGCCTTTAGCCAGTCGATATCGGCGGCAAAATCCTGTGCTTCCGGGTGTTTGTCCGGATAGGCGCCAACACGGATACTGAACATCTCGGTTTCTGCCAGTGCTTCGATCAATTCGACCGAGTCCGCGAACCCTTCCGGGTGCGGCGCGAACCGATCCTGACCCTTGGGCGGATCACCGCGCAAGGCGACGATGTTCTCCACGCCCGCCCGAGCAAAGGTATCTGCGATTTCCAGTGTTTCCTGACGTGACGCATCCACACAAGTCAGATGTGCAGCAACAGGCAGGCCAGAGGACTTGTGCAATGTGGCCACCGCATCGCGCGTCAGCTCGCGCGTGGTGCCCCCCGCGCCATAGGTGACAGAAACAAAGCGCGGTTCAAGCGGTGCCAGTGTTTGCACCGTATCCCAAAGGCGGAATGAAGCCTCAAGCGTCTGTGGCGGGAAAAATTCAAATGAAACTTCTGGTCTTGTCATCTCGGCCTCACGGGTGAAATCTCTGACCCTTGTGCCAGCTAACGCATTGTGAGACAAACTCATATTATTCAAGAACAACATGAGTTCCACGCAATGCATATCGAATTCCGCCACCTGCGTACGATCAAGGCGATCCATGAATGTGGCGGGCTTGCCCGTGCCGCAGATCAACTGAACATCACTCAATCCGCGTTGAGCCATCAAATCAAAGGCCTAGAGGATCAGGCCGGGGTCGAATTGTTCTTGCGCCGGTCCAAACCGATGAAACTTTCGGCGGCCGGTTTGCGGCTGTTACGCCTGGCCGAGCAGATCCTGCCGCAGGTCGAGGCGACACAGCAGGAGTTCTCTTCTTTGCGCGACGGGCGCACGGGCCGTATGCATATCGCCATTGAATGCCACGCCTGTTTTGAGTGGCTGTTCCCGGTGCTGGAATCCTTTCGTAAATCCTGGGGCGATGTGGATGTCGATATCCGCCCCGGCCTAGCCTTTGATGCCTTGCCGGCTTTGCAAAAAGAAGAGGTCGATCTGGTTGTTTCCTCGGACCCAGAAGATCTGCCCGGTGTCGAATTCATCGAACTCTTTGACTATGACGCGGTGTTTGTCGCGGCTTCGACACACCCGCTTGCCCAGAAAGAGTTCATTGAGGCCGAAGATTTTCGGGGCCAGACCCTGATTACCTATCCGGTCGAACGGACACGGTTGGATGTATTCAGCCAGCTGCTGATCCCTGCGCGGGTTGAACCGGCTGCGATCCGGCAGGTTGAGCTGACCGCAGTGATCCTGTTGCTGGTCGCGTCAAACCGGGGGATATCGGTGCTGCCGGACTGGGTTGTGCGTGAGGTGAAGTATAATTCCGACTATGTTACCCGCCCGCTGACCAAGGCGGGCATTACACGTCGCCTTTATGCTGCAGTGCGCACCGAGGACCTTGAAAAACCCTTTGTGCAAGAGCTGATCAAGCTGGCCAAAACCGAGGCGCGCAAGCTGCAGGAGCAATAGGCACAAAACGCGGGTCTGCTATGCGTATCATTCCTCTTGGCAAGGGCGCATTGCCCCAGTATACGCGCGGTTTGACCGGACAGGAGCCTTTGGACAATGGTTGGCAGTGCAAACCTCAACATCATGATCAAAGCCGCGCGCAAAGCGGGGCGTTCACTGGTCAAGGATTTTCGTGAAGTCGAGAACCTTCAGGTGTCGATGAAAGGCGCCGGGGACTTTGTGTCCAAGGCAGACATTGCAGCCGAGGCGATCCTGAAAGAGGAACTGCTTGGCGCGCGCCCGACCTATGGCTGGCTGGCCGAAGAGGGCGGCGAGATTGCCGGTGAAGATCCCACCCGCCGCTGGATTGTGGATCCGCTGGATGGCACCACGAATTTTCTGCACGGCCTGCCGCACTGGGCGATCTCGATCGCGTTGGAACATAAAGGCAAAATTGTTGCCGGTGTGATCTATGACGCCGCCAAGGACGAGATGTTCTTTGCAGAAAATGGCGAAGGCGCATGGATGAACGACACCCGTATCCGCGTTTCGGGTCGTCACCGCATGATCGAGTCGATCTTTTCGACCGGGCTGCCTTTTGGCGGACGGTCTGACTTGCCTGCGACCCTGCAGGATCTGGCACGTCTGATGCCAGTCTGCGCCGGTGTACGTCGGTGGGGCGCAGCAGCGCTGGACATGGCTTATGTTGCTGCTGGCCGGTATGAAGGCTTTTGGGAACGCCGTCTGAATGCCTGGGATGTTGCCGCCGGGATCATCATCGTGAAAGAGGCCGGTGGCTTTGTGCAGGCTTTGAACCCGGAAGGTAACGTGCTGGAGGATGGCGAGGTCATCTGTTCCAACGAGCCCATCTTTGATCAGTTTTCCAAGGTCATCCGGGGCTGAGCCACCAACAGGCAGGTTAAGCAAGCGCGCCCGATTGAGGCGCGCTTTTTCGTTTCAGAGGGTCGCGCGCTGGGCTAGATCCGCCTCTTCAGCCAATCGTGCAGCGACTGAGGCGACTGCAAGATCCTGCAACCCGACCCCGGTTCCATCAAACAGAGTGATCTGATCGTCGCTTGTCCGACCGGGGTGGTCACCATTGATGACGGCGCCGATGGGCGCGATTGCATCCTCGGTCAAGGCGCCAAGGCTGATGGCATGTTGGGCCTCGCCGATTGTCACGGACTGGGCGACCTCGTCGGTAAAGACAGTCGCCGCAGCGACGAGATCCGCGTCGACCTCTTGCTTGCCTTTGGTGTCGGTGCCCATGCAAGCCAGATGCGTGCCGGGCTTGATCCAGTCTTTCATCAAGAGCGGCTCAAAAGCCGAGGTGATGGTGATGATCACATCCGCCTGTGCGCCAAGCTCCTGTTGGCTGACGGCCTCGAATTCCAACCCAACCTCAGTGGCCACAGCTGCAAGGCGGGGCAGCATGTCGGGATGCGGGTTCCAGGCAATGACCTTTTCGAAGTCGCGCTGTTCCGCCGCCGCCCGCAGCTGGAAAGTTGACTGATGTCCGGCCCCGACCATACCAAGTACTCTTGCGTCTTGCCGCGCCAGCTGCGCGATCGAAACCGCCGAAGAGGCCGCTGTGCGCACCGCTGTCAGGTAATTGCCCCCGACAAGCGCGGACAATCGCCCGGTATCGGGGTCGAACAGAAACACCGTGGATTGGTGGTTGGTCAGGCCCTTCGCCGCATTGCCCGGCCAGTATCCACCGGATTTGAGGCCCAGCACCTGACCGTCGCGGTCAAATCCCGATTTGAACCCATAGAGAGCGTCGGCATGGCCCAAAGCCTCGCGGATAACGGGAAAGTTCCACGCGCCACCTTTAGCCATCGCACCGAACACAGCCTGTACCGCGTCAAAGGCCTGCTGGCGTCCTACCAGTTTCTCGCACAGATCTTCGCCTACAATCAGCAGGCCGTCGCTTTTCATAACATCCCGCATCTCAATAGGCTTTCCCGCGGGCCGAGACCGGCCACAGGGCTTCGACTTTGCCGCCCCGTACGCCCACATACCAATCATGGACATTGCAGGTGGGGTCACAGTGGCCCGGCACCAACCGCAGCTTGTCATTGACCTTCAGTACGCCGTCTGGATCCCCGATAACCCCATGCTCGTCCGAGCACTTGAGGTATTCGACATCATCACGCCCGAACACAAAGGGCAGGCCGCTATCGACCGACTGCGCCTTGAGGCCGGCGTCGCAGATGGCCTTGTCTGCTTTGGCGTGGCTCATGACGCTGGTCAGGATGAATAGCGCATTTTCCCATTCTCCCTGATCAATCCGCTGGCCGTTCTGATCCAGAATCCGCCCATAATCCGCGTCCATGAAGGCGTAAGAGCCGCATTGCAATTCGTTGTAAACGCCCGAGTTACTTTCGAAGTAATAGGAACCGGTGCCGCCGCCCGAAACCAGTTCGCACTCGATCCCTTCTGCTTTCAACCCGGCGACAGCGTCTTTGACCATGGCAATGGCTACATCCAGCTTCTCTTTACGGGCCTCATAGGTGTCGAGATGTTGCATCGCACCCTGATAGGCCTGAATGCCGGTGAATTTCAGATTTGGCGCTGCTTGCACAGCTTTGGCAATCTCGATGACCGCCGGTGTCGTGGTTACACCACAGCGCCCTGCGCCGCAGTCGATCTCGATGAACACTTCCAGTTCTGTACCGTGACGCGAAGCGGCAGCCGAAAGGTCGGAGATATTGTCGATATCGTCCACGCAGACAATGATACGTGCGCCGAAATTGGGCAGCCGTGCCAGTCGGTCAATCTTGACCGGGTCGCGCACCTGGTTGGATACAAGGATGTCCGTAATGCCGCCACGGGCAAATACCTCGGCTTCCGACACTTTCTGACAGCAGACGCCGACCGAACCGCCCAACCGTTCCTGCAGCTTGGCCACATCGACCGATTTGTGCATCTTGCCATGAACACGATGGCGCATCCCATGGGCCTTTGCGAAATCGCCCATCTTTCGGATGTTGCTCTCTAGCGCGTCCAGATCAAGGATCAGGCAAGGCGTCTGTATCTCGCTTTCGTCCATGCCGATCGCGGCAGGGATGTCGAAGCCGACCTCGAGGTCTTCAAAATTTACGGTCTTGTTCATGTTGTTTCTCCTTACCCTTTCAGCCAGGGCAGTTTGTCCAGGTCTACATTGCCACCGGTCACGATGACCCCAATGCGCTTGCCTTGGAAAACCTCTGGGTTCTTCAAAATGGTTGCCAGAGGAACCGCCGAAGACGGCTCCATCACCACGCGCAGGTGCTTCCAGGTCAGTTTCATCGCTTCGATGATTTCCTCTTCCGAGGCGGTAAAAATATCGGTCACGTGGTTGGATACGAAATGCCAGGTGTTTTCTTTCAGGGGCACCAGCAGCCCATCCGCAACTGTCTTGGGTGCGTCGTCTGCGATGATATGACCGGCCTTGAATGACCGGTAAGCGTCATCCGCCTGTTCCGGTTCCGCTGCATAAATTGCGGTCTCGGGCGCAAGGTTCGAAACCGTCAGACAGGTGCCTGAAATCATGCCGCCACCGCCGATGGGCGCGATAACGGCGTCCATACCACCAGTCTGTTCCAGCAGTTCGGCGGAGCAGGTGGCCTGACCGGTAATCACACGCGGGTCGTTATAGGGGTGAACAAATTCGCCACCGGTTCGGGCCTGAACCTCGGCAAATGTTGCTTCGCGCGAGCTTGTCGAAGGGTCACATTCGGTGATTGTACCGCCATATCGGCGAACTGCATCCTTCTTGGCCTGCGGGGCTGTGCGCGGCATGACCACGTTGCACGGAATACCGCGGCGGCCGGCCGCATAAGACAAAGACAAGGCGTGGTTGCCGCTGGAAT
This sequence comes from Ruegeria sp. CDSC021, assembly GCF_059610845.1. Lineage (NCBI taxonomy): Bacteria > Pseudomonadati > Pseudomonadota > Alphaproteobacteria > Rhodobacterales > Roseobacteraceae > Ruegeria > Ruegeria sp. CDSC021. The sequence continues at coordinate 96,077 of NZ_JBXWOK010000004.1, forward strand.
GCGTGCAGACACCCTTGGGCATCAAATGGTCTGCAAGGCCGAATACAGCGTTGCAGGCCCCACGCACCTTAAAGGCCCCGGCTTCTTGGAAATTTTCGCATTTGAAGAACAGCTGCGCGCCGGTCAGGTCATTCAGGTGGTCCGAAACCATGACCGGAGTTCGGCGGATATGCGGTTTGATCCGATCATGCGCGACACGCATGTCCTCGATCGTCAGATCCGCGGCAGAGGGGTGATCCAACATTGTCATTCTCCTTACGCCGCGGCCTCGGTTCGGTTGCCGGGTGTGGCGCGAAAGTGTTCCTGGGCTGCGGCGACGCCAGAGCCCAACGTGATCGGATAGCTTAGATCGGCCATTGCCATCTCGATCGTACAGAGTCCGGACAGGACCATCGCATCTGTCAGACTGCCCAGATGCCCAATACGGAACGCCTTGCCGTGCAACTGGCCCAAGCCAACACCAAAGGACATCCCGTAGGTGTTAAAGGCATGGTCGGTCAGAATGTTGCTGTCGAACCCTTCGGGCACGTAGATTGCGCTGACCGTGTCCGAGTAAAGGTCTGGCGATTGAGCAACCAGTTCCAGCCCCCAAGCATCGACGGCGCGCCGGACACCCTCGGCAAGCCGATGATGACGGGCGTAAACATTCGGTAAGCCTTCTTCAAACAGCATCTTCAGGCTTTCACGCAGCCCGTAGATCAGTTGCAGAGGTGGTGTATAGGGAAACCCTCCGGTCGCATTGGCCGCCATCATATCCCGGAAATCGAAAAAGGTCCGGTGCAGCTCTGCGGTTTCCATCGCGTCCAGCGCTTTCTGGCTGACGCAAAGGATGGCCATGCCAGTGGCCAGCATGAATCCCTTCTGCGATCCCGAAACCGCGATGTCGACGCCCCAGCGGTCGAACTCGAACGGTACAGAGGCCAAAGAGCTGACGCAGTCCACCATCAAAAGCGCCGGATGATTGGCGGCATCCATCGCCCGTCTTACAGCCCCGATATCCGAAAGCACCCCTGTCGCCGTTTCATTATGAGTGACCAGAACGGCGCGAATTTCATGCGCTTTGTCCCCAGTCAGAACCGTCTGAAATTGGTCAGCGGGAGCGCCGCTGCCCCAAGGACAGTCGATGACCTGAACGTCAAGCCCGTGACGTGTGCACAGATCAATCCAGCGGTGGCTGAAAACGCCATAGCGCGCAATCAGGACCTTATCACCTGGGCTGAGCGTGTTGGTGATTGCAGCCTCCCATCCACCTGTGCCGCTGGCGGGAAAGGTAACGATCTGGGCCGCAGCGGTATCAAAGACCTTCTTGGTGTCTTCCAGTACGGGTGCAAATGTCTGGACAAAGTCCGGCGCGCGATGATCCTGCGTCTGAACCTGCATGGCAAGGCGCAGTCTATCAGGTATGTTGGTCGGGCCGGGAATGAAAACCGGGTTTTGGTTCGACATGGCTTGTTCCTCTGCTTTGGAGATAAGTGTCCGGGAAAAAGCTGCATTACGCAATTTTCTTGAAAAATATTTTCATTTATTGAAGATAAATATTAAGCTACTGATATATTAAACTTTTCCGTTTTTCATTTTTACGTGCAAGAAATCCGGACGCGAGAAACTCTGGACAGCTGAAAGGAAATGCCTGGGATGGAAACGCAGAAAAGGCCACGCGGCAGACCAAAATCGCTGTTCAAGGAAAGCTCGGCCGGGACCATGCAATCGCTGGATCGGGCGCTGAGCGTTTTGACCACAGTGGCCCGTCTGGAACGCGCAGCACTCAGCGATTTGGCGCGCGAAGTTGATGTGCCCACGGCAACAACACACCGAATTCTGGTGACGCTGCAGAAGCACGGTTTCGTCGCCTTTGATGAAGAGCGTCAAGAATGGATGATCGGGATCGAGACCTATCGCACCGGAGCGTCCTTTCTACGCCGTAATGGTGTTATCGAAATCGGAAGGCCCATTTTACGCCGGCTGATGCAGGATAGCGGCGAAACGGCGAATCTGGCCGTTCCGGACGGGGCCGAAGTGGTGTTTGTGGGGCAGGTCGAAACGGCCAATCCGATCCGGGCTTTTTTTCCACCGGGCGCGCGGACACCGATGTATGCCTCGGGCACCGGTAAGGCGATCTTGGCCGCGTTGAACGAGGCTGCATTGATCAAAGCGCTGGGCACGTTGGACACAAAGGTCTTCACGCCTCAAACACTGGTGCCCGGCGATGCACTGCAAAGCGATCTGGATCAGACCCGGGCCCGCGGGTGGTCGCATGATCGGGAGGAACGATACGAGGGGATGTCATGCATCGGTGCGGCCATCTTCAACGACCGGGGGGAACCCTGTGCGGGCATTTCCGTATCTGGCCCTACCGCCCGGTTCAGCACTGAACGCGCGCCGGAATTAGGCCGATTGGTACAAGCCGCCGCGCAAGAGGTTACCTTGCTCAGCGGTGGGCGCTTACCGGCGCGGGATGCGGGGGATGCGGGATTGTGACAGCTTGTATTCGTGCTCTGGATGGGGCGGATGCCCATGGGTGCGGTTCCAATAGTCACTCGCGCCGCGCCGCAACCAAAGGGGTATGCACAAGAGCAAACCAACAAGGAAGCCCCCGGTATGGGCCCAATAGGCGACGCCGCCCTCGTCGGGGTTGCTGGACAGGCTTCCAATGAACTGCATACCCAGCCACACGCCTAGCATGACAAACGCCGGGATCGAGAAGACACGGAAATAGATCACCAGAACAAGCAGGATGTCCACGCGCGCTTTGGGGAACATCAACAAATAGCCACCCATGACGCCAGCTATTGCGCCAGACGCACCAATCGTAGGGACCAGAGATTGTGGCGCTGTGACGACGTGGATCAGACCGGCCCCGATACCGGCGGCAAGATAGAACAGCAGAAAGGGCAGGTGGCCCATCTCGTCTTCGAGGTTGTCGCCGAAGATCCACAGGAACAGCATGTTTCCTGCCAGATGCATCCAGCCGCCATGCAGGAACATCGAGGTCACGAGGGTCTCAAGCGTATAGCCGTCCGTAATCCGGGCGGGCACCACCGCATAGTCGGTATACAGCTGGGTGATCAGCCGCTGGTTCTCCATGCTTCCCGCATAGCTGAGGAAAATCAGGATATTTGCAGCCATCAACAGATAGATGACATACGGTGTGCGTCCCGAAGGGTTATGGTCACGAATTGGAAACATGGTGCGACGCTGGGCGGTTGGCTGCCCAGCGTCAAGGCCTGTTTAGGCCGCACCCCCCAGCAATGCGGCATTCCCACCCGCAGCAGTGGTGTCGACACAGACATGTCGTTCTCCCAGAACGCGGGTGCGATCTGGCTGGCCGGGGATCAGAGGGATGATCGGGCCTGCACGCCGGGACAGATGACGCTCGATTTCCTGACCGGTTGCGTCGTTGCCCCACCACAATACGCCCGAGAAGCCAGTCAGGTTTTCAAGCCGGTGCAGGTCTAACGCGCCGATAGCAGTGATAGCCCGCCCGCCCAGTGCTTTGACCGCGTTGGCCTGCGCTTGTGCGGCTTCAACTCCGGGACCCATACACAATAGCGGTGCGCGTGAGAATTCACTCAGGCGGTTCGATTCACCCGTCGGACCGGGCAGCAACCGCGCCCTGATCTCAGCAGATTTTCCTTCTGGCAATGGTAGATCGGTCATATCGGTGGACCATTGCTCGGGACTGACCTGCCGGTCCGGGGCGCAGAAGCGGGTCAGGTAGTTCGGCCCGCCCGCCTTTGGGCCGGTCCCCGACAGACCCTCGCCGCCAAAGGGTTGCGATCCAACTATGGCGCCGATCTGGTTGCGATTGACGTAGATGTTTCCGGCATGAACAGCTTCGGTGATGTGCTGAACGCGGTCGTCGATCCGTGTGTGCAGGCCAAAGGTCAGCCCATATCCTGTGGCGTTGATATCGGCGATGATCTGATCCAACTCCGAGGAATTGAACCGCACTACATGCAGGACGGGGCCAAACACCTCGCGCTCCAACTCGGCAATGCCGGGGATTTCGATAAGGGTTGGGGCGATGAACGTGCCGTCGCCGGGGACGGACATCTCTTTCAGGACACGCCCTTCGGACCGTGCCAATGCGATGTGATCAGCGATACCAAGGCGTGCATCTTCGTCGATCACGGGACCGCAATCGGTTGAAATCAACCAGGGATCGCCAACCAGCAGCGCGTCCATGGCCCCTGTCAGCATGGTCAGAAGATCATCGGCAATGTCTTCTTGGACATAAAGACAGCGCAACGCCGAGCACCTTTGTCCCGCTGATTGGAATGCGCTTTCGATGATCGACTGAACCGCCTGTTCGGGCAGGGCGGTGCTGTCCACGATCATCGCATTCAAGCCACCGGTTTCCGCGATCAGAGGCGTTCCCGGTCGCAAGTTTCCGGCCATGGCCGCACGGATTTTCAGGGCGGTCCCGGTCGAGCCGGTAAAGGCCACTCCCGACACCCTCGTGTCCGAGGTCAGGGCTGCGCCCACCGATGGACCGCCCGGCAGCAACTGTAGCGCGCTGCGTGGCACTCCGGCCTCGTGCAGCAATTCAACGGCGCGATGCGCGATCAATGGTGTCTGCGGTGCCGGCTTTGCCAATACCGCATTCCCAGTGGCCAAAGCAGCGGATATTTGACCGGTGAAAATGGCCAGCGGAAAGTTCCACGGGCTGATGCAGGTGAACACACCCGCTGGTTCTGCGTCGGGTATATTCGCCGCATAATAGCGCAGGAAATCTACCGCCTCGCGCAGTTCGGCGACTGCATCGGGCAGGGACTTACCAGCCTCACGGGCCAGCAGGGCGAAAAGCTCACCGAAATGGGTCTCGTAAAGGTCGGCGGCGGCATTCAGAACCTGCGAGCGTTGATCTGCCACTACCTGCCAGGGGGTGGCTGCAGTCAAAGCAAGCTCGACATCTTGTGCGCTGGCCGGGGCAACAGCACCGGGGCGATCCCGCGACTGTGCTGGGTTGACGATGGGCTGATCGTCATCGGGCCGCGCATCGCCGGACAACAACGGGCGCGCATACCAGTGATGCGTCCGAAACGCCTCCCGCGCGGCATTGACCCGGTCCAAAGTGGGAATGTGCCGCAAGTCAAACCCCTGCGAATTGGGCCGCTCGGGTTGAAACAGTTCGGGTCCGGTTGGAATGGCGCGTGCCGGTTCGAGGAGAGTGAGAAACGGATCGGCTGCAACCTCCTCCGGGGGAACAGTATCATCCACGATTTGGTTCACGAATGAAGAGTTCGCACCATTCTCAAGCAGTCGCCGCACCAGGTAGGCCAGCAAGTCACGATGGGCCCCGACAGGCGCGTATATGCGGCAGCGTGTGTTGTTTGCGCCCTTAACCAGATGGTGCAGGGTTTCTCCCATCCCGTGCAGCCGCTGAAATTCGAAAGGCTGATCAGTTGCCATTTGCAGAATTGCACTGACCGTATGGGCGTTATGGGTGGCAAACTGCGGATAAATCCGGTCGGTCATGCCCAGCAATTTTCGCGCATTAGCAATATAGGAAACATCGGTCACGGCCTTGCTGGTAAACACCGGAAAACCCTCGACGCCTTCTACCTGAGCGCGCTTGATCTCGGTATCCCAATAGGCGCCTTTGACCAGCCGCACCATCAGTTTGCGGTCATAACGCTCGGCCATTCCATAGAGCGCGTCCAGTGCGATTCCAGCACGCGGACCATAGGCCTGAACCACAATTCCGAACCCGTCCCATCCTGCGAGTGCAGGCTCGGCCATCACCGCTTCGATGACCTGCAGGGACAGCGACAGGCGGTCGGCCTCTTCGGCGTCGATATTCAGGCCCATGCCAGCGGCTTTGGCCAAAAGGCACAGGGCGCGCAGGCGGGGGACAAGCTCGGCCATCACACGCTGTTCCTGGGCCAGCTCATACCGGGGGTGCAGCGCCGACAGCTTGACCGAGATGCCCGGATTGGCCCGAATGTCATCATGGGTGCAGGCCTCTGCAATGGCGGTGATGGCACGGGAATAAGACAAATGATATCGGGCCGCGTCGGCCTCGGTCCGTGCGGCTTCACCCAGCATATCGTAGGAATAGGTATAGCCCTTGGCCTCCATCCCGCTGGCACGTTCCATGGCCGACTGGATGGTCTCGCCCAGCACGAACTGACGACCCATTTCCTTCATTGCGCGCCCGACGGCCGTGCGGATAACCGGTTCACCCAGTCTTTTGATCGCACCTCGCAGGGCACTGACAGGCGAGGGCTTGCCGTCGTCGAGGACTTTACCGGTCAGCATCAGCGCCCAAGTCGAGGCATTCACCAGCGGCGAGGAGGATTGCCCAAGATGCTTGCCCCAGTCGGACGGCGCGATCTTGTCTTCGATGAGAGCATCGATCGTGTCGGCATCCGGCACGCGCAGCAGCGCTTCGGCCAGACACATCAGCGCCACGCCCTCATCGGTAGACAGGCCATATTCGGCCAGAAACACCTCCATCATGCCCGGCGATGTACTGGATCGAATATCACGCACAAGCTGGGCGGCTGCCGCACAGATTTGGGCTCGATCAGTTTCAGACAGCGCGGCATGATCGATAAGATTGTCGAGAACGGCGGTTTGATCAGCGTAGGTTTGGCTGTCGATATGGGTGCTCAGGCTGTGTGACATGAATCCTCCAGGCTTTTGTTGAATATAATGTCGATTTCTCAGGACGATTGCCGTATTTTTTAATTCATCTGGTCGGATGGACTGTATTTAGGGGATAATGCCGTGCAAATGAGCTTTCCGGATTTGGATCGGTTTGATCGAGCGATCTTGGCGATTCTCTCAGAGGATGGGCGCATATCAGTTGCCGACCTAGCGCGGCGGATCGGGCTGTCGAAATCCCCAACCCAGGCGCGTCTAAAGCGACTTGAGGCTAGCGGGGTGATCACCGGGTATCGCGCCTTACTGGACCCGATCCGACTGGGGCTGGACCATGTGGCTTTTGTCGAGGTGCGCCTGACCGACACAAGAGAGAAGGCACTGGCCGAGTTTAACGCCGCAGTCCGCAAGGTGCCCGAAATCGAGCAAGCCCATATGATCGCGTCGAATTTCGACTATCTGCTGAAAATCCGCACTGGTTCAATGTCGGAATACCGCGCCGTTTTGGCTGAGAAGATATCCTCGCTTCCGCATGTGGCGAATACCTCGACCTTTGTGGCGATGGAGGCAGTTAAGGAAACCGTTGTTTCAGGCGCTTTGGACAGGGTGGGTTGACGAATTGCGCAAGCGCGTCACCATACGCGTATGAAGCGTTTTGTGTTCCCTCTGCTAGTGTTGGTGGCCCCTCCTGGTGTCGCCTGGTCTGAAGAATGCCCGTCCTCGCCGGATCATACCGAAAGCATCTCGGCCGTAATCGCGCAAATTCAGGATGTTGGAAACGAGGCCGAAGCCCAGACATTTTCCAATCAATTATGGGAGTTCTGGACCGATGCGCCCGACGCTGTTGCGCAGGCCGTTCTGGACCGGGGCATGACCCGCCGCAGTGGCTGGGACCTTCGGGGCGCCATCGAGGAGTTTGACAAGCTCATCGAATACTGCCCGCACTATGCCGAGGGGTACAATCAGCGCGCCTTTGCATATTATCTTAGCCAGGATTTCGCATCTGCACTGCCGGATCTGGACAAGGCGATCGAGCTGTCTCCGAACCATGTCGCGGCGATCAGCGGGCGCGCCCTGACGCTGCTTGGCTTGCATCGGATTGATGAAGCCCGTGCGGCACTGTCACATGCCTTGGAGCTTAACCCCTGGCTGTCCGAGCGCCACCTGATGGCTCCGGGCGGACCGTTGGAGCCGCCAGGTAAGGATATCTGAGGAATAGATGTCCCCGATCCATAGGACCGGGGACAATCTGGAACAGCTTAACCGACCAGCCCGTTATCGGTGCGCTTGATCGTGATCACCGATGAGCGCGGCGTGCCTCCATCCGGCCATTCGCTGCCGGGATGCTGAATGCCGACAAACATGGTGCGCAGATCGCTGGACCAAGCCAGCCCCGTGACCTCACACCCGTTTGGACCGGTCATGAAGCGGGCGATTTCGCCCGTGACCGGATCACCGACCAGCATCTGGTTGTTGCCGTGGCCTGCAAAGTCTTCTTCGTTGTCGTCATTGCCGTCGGTCTGGATCCAGACCAGACCAGTCGAGTCAATGGTCATTCCGTCGGGTGAGTTGAACAGGTTGCCCTCGTTCACATTGGCCGATCCGGCGCGGGCGTCAGAATGCACTGTCGGATTACCCGCCATGACATAGAGATCCCAAACGAACGCGTCGGCTGCGTGGTCGTCGTTGTCCGGTTTCCAGCGAACGATCTGGCCATATTTATTGGCCTCACGCGGGTTGGGGCCATTGGTCGACGTGTCGTCTCCCCCGGCATTTGGTTTCACGCCGCGGTTCTTGTTGTTGGTTAGGCAGCAATAGGCTTCGACCGCTACCGGGCTGGACGCCACCCATTCAGGGCGATCCATGGTCGTGCCACCCGCCTTGGATGCCGCCAATCGGGTGAAGATCGCAATATCCGCCGCATCCATGCCGGTTGCATCCGGCGTCAGCGGCAGCCAGGTGCCTGTCATGTCGTCATCGAATTTCGCCACATAAAGCGTGCCGTCGTTCAACAGATTCTGGGTTTCGCCGCCGGGCTGATAGGTGCCGTTCGAGACGAATTTGTACAGATACTCGCCCCGCTCATCATCACCCATATAGACAACCACGCGGCCATCAGCGGCCAGAGTCACCTCGGCATTCTCATGCTTGAAACGGCCAAGACCGGTGTGTTTGACCGGGGTGCTGTCCGGTTTGGTCGGGTCGATTTCAACGATCCATCCCACTCGGTGCGGCTCGTTTGGGTTTTTGGAGGTGTCGAACCGCGGATCGAACAGTTCGTAGCCATTCCAGCTTTCGGCTTTGACGCCATAGCGCTTGAAGCCGTCCGCGACCTTTTGATCGTAGCTGGCGTTTTCGTCGCTGGACCCGAAATAGCCGTTAAAGTTCTCTTCGCAGGTCAGATACGTGCCCCAGGGCGTCTTGCCTGCACCACAGTTGTTCATGGTGCCCAGCGAGGTTGTGCCGGTCGGGTCGGCCTCGGTCTTCAGCAGGTCGTGGCCGGCAGCGGGGCCGACGATGTTCATCTCAGTGTTGTGGTGGATGCGCCGGTTGAACGGGCTGTCCTTGACCACGGACCAACCTTCGGGGCCTTCGGTGATTTCCATCACCGTCACACCCTGCAGGTTCTGCAGTTTGCGCACGTCGTCAGCACTGGCCGGAACACCTTCCTGCGCAGCGGGCAGGTTGATTTTACCGTTCGGATATTCGTGATTGATCGCAATCAGCTCATGACCTTGGAAGGTAAAGGTCTCCATGCCGTCGGTATTCTCGCCAAAGATGCGGTCCGAGTTCTCGACCGGGCCGCCCTCGGCGAGGTCATAGCCATCGGCATCCGAAAACAGCGGATCGCCCCAGCGCATCAAGATCTTCCACTCAAACCCTTCAGGCACATGGACGGTGCCATCAGTTTGTGCGGCAATCGGGGTGAAAGCGAACCGGGATGCTGCTTGTGCCTGCGCCGAGGTCGAGCCAAGCAGGCCGGTTCCCAACGCAGCCGCGCCAGAGCCGAAGGCCACGACGCCGGACAGAAATCCACGGCGGGAAATGGCGCTTTCGACGACACGGTCAAAGTCGTTTTCTTCAGGGCGGGGGAAATGCAGCTCGTCCCAGTCGTCGGCGGAAAGTGTGGTAGGGTCAACGTCTTTCATGGATTGCTCCTGGCTGTCGGTGAAAAGTCGATGAAACGCATTTAGGGGGCATTTGTGACAGGGTGATAACAGCACCATTAACGATGGCGCCGGGATACTCAGGAAACAGATTTACTCGGGATGCGTAAGGATACGCCGATGTGATCAGCCCGTCAAAACGGGCTGATCACATCTTGTTTTTATTGGCTTTTTGACAGGAAAAGCGGTCAGGTAAGGCGCTGACCGTCCGCATTGAACCGATAGGCCTTGTCCGGAGAATAGGCGAAACGCAATTCCTGCCCTTCGGATATCGCATGCTGGCCAAACAGCCGGGCGGTTATGGCGTGTTCGTTGATCTGCGCGATGACATTTGTGTCTCCGCCCAGCTTCTCAACATGGCTGACACGCGCGGTGAGTGGTCCGTCATCTGCAACAAACAGGTCCTCGGGCCGGATGCCAATCGTGTTCTGACCGCTTTCGTTCAGCAACCCCTGCGGCAGGAAATTCATTGACGGAGAGCCGAGGAACCCGGCCACGAACTGGTTCGTGGGGTTGTTATACAGCTCCATCGGGCTGCCGATCTGTTCCACCCGGCCGTCGCGCAGGACAACGATCTTGTCGGCGAGCGTCATGGCCTCGGTCTGGTCATGGGTGACATAGATCATCGAGGCGTCCAGTGCGCGATGCAGATTGGCGATCTCGATCCGCGTGTTCATGCGCAGCGCGGCATCCAGATTGGACAGGGGCTCATCAAACAGGAACAGTTTGGGTTCGCGCACGATGGCGCGGCCAATGGCAACCCGCTGACGCTGACCGCCCGACAATTCCGAGGGGAAGCGATCCAGATAGGGCTCGAGGTTCAGCATCCGGCTGGCTTTGGCCACGCGGCCTTCGATTTCCGATTTGGGCTGCTTTTCCTGCTTCAGTGCAAGGGTCATATTGCCCCGAACGCTGAGGTGGGGATAGAGCGCATAGCTTTGGAATACCATCGCAATGCCGCGCTTGGATGGCGGCACCAGATTGACCTGCTGCCCGCCAATGTTGATCTCACCGGACGATGCATCCTCGAGCCCGGCAATCACCCGTAGCAAAGTAGACTTGCCGCAACCAGAAGGGCCGACAAAGACGACAAACTCGCCGTCTTCGACCTCAAGCGTGATGTCTTTTAGGACATGCACATTGCCGAAGGATTTATTGATTTTGTTCAGCGTCAGGGCGGTCATGTCGCTTGCTCCTCAAAGGAAACGGGCTGGCCAGTGCGGATGCTTTCATCTGCGGCCAGGCAAATGGCAAGGGATTGGACAGCGTCATTCATATGACGCGTCAGGTCTATGTCTTCGGCGATGGCGCGCAGCATATAGCCCTGTTCGGCATCGCAGAGTTCCTGGTGACCGGGTTCACCGGGCATGTCGATTGTGTGGTCGCCTTGCGGTGTGTGGACTAGCAGACCGCCAACCTTTGTATGGCCGTCGATATCCGCCGAGGCGCCCTTGTTCCCGTCGGTGATCGAGACCGAGCCGTTGGGCGACACTATATCTTTCACGAAGAACGCGGTTTCCGACATCATCGGGCCCCAGCCGGCCTCATACCAGCCGACCGAGCCGTCATTGAAAACCACCTGAAACTGCCCGTAGTTGTACATGTCGGGCGCGATCTCATCGGATAGGCGCAGACCCATTCCGTGGACACGGACGGGCCGGGCATCGGTGATCTGGCACATCACATCGACATAGTGAACGCCGCAATCCACGATGGGCGAGGTGGTCTGCATCAACGCTTTATGCGTCTCCCATTCCGCGCCGCTGGATTGCTGGTTCAGGTTCAGGCGGAATACATAAGGCCCACCCAGGTTGCGGGCCTCGGCAATCAGCCGCACCCACGAGGGGTGGTGGCGCAGGATGTAGCCAACAACCAGCTTGCGGTTCAGCCGGGTGGCGGTTTCGACCACGCGGCGCGCATCAGCGACATTGGTGGCCAGCGGTTTCTCTACAAAGACATGCGCCCCGGCTTCCATCGCCGCACAGGCATAATCCGCATGGCTGTCGGAATAGGTGGCGATCACGACTAGATCCGGGTTTGTTTCGGCCAGCGCGGTTTCGAAATCGGAATAGGCCGGGTATTCGGCAAGATCAGGGTACTCAACGTGCCCCGAGCGGTTCACCAACGCCACGATTTGGGCGTCGGGGTGATGGTGATGGGCCAGCGCGTGGCTGAACCCCATATTGCCAAGACCTGCGATCAGAACACGTGTCATTTGACGGCCCCTGACGTGATGCCGCGGATCAGCTGGCGTGAGAATATGACATAGAGAACTAGGACCGGCAGGATTGCCATCGACAAGGCTGACAGGACCGCGTTCCAGTCGGTGACAAATTGACCGATAAAGACCTGGCTGCCCAGCGTCAGGGTCTTGGTCTCCTCAGCGGGGGCTAGGATCAGCGGGAACCAAAGGTCGTTCCAGATCGGGATCATGTTGAACACCGCCACCGTCGCCATGGCGGGCCGCACCAGTGGCAGCACCAGGCGGAAGAAGATCGTATATTCCGACAGCCCATCAATGCGCCCGGCATTCTTAAGATCATCACTGACCTGCCGCATGAATTCAGACAGGATAAACACCGCCAGCGGCAAACCCTGTGCCGTATAGACCAGGATCAGCGCCCAAAGTGAGTTCACCAACCCGGTCGCCACCATCATCTCAAGGATTGCGACGGTGCCGATGCGGATCGGGATCATGATCCCCAGTGCCAGATATAGGCCCATCAGCAGGTTGCCTTTGAACTGGTACTCGGACAGCGCATAAGCCGCCATGGCACCGAACAGCAGGATAAAGAACAGGGACGCCACGGTGACGATCATCGAGTTCTGAAAGTAGAGGAAGAAATCCCCCTGCTTCATCACCGTCTCATAGCCGATCAGCGAAAAACTGTCTGCGTTGGGCAGGGCCAGCGGTTCGCGAAAGATCGATCGGCGGGTTTTGAAGCTGTTGATCAGGATCACAAAGACCGGGAACAGAGCGATCAGTGTATACAGGATCAGCCCAGCGTGCATCGCTACGGTGTTGAGGGGGTTATGGCGTGCTTTGTTCATCACTTGGCCCTCACAGTTGATACCGGCGCATCCGGGTCTGGATGCCGAACAGATAGATACAGACGCCCACCAGGATGATTGCGAACATGGCCCCGGCGATGGCCGATCCCATATGCGGGTCGCCTAGTTGCAACTGGAAGCCGAAGAATGTGCGATACATGAAAGTACCTAGAATATCGGTTGAGAAATCTGGCCCCGCCAGCGCGCCTTGTGAGGCATAGATCAGGTCGAATGCGTTGAAATTGCCCACAAAGGTCAGGATCGAGATGATCCCGATCGACGGCAGGATCAGCGGTAGTTTGATCTTCCAGAAGGCCGAGGCCCCGGTGATGCCGTCGATCTCTCCGGCCTCAAGGATTTCTTCGGGGATGGTCAGCAGGGCGGCATAGATCAGCATCATCGGGATGCCTACGAACTGCCAGACCGAGATCAGCGCCAGCGTGGTCAGTGCGTATTCCTCTTTGCCCAACCACGGTGCAAAGAGGGACTTAAGCCCAACAGCATCCAGCATCGAAGGCGCAATGCCCCAGATCGGCGACAGGATCAGTTTCCAGGCAAAGCCCACGATCACAAAGCTGAGGATCGTAGGAATAAAGATCGCCGAGCGATACAGGGCGGCAAACCGTAGGCGGGGGTGGCTGAGAAGGGCGGCCAGCGCGATGCCGATCGGGTTCTGAACCAACATATGGATCAGGAAGAACCAAAAATTATTACCCAGAGCATTCCAGAATTGATCCGACCAGTTGGGATCGAAAAACAGGGTCCGGAAATTCTGCAATCCGACAAACACGCGAGCCTGATCAACCTCTGTATACAGTGCAAGGCGCAGTGTGTTGAACAGCGGGAAAATCATCACAGCGGTATAGACGAGTACGGCAGGTGCCAGAAATACAACGATATGCCAGCGGATGCGGGGGCGGGTCATGGGATTGCTTTCAAAGGGGTGTCGGAGTTACCCGGGCGGTCGGCACCGCCCGGGTATAGATCAGCTTATTGATGCGGAGCGTACCAGGAGGCCAGGCCTTCCTGCAGTTCGACACCCAGTTCCTCGGGGGATTTTGCACCTTTGATGGCAGCAACAGAAGCGCCCCAGGTATCGTTTTCAAGGTTCGGTGTGCCACGCGACAGGATTTGATAGGTCGAGCGGATGGTCGATTCACACTCTTCGCGCCAGCCTACGATTTCCTTGGCCAGCGGGTCCTGCAGCTCGACCGGAGTGTTCGAGAGCGGGAAGAAGCCAGGCAGGGCGTTGCCGAAGATTTCGGCGAATTCCGGGCTTGCGACCCAGGCCAGGAACGTCTCGGCAGCTTCGGGATTCGCGGTGGCCGCATTCATACCAATGCCAATGTCGGTGTGGTCCGAGATATAGCAGGTATCGCCCGCATTCTGGACTGGCGGCTTAAAGGCGCCCATTTCGAAATCGGCCTGCGCATTGAAGCCCGAAATTTCCCAGGATCCCGCAGGGTAGACGGCTGCGCGACCCAGGGTAAAGATGTTCTGGCTGTCGGGATAAGTCTGCGCCTCATATCCGTCACCCAGATAAGCGCCCCAACGGGCCAGGGTGGCATAGGGGGCGGTCCAGGCTTCATCGGTCAGCTTTTGCTCGCCCGCGATCAGCGCCTGGCGGCCCTCTTCGCCTTTCCAATAGTTCGGACCGATGTTGTTGTAGCCCATAGTGGCGGCTTCCCACTGGTCGTTGGTGCCCATCGCCATCGGGATATAAGTGCCGTCTTCCTTGATCTTGTCGAGGGCGGCAAAGAACTCGTCCTCGGTTGTGGGAACTTCGATACCCAGTTCGGCAAACGCGTCCTTGTTATAGATGAACCCGTGGATCACCGACGCCATCGGAACGCAGAAACTGGCCGAGCCGTCATCCGTTTGCCAGGCCGACTTGGCGACATCCGAGAAGTTGTTCATCGCTTCGACACCGGACAGGTCGCTCAGATGACCGGCCTCATACAGGGCCAGCGATGCGTCGAACGGTCGACAGGTGATCAGGTCACCCGCCGATCCCGCATCCAGTTTCGAATTCAGTACGGCGTTGTATTCCGCCGGGGCCGAGGGTGTGAATTGCACTTTGATGCCGGGGTGTTTGGCCTCAAACGCAGGGATGATCTGGTCCTGCCATAGGGTCAGGTCGTCATTTCGCCAGCTTTCGATGGTCAGGGTCACATCTTCCGCATAGGCAGCCGACGCCATCAACGTCGTGCCCAGCAGAGCAAGTTTCAAGCTATTCTTAGTCATCCATATTCTCCCGATTGATGGTTATTATTCTATGGCCAGTGCGGCCGTTAGGATTCCGTCTGATGTTCGTAGGCGTTCAGTGGCTTCGGATGCCGAAACACCTTTTGCGGCGACAAGCACGGCGGGCTTCACATCACCGCGTGTTGCTTCCAGTGCGCGCTTTGCTGCGTCTGTGTCCACCTCGGCAATGCGGGTTACGATTCCGGCCGCGCGGGCGCGCAGTTTGTCATTGTCCGCGCGCAGGTTGACCATCATGCCGCCATGTACGTGGCCAAGGTCCAGCGCCATCAGCGACGACAGCATATTCAAAGCGATCTTTTGCGCCGTTCCCGCGCCCATCCGCGTTGATCCCGAAATCAGTTCGGGCGGGGTGGCTAGCAGGATCGGGATGTTGGTCTGTGTCAGCAGGGGACTGTTGGCGTTATTGGCGATGCCGATCAAGGTCGCGCCTTTTGCACGGGCGATGCTTGCGGCTGTCATCGTGTAGGGGGTCGACCCGCTTGCGGATACGGCGATCACCGTGTCCCGGGCTGACAAACTGTTCAGCGCTTCACGCAGGTCACCGTCGGCGTCTTCGGAATCACCCGACATCTCGACACCCGTCGGAAGACCACCAGCCATATGGATTCGCAACTGGTCTGGCGTGATCGAGAATGTTCCGCCCAGCTCTTGCGCGTCAGCCGCCGCCATCAAACCGGACGAGCCTGCCGCAACATAGTGCAACATGCCGCCCGACCGGATCGTCCTGGCCATCGCAGCGGCGCCCAATGCAATAGCCTGTGTGGCCGAGCGCACCGCCGCTGCCGCAGCGATCTGCCCCTCGGCCAGCAACAGCGCCGACCCTGTCAGGTCTTCGCGGCTCAGGCTGGTGGCGTCGCGGTGCAGTTGTTCGGTTGACGGCAGCGTCAAGAGAATCCCCTCCCAGGTTTCCCGATTACAATACCTATTTAATACCACCTGTCCAACATTTTCTTTTCAGTGAAGGTTTTGTGCTGTTCTTATAGGAAAAACTGCAATATTTGCGAGTAGCGCCAAAATCTAGGCTTTTCTAAATCAAATAGGTATTGTATTGGTATTGTCATGATTGAGTCCCTGCATAATGCTGTATTGGCCGTTGATGGCGGTGGAACGCGCTGTCGTGTGGCCTGTGAGGTTGCTGGAATCGCTCACAGCGTTGAAGTTGGCGCTGCAAACGTCTCGACTGATTTTCAGGCTGGCGTTTCACAGATAAAGCTGGGGTTGGACCAGCTGTCTGGCAAGCTTGGCATCGGGGTTGAGGGCTTGTTGGCAAGTCCTGCCTTTGTTGGTTTAGCTGGGATCACGGATCAGGCGATCTCAACTCGTTTGAGGGATGCGCTTGGTCTAAAGCACGCCCGGATAGAGGATGATCGTCCCGCTGCCTTGCGCGGGGCACTGGGTGCGCAGGACGGGCTGATTGCCCATTGTGGTACAGGCTCATTTCTGGCCAGACAAACTGGTAGAG
Organism: Ruegeria sp. CDSC021; assembly: GCF_059610845.1. Taxonomy (NCBI): domain Bacteria; kingdom Pseudomonadati; phylum Pseudomonadota; class Alphaproteobacteria; order Rhodobacterales; family Roseobacteraceae; genus Ruegeria; species Ruegeria sp. CDSC021. Next base: position 112,628 of record NZ_JBXWOK010000004.1, read on the forward strand.
ACATGCGCTTTGCCGGTGGCTGGGGCTCGGTCTTGGGGGATGAAGCCTCGGCCCAGTGGGTTGGAAGGATGGCATTGTCCTTGGCATTGCGTGCGTCTGATGGAACGCAGACCCGTTCGGACCTTTTGACCACTTTGCTGTCCGAACATGACGGACCTGCCGGGATCGTTCGTTTTGCAGGGGCTGCAGACCCTGCGCAGTTTGGAGCGATTGCACCAAAAGTGACCATGGCTGCCCAAGATGACGACGTGGTTGCGCAACAAATCATGCGGGCAGGTGCTGCCTATCTGGCGGATACCGCCACGCATTTGGGGTGGAGCCCGGGAGCCGCGCTGTGTCTGACGGGCGGTATTGGTGGTCAATACGCGTCGTATCTGCCCGAAAACATGCAATCCGACCTGCGCGCGCCGTTAGGAGAACCGCTCGACGGGGCGCTCGCCTTGGCAAAGGAGGTCGAACATGAGCATTGCTGATTTTTTGCGTTCGGATTCCTGGCTGACCGCTGATAATGGGCCGCGATATGTCCAACTACGGCGAAGGCTGCAGGAGGGCATTGATACGGGTGTTCTGCCCCCCAAATCGTCGCTTCCGTCCGAGAGAGAACTTGTCGAGATCACGGACCTTTCGCGCGTCACCGTGAGAAAGGCGATTCAAGAGCTTGTCCAAGAGGGCGTGATCGAACAGCGCCAGGGCTCGGGCTCGTTCATCCGCGAGCGCATCCCACGGGTCGAACAATCGCTGACACATCTGACTTCGTTCACCGAAGACATGTCCAGCCGTGGAATGAAAACCGCGTCGAAATGGCTGGAGCGGGGGGTCTTTGCGCCGACCCAAGAAGAGATTGCCGCCTTGAGCTTGTCCGAGGGTGAGCAAATCTCTCGTATCTACCGATTGCGCGAAGCCGATGGCCGTCCATTGGCGCTGGAAAAAGCGGCGTTACCTTTGGATATCCTGCCGAACCCGATCGAGGTGACCACCTCTCTGTACGAGGTCTTGGATCGGCTGGGCCGCCGTCCTGTTCGGGCGGTTCAGAAGATCTCGGCCCTGAATTTGGCCGCGCGTGAGGCTGAACTTCTTGATGTTCCCGAGGGAGCCGCCGGGCTGAATATTGAACGTGTTTCTTTTCTCAGAAACGGACGCGTCGCCGAACTGACACGCTCGCTTTATCGCGGCGATGCGTATGATTTTGTCGCTGAATTGCGGTTGTAACCTGAAAGGACGGAACTAGATGTCCGTAGAACTCTCGAAGATGCGTCAGGAAATTCTGGAAATTCCTGATGCCGTAGACCGATTGCTAAGCAATGGGGCTGACAATATCCGCCACGCTGCCCAGTTGGCGCGCGACGCAGACCCGCGTTTTCTGGTCTCGGTGGCGCGAGGATCTTCGGATCACGCCTGCACCTATCTGAAATATGCATGCGAACTATTGCTGAACCTTCCTGTTGCCTCGGTCGGGCCCTCGGTCAACTCGATCTATGGTGCCGAGCTTCGGGCGCAGGGTGCGTTGAGCATATCGGTGTCGCAATCTGGTCAAAGCCCGGACATCGTTGGCATGACGCGCGCGCTGAAACGATCTGGTGCCGTGACGGTCGCCATTACGAACAATACGGAATCCCACCTGGCAGATGCCACGGACGCCGTCCTGCCTCTTCATGCGGGACCGGAATTGAGTGTGGCAGCAACCAAGACCTTTGTGACGTCTCTGGTGGCGGGGCTGTGGTTGCTGGCGGAAATCGCGGATGAGGCAGAGCTGAAGCAGGCCATATGGTCACTGCCCGGGTATCTTGGGAAGGCTGCCCAATGCGACTGGACCCCGGCCGCCAATGCGATTTCCGGCCGGTCCCTGTTTACCTTGGGTCGCGGTCCATCGCTGGCGATCTCGAATGAAGCGGCGCTGAAAATCAAAGAGACCTGCCAGATCCACGCCGAGAGCTATTCGACTGCAGAAGTTCTGCACGGGCCGGTCTCAATCGTTGAAGAAGGGTTTCCAACCATTGTGTTCGCTGCCAGTGATGCCGCTGAACAAACAACGGCAGAAGCGGCTGATGCGTTGGCGGCAAAAGGGGCTACCGTTTTTGCCACAACATCGGCGGTGAAACGGGCGCAGCCTCTGCCGGTCGTCAGAACGGACCATTGGCTGACCGATCCCATCAGCGCCATCACATCGTTCTACAGCATGGTTGAATCGGTCGCCTGCAATCGCGGAATTGACCCTGATGCCCCGCGTCACCTTAAGAAAGTTACGGAAACTGTATGACCTCTGAGACGGTTGTATTCAGAAACGGCGCCTATTTCGACGGCACACACCTGCTGGAGGGGCAGGCGGTTGTGTTTCGCCAAGGTAATTTGTCCGAGATCACCCCGGCAGACGGAACCAAAATCGCCGGGCAGCAGGTCGATCTGAACGGTGATATTCTCTGCCCCGGATTTGTGGACCTACAGGTCAATGGCGGCGGAAGTGTCATGTTCAACGATGACCCTTCTGTCGAGACTATCCAGCGCATTTCTCAAGCGCATAGAAAGCTTGGCGTCGCATCCTTTTTGCCCACCCTGATTACCGACACTGCGGCCAAGACCCAGCAGGCAATAGAGGCCGCGATCAAGGCTGTGGATGTCGGTGTTCTCGGTGTCGCTGGACTGCATCTGGAGGGACCGCATCTTTCGTTGGCGCGAAAAGGGGCGCATGACGCCGCGCTGATCCGCCCGATGGATGAAGAGGATCTGACCACCCTGATAGCCGCGGCCAGCCGATTGCCTTGCCTTAAAGTAACCCTGGCGCCAGAAGCTGTGTCTGAGCGACAGGTTACCTCTTTGGCTGAGGCCGGAATTCTGGTGTCTCTGGGTCATAGCGATGCGGATTTTGCGACCTGTCAACGTTATGCTGCGGCGGGCGCGCGCTGTGTCACACATCTGTTCAACGCCATGAGCCAGCTTGGAAACCGCGAGCCTGGTCTTGTGGGGGCGGCGCTGGCCAATGCGGGTTTGTCTGCGGGTCTGATTGCCGACAGTATACACGTACACCCTGAGGTCATGCGGGCGGCATGGGCGGCAAAGACCGGCCCGGCCCGGATATTTCTGGTCAGCGATGCCATGGCTGTTGCCGGAACAGAGGATGCCGAATTCAACCTTGAAGGGCGCCGTATTACCAGAACGGATGGCCGCCTGACGCTTGAAAATGGAACGCTGGCAGGGGCTGACCTGGATCTGACGACGGCTGTTCGCATCCTTGTTAAAAATGCCGGTGTCCCGCTGAAGGATGCGCTGAGCGCCGCAACGACCTATCCTGCGAAGTTGATTGGTTTGGCCGAATCTTCCAGTAAGAATCTGGCATCCATGATCCGTATTTCGGCGGATCTTGAATCTTGCGAATGGGCGAATGCCGCGCGTTGAATAAGCCGCCCGCTGCCGAAACGACCCCGGGATTACCGATGCGCCGGGGTCCGTCCCCGGGTGTCATATGATTTTGAATTTCGCGTGCGAACTGTGCTTGACGACACCTTGGGCATGGCATAAACCAGCCACCGCTGAGCGGGCGTCGTATACTGGCTATTACCTCAGCCTTCCAAGCTGATGAAGCGGGTTCGATTCCCGCCGCCCGCTCCAAATCAGCCCCAGAAATCTGCGTCAAATAGCCTTTCGTTTGGGCCATTCGGCTGCACCGCTTGACCCGGCGGGTTGTAGACGCCAAGAAGCGGGATACCGGAATTCGAACACGATGTAAGGGCCTGACATGGCAAAACCCGTCTCAGCCAGTCCAGCAGCAAAACCCGCACCCGGTGCGGCTGAGGAACGGGCCAGGTCCAGGAAGATCGGTGTTCTGGCTTCGCTCTGGCCATTCATGAAGCCTTATCGATTGCAAATGATTGGGGCCTCTTTGGCCTTGGTTCTGACCGCCAGCATGACGCTGACATTGCCTTTGGCTGTCCGCCGTGTGGTCGACAACTTTCGGATCGAAGACGGAGAGCTACTGGATTGGTACTTTCTGGCGGCGCTGGGCATCGCCGCGATTCTGGCCGTCGGAACAGGCATCCGCTACGCGCTTGTTACGCGCCTGGGTGAACGCGTTGTCGCCGATATCCGCAAAGCCGTTTTTGATCGCGTCATCGGGATGAGCCCCGAATTCTATGAACGTATCATGACGGGTGAGGTGCTGAGCCGGATTACCACCGACACCACGCTGATTCAATCCGTGCTGGGCTCGTCAGTCTCGATCGCTCTACGCAATATGTTGATGTTTCTGGGCGGGCTTGTGCTGATGCTGCTGACCTCGGCCAAGCTGACCGGGATGGTCTTGCTGCTGATTCCGCTGGTTGTGGTTCCGATACTGGTATTGGGGCGGCGCCTGCGGGTTATTAGCCGGGAAAACCAAGACTGGATCGCAGCCTCATCAGGCAATGCCGGCGAGGCGCTGAGCGCGGTTCAAACCGTTCAGGCCTTTACCCATGAGCAGGCCAGCCGAAATCAATTCGGTGAGATGACCGAAACGTCCTATACTGTCTCGCTGCGCCGAATTCAGACCCGGGCCGTGCTGACCGTCATCGTTATATTCCTGGTGTTTTCCGGAATCGTGGGCGTGTTGTGGATGGGGGCGAATGATGTCCGCAATGGTGTCATGACCGAGGGCGTTCTGATCCAGTTCGTGATCTATTCGATCATCATGGCCGGTTCGGTCGCGGCCCTGTCCGAAATCTGGAGCGAATTGCAGCGTGCGGCCGGTGCGACCGAGCGGTTGGTCGAGTTGTTGAATGCTCAGGACACCGTGAACGATCCCGGCCAGGCGCAAGTTTTCCCCGCGCCCGTGCGCGGCGAGATTCAGTTCGACGATGTGACTTTCCGCTACCCGGCGCGTCCGGATGTCGTGGCGTTGAATGAACTGTCGCTGACAGTCAACCCCGGGGAAACCGTCGCATTTGTCGGCCCCTCGGGGGCCGGAAAAACAACTGTGATCCAGATGATTCAGCGATTCTATGATCCTGACTCGGGACGCGTTTGTTTGGATGGCATTGACCTGCGAGATTTGGATCGTTCCAATTTCCGCCGTCATATGGCACTTGTGCCTCAGGATCCCACGATATTCGCCGCATCGGCGCGCGAAAATATCCGATTTGGGCGGCTCGATGCGACGGATGCCGAGGTTGAAGACGCAGCCCGCGCAGCTGCGGCCCACGAATTCATCTCGACGCTGCCCGAAGGCTATGACAGCTTTGTAGGAGAGCGAGGCGTCATGTTGTCCGGGGGACAAAAACAGCGGATCGCCATCGCCCGCGCCATTTTGCGCGATGCTCCGATCCTGTTGTTGGATGAGGCGACATCGGCATTGGACGCTGAAAGCGAGCGCGCTGTGCAAGGGGCTGTCGACAGGTTGCGTGCAGGGCGGACGACGCTGATTGTTGCGCACAGATTGGCAACCGTGAAAAAAGCCGACCGCATCATCGTCCTGGAGAACGGGCAGATCGTTGCGCAGGGAACGCATGACGATCTGGTATCGCAGGATGGGCTGTACGCGCGTTTGGCACGGTTGCAATTTACCGATGGTGTTGCAGCAGAGTAACCTGATGGCGAGATATTTTGTTTTGCGCCCCAGCGTCATTCTACATTCTGGGTTGTTCTGCCGTTAAGCCCTTACTTGCACATGAGCGGGTTTTACTTTCATCCTAGATGAGAGCCTGCGCGTGACGCAGTAAAAGTACAGGGAGGAACTAATGGCATTCGCGGGATTAGACGATAAGGCAAGAATAGAAAATGAAATGCCGTGGGAGGATCGAGACGTACCGGTAACCTTTCATCAGTTACTTTCTCGAACGGCGGCCAAGTTCCCCGACCACAAGGCCATTAGCTTTCAGCTGTTTTCCGGCCCAACCGATAAGGCCGAGACACTGACGTGGTCTGATCTGCTGGGTAAGGTCAATCAGGCCGCCAATCTTTTCAGATCTCTGGGTATCGGTGAAAACGATGTGGTGGCCTATGTGCTGCCCAACTGCAACGAAACTCTGGTGACCCTCATGGGAGGGGCCGTCGCAGGGATCGTGAACCCGATCAACCCGTTGTTGGAGCCCGAGCAAATCGCAGCAATTTTGCGCGAGACGAAAGCCAAGGTTGTTGTGACGCTAAAGTCATTTCCCAAAGCCGATGTTGCACAGAAGGTGGAAGAGGCCGTACGCCACGCGCCCGGTGTGAACACAATTCTGGAAATCGACCTGAATCGCTATCTGACGCCTCCGAAATCGTGGATCGTGCCCCTTGTGCGTCCCAAAATGGGCGACAAGGCTAAATTGGCTCATGCGGATTATTTGAATTTCAGCAAAGAGCTGGCGAAACAGCCCAAGACACTGACATTCGAAGACAGTAAATCAGACCGTGTTGCGTGCTATTTCCATACTGGTGGTACAACCGGCATGCCCAAGGTTGCACAACACAAATATTCCGGCCTGATCTATAATGGCTGGTGTGGTGGCACCTTGTTGTTCGACGAAAACGATGTGGTCATGTGCCCACTGCCCATGTTCCACGTCTTTGCTGTGCATGTGATCGTCATGGCTGCGGTGAGTTCGGGTGCGCATGTGGTCTTCCCGACGCCTCAAGGATATCGCGGGGATGGCGTTTTCGACAATTTCTGGAAACTGATCGAGCGTTGGAAAGTCAGCTTTATCATCACGGTTCCGACAGCGATCTCTGCCAAAATGCAGCGCCCTGTCGACGCTGATATCTCGTCAGTGAAAACGGCCTTCTCAGGCTCGGCTCCTTTGCCGGTTGAACTGTTCCGTCGCTTTGAAGAGGCCACCGGCGTCACTATAGTCGAAGGCTATGGCCTGACCGAAGCCACCTGCCTTGTGTCGTGCAACCCGGTGGATGGCGAAAAGAAGATCGGTTCGATTGGCGTTCCGTTCCCTTATACGGATGTGAAAATCCTGCAGGATGGGCCCGACGGTCCGACCGAATGTGGAACTGATCAGATTGGTGAGATCTGTATCTCGAACCCCGGCGTATTTGCGGGCAACACGTATACAGAGGTCGAAAAGAACGTGGGCCTGTTCCACTATGACAAATATCTGCGCACCGGTGATTTGGGCCGGTTTGACGATGATGGCTATTTGTGGATCACCGGTCGTGCCAAGGATTTGATCATTCGCGGCGGGCACAATATCGACCCGGCCGAGATCGAAGAGGCGCTGTTGGGGCATGAGGCCGTGGCATTTGCCGGTGCGATCGGTCAACCAGACGCCCATGCGGGCGAAGTGCCCTGTGCCTTTGTCGAACTGGTCTCTGGGGCCAGTGTGACAGAGCAGGAGCTGATGGAATACTGCAGAGTTCACGTTCACGAGCGTGCCGCGCAACCTAAGCACATGACAATTCTGGACGAACTGCCCAAGACGGCAGTGGGCAAAGTCTTTAAGCCCGAGCTACGTAAGCAGGCGATCACACGCATCTACAATGGTGCGCTTGAAGACGCAGGCGTTGCTGCGCGTGTGGTTTCGGTTCTGGATGATAAAAAGCGCGGACTTGTCGCGCAGCTTGACGCCAACGGTTCCTCGGACGACGATGTCAGCAAAGTGCTGGGATCGTTCACCCGGCCATGGGAGTGGGCTGCCTGATCGCGGAGGGGCTATGGACTATGAACGTCTGATTGATGAAGAAACCTGGGCGTTCATAAGACGAACGGCTGAAAGCTATCCTGATGACGCGGTCGAATTGTCGATCGAAGATCAGCGCGGCGTCTATGACGTAATGTGCAAGGATTTTCGCCAGCCTCGCCCAATGGGTGTTGAAACAGAAGACAGGCGCGCCGATGGCGTGCCTGTTCGCATTTACACCGCAGGCAATCCAAGCCGGACGGTGATCTATTTCCACGGAGGCGGGTTTGTCGTCGGCGGACTGGACAGTCACGACGATGTCTGTGCCGAACTTTGTGCACAAACTGGGTATCGGGTGATTGCCGTGGATTACCGCCTGAGCCCCGAACATATTCATCCTGCCCAGTTTCACGATAGCTGGGCGGCAACCAACTGGGCGGTGCAAGAGTTCCAGGACCCTTTCGTTCTGGCGGGCGACAGCGCGGGTGGAAATCTGGCCGCCGCAGTTTCACAGCACGGACGGACGCAGTTCGACAATCTTCTTGGTCAGGTCCTCATCTATCCAGGCTTGGGCGGAGATTCGTCCCGTGGTTCCTATAAGGAACATGCCCATGCGCCTTTGCTGACGCTGGAAGATGTAAGTTTTTACGAGAAGGTGCGCTGTGGTGGAGATGTGCCGGAAAACGACCCGACATTTGCTCCATTGCATGACACGGATTTCTCGGGGCTGCCCCCGACCGTGGTGGTAACTGCAGATTGTGATCCCTTACGTGATGATGGTGCGATCTATTGCGAACAGATCAGGGCTGCAGGTGGGCAGGCTCATTGCATCAATGAACCCGGCCTTGTGCACGGCTATCTGCGGGCGCGCACCATGGTCAAACGTGCGGCGGACAGCTTCGAGAGGATCTCGGTGGCGATAGAGGCGTTGGGCCAGCAGATCTGGCCCTACGACTGATCCCCTACTTCAAGAAGGGCTGACCCTTCATGGTCTCGGCAATCGGGGCACCCAAACGGTCCAGAATCGTGGGCGCCAGCTGTAGCTGGTCGATCACAGCGTCCGCATCGGGGCCTTCGGCGTCACCGAAGTAATACAGCGCGGTTTCCTGCTGCAATGCGCCACGCCCACCGTGATGGCCACGATCGTCCTGGCCGTGATCTGCGGTGACGATGACGTCGTAACCCAACTGCCGCCAGCGCGGGATAAACGGGGCCAGCATTTCGTCCATCACGAAACAGGCATGGTCCATCTCTTCACATTCATGAAAGAACCTATGACCCATGCTGTCCAAAGTGCTGGTATGCAGCAATCCATAGTCCAAGCCATGGCGTAGGCAGAGATTGGTCAGCGTTGCGAACAGATCGACGTCACAGGGCGTCATCTGGTTGGCTTTGCCATAGCCTGTCATCGTGTGGAACCGACCATGATTGATCGTTTTGCTGTTGGGCTCGTCATATTCAACATCGCGGACATAGTCGAATGGATGGCGATTAAAGAATTGCGACCAGAAGCTGTGGGCCACAGCCCCAGTCACGCCGCCGGCTTCGCACACTTGGCTGAAGATGTCCTTCTGACTCAGGCGGAACACGTTGCCATTGCCGGTACAGCCATGCTCCTGCGGTGTTACACCGGTATGGATCGAGGCATAGCAGCTTGCCGAGATTGACGGTAGCACAGCGCGCTTCTTCCAAACGCGCGCCTCGCCGGTGTCGACCCAGCCTTCCAGATTGCCGAACAAGCGACGGAAATTGCGCCATGGAACACCGTCCAGAATGATGAGGAGAAGTTTGCGGCCCATGCTCTGACCCTTTTTCAGATTGCTTCAGCCGACCCTAAAAGATTCGGTGCGGTCTGGCTGCCTGATCCCGCCCCGAATGGCAAAATCCCGACACCTTGATCGAATGGCGCCGGGATTTCATAAACTTACGGGAAGGGCCGGGATCAGTTCCCGGCGCTTTCCATTTTGCGGTGGGCGACGACCTCTTCCAGCCAGCCCAGATGCATTTCGGGGACAGAGCTGAGCAGTAGGTCGGTATAGTCATCAAACGGTGGGCTCAGCACCTGCGACTTGGGGCCGTAGCGGACGACTCGGCCCTGATACATCACCGCAATACTGTCGCTGATCGCGCGCACCGTTGCCAGATCGTGGGTGATGAACAGATAGGCCACATCCTCGATCTTCTGCAGGTCCAGCAGCAGTTTGAGGATACCATCCGCCACCAGCGGATCGAGCGCCGAGGTGACCTCATCACAGATGATCATCTTAGGCTTGGCCGCCAATGAACGCGCAATGCAAACACGCTGTTTCTGGCCGCCAGAAAGTTCCGCCGGATAGCGATCCATGTACTTCTCGCCCAGCTCGATCTCATCCAGCAGTTCCACGATCCGCTTGCGCTTTTCGGCGCCGCGCATGTTGAAGTAGAACTCCAGCGGGCGCCCGATGATCGTTCCAACGGTTTGACGCGGGTTCATTGCCACGTCTGCCATCTGATAGATCATCTGCAATTCACGCAGGTCTTCACGGCTGCGGCCCTTCAGGTCGCCACTGAGCTTGCGTCCGGCGAAATTGATCTCGCCATCGCGCGGCGGAAGCAGACCGGTGATCACCCGTGCCAGCGTGGACTTGCCAGAACCGGATTCGCCCACAACCGCTAATGTTTGGCCTGGATGGAGCTCGACATTGACGTTGTGCAGGACGTCGAAATTTAGCCCCTTATAGCGCGCAGTGATCCCGTCAACTGTCAGCACTGGTTCGGATGTTGGCTTCTTTTCTTCATGTTCGATGGAGCGGACCGAGACCAGCGCCTTGGTATACTCTTCCTGCGGGTTGTTGATGATCTGATCGGTGTTGCCGTACTCAACCGTGTTACCCATGCGCAGAACCATGATGTCGTCGCTGACTTGTGCAACGACGGCCAGATCGTGGGTGATATAGAGCGCGGCAACGCCGGTATCACGAATGGCTTCCTTAATGGCCATCAGAACATCGATCTGGGTGGTTACATCCAGCGCAGTTGTCGGTTCGTCGAACACCACCAGATCAGGCTCAGGACAAAGCGCCAGTGCTGTCATACACCGCTGTAGCTGACCGCCCGAAACTTGGTGCGGATAGCGATCACCAATATTGTCCGGATCGGGAAGCCCCAGTTTGGCGAACAGTTCCCGCGCGCGGGCTTCGGCCTCTTTACGCGAGAACTTCTTGTGCTCCACCGCGGCTTCGATCACCTGATCCATGATCTTCTTGGCTGGGTTGAACGATGCTGCAGCGGATTGCGAAACATATGCTACTTCGCCTCCGCGCAGATTACGGATATCGCTATGCGGGGTTTTCAGGATATCGCGCCCGTTAACCCAAACCTCTCCGCCGGTGAGTTCAACACCACCACGGCCATAGGCCATTGAGGCCAGACCAATGGTGGATTTACCGGCCCCGGATTCACCGATCAGCCCCAACACCTTGCCGCGTTCAAGGTCAAAGCTGACCCCGTGCACGATTTCGATATCATGGGGTTTTTCACCCGGTGGATAGACGGTCGCGCCGATTTTGAGGTCGCGGACCTTGAGAAGGGTATCACTCATCCCCGGCCTCCTTTCAGCGATGTGGTACGGTTCAGGACCCAGTCAGCAACAAGGTTGACCGAGATGGCGAGGGTCGCGATGGCAACAGCCGGATATAGCGCCGCGCCGATGCCATAGACGATACCGTCTTTGTTTTCCTTCACGATTCCACCCCAATCCGCCAGCGGCGGTTGGACGCCCAGACCCAGGAACGAGAGGGTCGAGATAAACAGAACCATAAAGATGAACCGCAATCCGAACTCGGCCACCAGAGGCGACAGAGCATTGGGCAGGATTTCCCGGAAGATGATCCAGATACGACCCTCACCGCGCAGCTTGGCAGCCTCAACATAGTCCATCACATTGATATCCACAGCGACAGATCGCGACAGGCGATAGGGGCGTGTGGCATCCAGCAGGCCCATCACCAGGATCAGGATCGGGACAGTCACCGGGACAATCGCCAGAATGACCAGCGCCAGGATCAGTGTCGGGATCGACATGACGAGGTCAACCGCTCGGCTGAGGACCTGATCGGCCCAGCCACCAAGAACAGCGGCCAGCAAGCCCAGCGTGGTGCCGGTGGCAAAGCTGAGGATTGTGGCAGCAGCAGCGATAAAGATGGTCGTGCGCCCGCCATAGATCATGCGAGTTAGCAGATCGCGCCCGATATTGTCCGTACCCAACAGGTGTTTGGCACTGGACGGTTCCCAGACATCACCGACCACCTCAGCCATGCCGTAAGGAGCGATCAGGGGTGCCGCGAGCGCCACGAAAAAGTACAGCCCGGTGAAAAACAGACCGATCATGGCCGAAATAGGAAGATTCTTCATCATTTCGGGTGCCTCAGTCTTGGATTGGCAAGGATGGACACGATATCGGCAACCATGTTTAGCCCGATATAGACCGCAGCGAAGACAACGCCGCAGGCCAGAACCACAGGCACGTCACGCTTGGTCACCGAGTCCACAAGATATTGCCCCATGCCAGGGTAAACGAACACCACTTCGACCACGACGACGCCCACGACCAGATAGGCCAGGTTCAGCATAACAACGTTGACAATGGGCGAAATCGCGTTGGGGAAGGCATGTCGCGCGATGACCTGAAAACTGGACAAACCTTTCAGCTCAGCCGTTTCGATATAGGCCGACTGCATCAGGTTTAGGATTGCGGCGCGGGTCATCCGCATCATCTGTGCCAATACCACCAGCGTCAGCACAAAGGCCGGCAAGGCGATTGCATAGAGCTTTTCGCCGAAGGACATCGAATCGTTGATCATCGCAAGCGAGGAAAACCAGCCCAGTTTTACGGAAACGAAATAGATAATCACGTAGCCGATCAGGAATTCGGGGATCGAAACCGTGGTCAAGGTCACAGCCGAGATCAATTTGTCCGGCATACGGTTGCGATAGCGGACGGCCAACAAGCCAAGGAAGATAGCGAGTGGTACGGAGACGACGGCGGCGGCACAAGCCAGGAACAGCGTGTTGCCCAGGCGCTTGCCGATGCTTTCAGCGATATCCAGTTTGTTGGTCATCGATTGGCCCAGATCGCCTTGAACGATCCCGCCCAGCCATTCGGCGTATCGGGTCAGGGCAGGGCGGTTCAGCCCCATTTCCTCACGTAAGTTAGCAAGAGCCTCAGGAGTTGCGGACTGTCCCAGGACGGCTTGCGCGGCGTCTCCGGGCAGGGCTTCGGTCAGGCCAAAAATCAGGGCCGAAGCGCCAAACAGCAATAGGAGTCCCAGCGCAAGGCGCTGGGAAACCAATTTGATGATAGGATGCATGATCCGTGGTCCTTATCAGGAGAACCACATCTTGCGGGACATGTTGCCGTTCATCATCTCTTGGGTCGGGTCGCTTTCCCAACCTTCCAGCTGATTGCTGACACCTTCGACGAAATCATTGAACATCGGGCAGATTACGCCGCCTTCGTCGCGGACCATCATGCCCATCTGTTTGTAGATGTCCTTGCGCTTGTCATTGTCCAGCTCGGCGCGGGCTGCAAACAGCATCTCGTCAAAGGCCGGAACCTTGAACCGCGTGTCGTTCCAGTCTGCGGTCGACAGATACGCGGTCGAATACATCTGGTCCTGCACCGGACGGCCACCCCAGTACGAGGCGCAGAACGGCTGTACGTTCCAAACCTCGGACCAGTAACCATCGTTGGGTTCACGCTTGATTTCCAGCGGGATACCAGCCTGAGCCGCGGTCTGCTGGAACAGGGCGGCCGCGTCCACTGCACCAGGGAAGGCGCCATCAGCGACCTGCAGAATGATTGGCGAGCCGTCATGACCCGACTTCTTGTAATGCTCAGCTGCTTTTTCGATGCTGAATTCACGCTGCGGGATCGAACCGTCAAACAGCGGGTAGGCCGCGTTGATCGGCATGTCATTCCCAATCGAGCCATAGCCACGCAGAACCTTGTCGACCAGATCCTGACGGTTAATCGCGTGTTTCAGGGCCAAACGCAGTTCATTGTTATCAAACGGTGCCGTGTCGCAATGCATGATAAACACATAGTGGCCACGGCCTGCGGTTGAATGCACAGTCAGGTTCGGTGCGCGACCCAGCAGATCAGCAATCTTGGGCTCAACCCGGTTGATCGCGTGGACCTGACCGGATTGCAGCGCGGCGGTCCGGGCGGTTGCGTCATTGATAACAACCACTTCGACGCTGTCGAAATTGCCGTAATCGCTCCAGTGGTTGGCGAATTTCTTGAACACGTGGCGCACGCCGGGTTCGTTGACTTCCACTTGGTAAGGGCCGGTGCCAACCCCTGCGCCCGGATCTTCCATGCCGCCATCCGGCTGGATGATCAGATGATAGTCCGCCATCAGATAGGGCAGGTCGGCATTTGGTTCATTCAGCGTAACCTGGAAATTGTCGCCATCAGCCTTCATCGATTCGATGCCGCGCATGATGCCCAGAGCACCGGACTGGGAATCCTCGTTCGAGTGACGCTCCATGGTTTTCAGCACGTCTTCGCTGGTCATGGTCTTGCCGTTGTGGAATTCCACGCCCTGACGCAGTTTGAAGGTCCAGACCCTGGCATCCGCGCTGCCTTCGACGCTTTCTGCAAGGCGCGGTTCGATCGATCCATCGGGCGCAACCTCGACCAGTTGGTCGCCGAACTGCTTGCCGTTCTGGAACGGAACCGAGCTGGCATAGGTGGCCGGGTCAAGCGAGTTGGTGGATTCCCCGCCCTGCAGGCCAAATTTCAGATCACCGCCCTTTTTCGGGCCAGCCGCGCGTGCAGCATCGGCAAACATTGTGCTGGCCATCGCAGCAGACACACCAAGTGCTGCAGCTTTCCCCATAAATTCGCGGCGGGTCAGCTTGCCAGCTGTAACCTGCTTGGCCATGTGAGTGATTTGTTCGTTCATTCAGATATCTCCCAGTGATTTATCTCGTCAGCCCCTGACGGGTTTTTTTATTGACGCGCCAGTCAAGTTAGGCGCAATTCGGTTGGTCGAGCAAGAAAAAAGTCCGGCTCAGACCTGCTTGAATTTCACATATGATTACGCGGTACGGTATCCTCCTTAGTCTTTGAAAATACCAAACTGCCGTTTTCAAATGCCTTGAGTTCAGCACAGAGGTAGAAGTTTCCGGCGTCTGACCACATTTCGCAAGATGTTTCTGTACGCAGCTCTGTGCCGTCACGGATTATCTCTTGTGTCCAATGGCAATATCCGCGCGCAGATAAGGGGTCATCAGGGCGAATCGACCAACGTTCAAAGGCTGTTCCGCCATGTGTCAGGCCGTGGTGGTTGTCCGTAACAAGGCCAAAGTCATCTTCGATAATCAGATGAGTTTCCCCCGAGTTCATGTCAGTTTCGACCTGTCGAGAGTTCCGGCTGTCTCGGGCAGTCGTGATGTCGTGTGCGGCCTCGGCATCCGGGGGGGGGAATACATATGCCTCGCTAGCCGCGTGACGGATGGGCAGCTTGATTTGGCCCTCGGTCAGATGAAGTTCTGCAGACTCGGGCGAAGGCCAGATCAGCGGCCAATAGGCGCTGGATACCGCAATCCGCAAGCGGTGTCCCCTTGGCACCCGATAAGCGATATGGTCCAGATTCAGCGTGACCTCGTATACCTTGCCTGGGACCAATTCGGTCGGTTGCGAATGGGTATCGCGATGGCACAGGTTAAGGACACCGTATGTTATGCGTGTTGTTGCCCCATCGGGATGGACGTGATTCAAGCGCACTGCCATCTGGGCATGGGGACGGTCGGCACTGATGTGCAGGCATATTTGCGGCGCGCCCACGATGTTCAGATCATTGGCCAGTGGGGCGCTGTCGAAACAGGCCGAAAATGCATCATCCACACGCTGATCGCCCGGCATATCCGGCCCCAACCAGATGGCGCAGTATTCTCCGCCTTCCATCCCGCAGGTCTGGGGGGATCGGATGCACGTGTCCAGCGGTCCGGGTTGGTCCAGCCCAACATTAGAAATATTCAGAGTTTGAATAGGAAGATGCGAGGTCGCGCCTTTATCCTCGGTTATCCAGCAACCGGGCCGTTCCTTGTACCAGCGCTGGGGGCGTACCCCATCCATAAGATAGGCGCGATAGTCGGGTTCCTGGTCGACGCCAGTATCCTGGCCTTTCAACCAATGGTCCCACCAACGCAGGGCCTCTTGCAGAAATCCGATTCGGGGCTCCGGAACAGCAAAATGCGGATACTTGTGAACCCATGGTCCGACGATCCCCTTGACTGGAGAATCAAGCTGTTCAACCAATAAAGGCACCGTATTCTTATAGGCATCACCCCAGCCGCCAACAGCCAAAGTCGCCGCCCGGATAGCGCTGAAATCCTCGCAGACTGACCCGTGACGCCAATAGGCATCCCGAGTCTGATGGCGCAACCAGACAGAGGGCAGAAAGGGCTCGTTCTCAAGGCGGTCCAGCCACAGCTCGCGCCAGTTCGGACGCAGGGCCGGATCGGGAGCGCGCGATGAATAAGACCACATGGTCGCGCCCCAGCCGAGATTTTCGTTCAGCAGGCAGCCACCCTTGTAGTGGATGTCGTCCGCATACCGGTCGGCGGTCGAGCACAGCGTGATAATCGCCTTCAGCGCCTCTGGCTGTAGTGCCGCCACCTGCAAAGCATTGAATCCGCCCCAACTGATCCCCATCATTCCTACAGAACCAGAGCACCACGGTTGCTGCGCCAGCCACTCGATAGTTGCAACTGCATCGTCCAGTTCCTGCTGGGTATACTCATCCTCCATCAGCCCTTCGCTGTCACCATTGCCGCGCATGTCCACGCGGATGCAGGCGTAGCCGCGCTTGGCAAACCAAGGATGGGTCAGGGCGTCTCGTGTCGCAGTGCCGTCGCGCTTGCGATAGGGCAGGAACTCCAGAATGGCAGGTACAGGGTGGCTTTCTGCATGCGACGGCTTCCATATCCGGGCTGAAAGCCGGCACCCATCCGGCATGTGAATGCCGACATCTGGCAGGTCTTCGATGTCGAGTAGCGAATTGTCGGCTGGATTCATTCAGTCAGTCTCGGGGCCAAAAGGGTTTTGGTGCAGGTGAAAATCGTCAAATCAGCTTCGGATTGCGACAATAAGGTCCATTACGTTGGTTCCGGTCGGCCCGGTGACGAAAAGAGCATTTGCGCGTTCCAGATAGCTGCCGCTGTCAGCATCCCGCAGCGCCTTTTCCGCACCATCGCCCCAAATGGTCCCGTCAACAATCGCCCCCGCGGCCTGGGTCGGCCCGTCGGTGCCGTCGGTGCCCCCGACAAGCAGCGTCAGCCCAGCAATACCCGCGATTTCTCTGGCCAACGCTAAAGCGAGGGCCTGATTGCGCCCACCCTTGCCTGGATTTCTGGGCAGCACGACAGTTGGCTCTCCACCGAAAACCATGACGCCTTCGGGCATATTGCGCAGCCGTGGCCCCAAACGGGCTGCTATGCTTTTCAGGTCATCGTGCAGGCATTCCTCATTCGCTAAAACGGGTGCGCCCTCGGCCATGGCCAGTCGGGCGGCGGCAGCACGGGCATGCTTGTTCGATGCAACGATGCGCGCAACTCCCTGAAAATCGCGCGGCTCAGGAAGTGCGCCAATGCCCGATCCGATAACGTTCAGGTCATCGCCGGGCACATCGGAAATCGCCAGAACAGTCGCCTTCGCTCCTTTGAACTGGGCCAACAGGCCAGACCCTTTGATTTGGGACAGTTTGCGCCGTTCGGCGTTCATTTCAGAGATATTCAACCCTTCCGACAGCAGTTTTCGGTTCAACTGCTCCAGATTCGCCAGCGTATTGCCGGGTACAAGGTCCTCAGCCAAAGACGAGGCCCCGCCCGAAGCCAGCAGCAGCAAATGCGAAGATGATCCCATCGATTGGACCATCTCACGCAGTGCGCGGCCCGCTTGCAGACTGCGGATATCAGGAACGGGATGAGAGGCCTCGATCACCCTGACATGGTCAGGCAGGGCGTCCCCGTGGCCATCCTTGGTGACAACTAGCGCGGGGAGGGGGCCGAAATGGTCCAGCGCTGCGCGGGTCATCGCCGCCGCAGCTTTGCCGACAGCCAGAATTTGGTTGGGTTGCTCTACATCGTTCAAGGCGGATAACGTCGCCGCATATCCACCAACCGCGTCAACCCCGGCCTGCCATATTCGGGTTGCCTTTTGCCTTTGCTCCATCAGCTTTCGACCCAGATCGTGACCGGGCCGTCATTGACCAGTTCGACGGCCATATCCGCCCCGAATTGACCGGTTTCGACAGGGACGCCAAGACCACTTAGCCGATGCGCGAAAACCTCATACAAGCGTTTTCCAACCTCTGGCGGTGCCGCTTCAGAAAACCCCGGGCGGTTCCCGCGCGAGGTATCAGCGGCAAGTGTGAACTGGCTGATTACTAGGGCCGAGCCGCCCGTATCCAGAACCGACCTGTTCATCTTGCCGGCCTCATCCTTGAATATCCGCAGCTTTGAGACCTTGGCAGCAAGCTGTTCGGCCTTTTGGTCGTCATCCCCCTGCATCGCGCAAACCAGTATCAGCAGGCCCGGACCGGTTTGTCCGATCACCGTACCCTCGACCGAGACTTTTGCCAGCGAGACCCTCTGCAACAGCGCACGCATTTGGTTCCTCCATTTGATGGTCAGTCGACCCACTCGACAAACGCGTCGGGCGCGGCGCGACTGGTTCTAAACCTGTTGGCCGGGTGGTCTTTGTCTGCATAGCCGAAAGAGATCGCACATAGGATCAGACGGTCATCCGGGATGTTGAAATATCGGTGCAGAAAAGGGCCATAGCTGGCCACTGCGGCCTGCGGAATTGTCGCTATGCCCAGAGCCTGCGCCGCTAGGGTGAAGGCCGTAACAAAGCCACCACAATCCATCGCGCCATAAGCGCCGAGTTCCGTTGGGCTGGATATGATTGCACAATGGGGCGCTCCGAAAAGGGCGAAATTCTCCATCATCTGCCGGGTGGACCCGGCGCGATCTCCGCGTTCAACGCCAACGGCTTCGTAAAGGGCCCAGCCGCATTCACGGAGGCGTTCCTGGTAGATGCCCGAATAGGAGGCAGGAAAGGGCAGGTCCGGGGATGGCGTGTCCGCGGTTACCTCATCCTGCAGAGCCTTCCGAAACTTATCGGTCTCTGGCCCGCTGGTGATGGTCACGTTCCAGGGCTGCGCATTGCACCAGCTTGGAACGCGGGCTGCGCTGGTCAGGATCTGATTAATCTGATCCTTTGGCACCGGGTCAGACAGGAAGGCGCGGCAGGAATGCCGTTGATCCAGTAGACTGTTCAGAGCGGATAGTGTCACACAGGCCTCCCCATCGGCGTTGACAGGGCGCAGGATGAGGTCAGACTGGCGGATGTTCAAGTGCTGATGCGGTTAGCCGGTCACGTCATTGCTGACCGGTTGCCACCATGTAACCAACACCGGCAGCTACCAAAAGGCCAAGGCACACGGCGACAGAGATCTTGAGCGCTGACCAGGGACGTTCCCCCTGAACGCGCCCGGTGCGGCCGTTTACTACAAACCTGTACGTCTGCCCCCGATATTTGTAGGCGGCCATCCAGATCGGCAGGAGGACATGCTTGAAGGTCACATCCCGCACATCGGTCTCAACCGCATGAACGCGCTGCCGATCGCCACCAATATCAAAGCGTACATCCCGTTCTATCACGCGGGACATATGTGTGCGGGCTTCGGTGTAGCCGTCATTCAATTCGACTGTATAGGCCTCGGCCCGAAAACCGGCGAGGTACTCAGGCTGATACGGTTCCAACGCGGGTAAATCCCAGGGTTCCAGCGCGTCGGTGTACTTCTTGGGCAAAGACTGGGATGCCAAAACCAGAACGTCATCAAAGAACCGTGCGACCCGGCCCGATTTCGGGGACCATCTCACCTTGGCGACCCTTTGCTGTACACGCTTGCCATCGCGCATGACGCTGCGTGTTTCATAGTAAACTATGCCGCGCTCGCCCCGATATGTGGATTTCGTATCCGCATCGAAGGTCCAGTATGGAACATAGATACCCTGCATCTTGCGCCCTTTGCGGGCATAATCCTTCAACCCGTTTGGGGCGAACCATAACCGTCCCAGCCAGTCTCCCATCGCCTTATGCGCAGTGCGTTCATCCAGCGCAAAGGGCAGCACGCCGCGGGGTTTGATGTGACGGCTGATGCCGGTATCCGTCACTACTGGGGTTGCGCAAAAGGGGCATTCGGCTGCGTGCGTGGCCGGGTCAAATTCAACCTGAGCCGCACAGTTGGGGCAGGTCAGAACACGCGTTTCCTCGATCTCATCGTCAGGCAGCTGATCCGAAAGCGCACTGTTGAAATCCAGCTCTTTCAGGCTGGAACCGCCCCACGGTCCGGCGCCAATTGCCTCTGAGTGACCGCAATGGTCACAGGTGAGCGTACCATCACCGGGATTGAACCGATAATCCGCCCCGCATTGATCGCAGGGAAAGCGGTGTTCGTCTACAATGTTAGGGTCGGTAGGGGCCATTGAAGTCTCGAATTTGCGTTATCGGCCAGAGGACAGGCGCATCCGGTTCAGCACCCCGTCCCGTTTGATGAAATGATGCCAGATGGCAAAGGCAGCGTGACCTAATGCGACGAACAACAGGGCATTGCCCACGGTTTCGTGGACCTCACCAGCAACATGGATACCCCCGAACCAGGCCAACATGCCGAAGATTGGCACCGCGACCATCAGCGCATAAAGCAAGAGATGTCCCAACTTTGCTGCGGTCGCCATCAGGGCCGAGCTCTCCTCAACCGGGGCAGGCGCGCCCTGTCGCCACCGTAGAAGGATGCGGACCAGGATCAGCGCAAAGACGATGCAGCCAAGCCAGACATGAGGGGTGGCCCCTTCTGTCCAGACCGTGTTGCCCTCGAGCCGGGCGTGCAGGGCCCGTCCCATGCCATCGCTGCTGATCCATTCGCCGATGATGATCACAGCGATCAGCCAGTGCAATACGATTTGGGGCTTTGAGTAGCGGTCCAAAGTAGACATTCGTTTGCTCTTTCAGAGAGGTTGCGGATACGCGTTAAACGTTGCTGCCTAAGCTTTCCGTCACTTCAGGCTCCGGGCGGGGGTGGCGGCAGGATCGTGAACAACTGCGCCAGTTCCTGTACCTCACCCGCCTTTTTCCAGCCGTCCTGACCGGCGGTCCAGACATGGGTGTCTCGTGTGATCTCTCCGTCTGTCGCCATGCGGCCCATCTTGGCCTTGGAAAATGGCCCGCTGGTTTGCCCGTCAACGGCGATATGCCAGACATGTTCCACTGGCGGTGGCGGCGGAGGCGCCGTATGCGCCGCAGGTTGCTGGGCAGCGGGGGCGGAACCGCCCCACGGACCGCTCGGCTGACCCGCTGCCATGTTCGACATCTGCTGTGCCATGGCCATGCCCATTCCCATGCCAAGGCCAGCGCCCATGCCACCGCCCTGACCGGGATTGTTGGCCGCGGCTGTCATCGCCTCAGCGGCTGAATACTGGGTGAATTTACCCAGATCACCAGCCAGCCCCATCGATGTCCGCTTGTCCAGCGCCGCTTCAACTGCGGGTGGCAGTGAGATGTTCTCGATATAAAATTCAGGCATCTCCAGCCCGTACCCGTCCAAGACCGGGGTCACTTCTGCCGCGATCAACTTGCCCAGATCGGCGGTATTGGCGGCCATGTCCAGAACCGGAATGCCTGATCCTGCGATGACCCGGCTGAATTCCTGAACGATGATATTGCGCACCTGAAAGCTGATCTCGTCCATCGTGAACTCACCATCGGTGCCGACGATTTCGATCATGAATTTTGCTGGGTCTTTGACCCGGGTTGTATAAGTACCGAAAGCGCGAATGCGGGTCGGTCCGAATTCCGGATCGCGCAGCATGATCGGATTCTTGGTGCCCCATTTCAGGTCATTGAAGCGAGTCGTGTTGACGAAATAAATCTCGGATTTGAACGGAGACTGAAAGCCATGGTCCCAATGCTGCAGTGTCGTCAGGATCGGCATATTGTTGGTCTCGAGCATATAGAGACCAGGAGTGAAGACATCCGCCAGCTGCCCCTCATGCACGAAAACGGCCGCCTGGCCTTCGCGCACGGTCAGTTTGGCGCCGTATTTGATCGCATGGCCCTCGCGTTCGAACCGCCAGACCATCGTATCGCGGGTGTCGTCGACCCAGTGGATGACGTCGATGAACTCGCCGGTCAGAAAATCGAAAATACCCATTTGGGGTCTCCTTATCTTGGGCTCACAGCTGCTGGCCCATCAGTTCGCGCGCAATGATCCGCACCACGGGACGCGCGTCTTCGACAGCCACGCCAGGCTCAAGACGCGGGTCATAGAGCATTGTCAGTAATTTCTCGTCATGGCTGGTCAGCAGCGCAAATTCATCGTCATCATTAAAGATGGAGGGTCGCGCAGCGTTGCTGTCATTGGAGAGTCCCAGCCCCTGCGCCATTTCTTCGTGGATGCAACTGCGCCGCAGCATATCAGGCAATTCAGCACGGATCAGCACCACCGCCCGAACAAACCGGTGCAGGGACCGGTTGGTCGGAGACGCGATGACAAAACAGTCAATATTTGAACGCGGGTTTGCAACCAGGTCTAGCAAAGGCTGATCGATACCGGGCACAAGCTGTTTCAGGCGGGAGACCACGTATGCACTGTCATCCTTTCCCGCGAAAAAGACATGGAAATTTGCCTTGCGGGTAACGACAGACATCGGATGGCCGGTCACTTTGGACAGCCGCGCGGTAAAGATCTCGACCTGTTCGGCATCCTTTGCCCGCATTTCGGGGGACACAGACGGGGCGAATTCTGTCTGAACACGGATAGGGGCGGACCATCGGCTAAGCTGGCCCTCGGTCGAGTATGTGGTCGCGGTGACGGCGTGATCTGGATACTCGTTGAAAAAGGCAATCGTCTCGAAATTCCGCTCCAGATCGCTGGCATCATAGGGTGTGTCCGGCCCGCCGCCATCGCTGCGCAGCATACCACGCGTTAGCAGGTCACGTTCTACCCGCTGATAGAACCGCGCAAGATCCTGACTGGCCGCAGATGGAGGTACATAGGCATTAGGGGCAGGCGCTGGGGGGGCTACGGGGCGCGGTTGAGGGGCAACCGAAGACGTCAGGGCCTCGTCGCAGTTGGCCAGCGCCAGCAATGCGACCAGACCCAATACAGGCTTCAGATATCCCTGTGACCGCACCTTCAATCCACCATCAGCCCGGAACAGCTGTTCCGGCGTTGTCACCGATACCGTCCTTGCGCGCTTTGGCTGCGGCCAAAGTGTCGCGCAGTTCGGTTTCCATCTTCTGCAGCTCTTGCTCGGCAGCGGCGCGTTTGGCCTTGCCTTCATCCGCAATCTCCAGGCTTTCATTGATGGTTCCGATCAGATCGGCATTGGCCTGTTTTACGGCCTCGATATCAAAGACACCGCGCTCCATTTCCTGACGGATCACCTTGTTCGACTCGCGCAGGTTGGCGGCATTCGCAGTCAGAAGGTCGTTGGTTAGGTCATTCGCATCGCGCACGGCGGCGGCGGCCTCGGCGCTGCGCTGAATGGTGACGGCTTGTGCCAGCTGGGTTTCCCAGAGTGGCACGGTGTTCACCAGGGTCGAGTTGATCTTGGTCACCAGGGATTTGTCATTTTCCTGAACCAGACGGATCGAGGGCAGCGACTGCATGGTGACCTGCCGCGTCAGCTTCAGGTCATGCACCCGGCGTTCCAGATCATCGCGCGCAGCACGCAAATCGCGCAGCTCCTGCGCTTTCATCACCTGATCCTCTTCGGGAGCGGCCTGAACCTCGGCCTCTTTCTGAGGAATGTCCTGACTGTCCAGTTCGTTCAGCTTCTCTTCGCCGGCCGCGATGTAAAGCGCCAGCTCATCATAAAAGCCCAGCGTCTTTTCATACAGGATGTCCAGGGACTTGATGTCCTTCAACAGCGTATGTTCATGCGAAAGCAAGTCATCCGTGATCCGGTCGATCTGGCCTTGAACCTGTTCGTATTGGGCGGTGAACTTGGCGAACGGGGCGGCCTTGCCCAGCAGTTTTTCCCACCAGCTACGCTCGCGCCGCACGTCGAGTTCGCTGACCGAGAAACCACGGATCGTGGTCACGATATTACGCAGGCTGTCACCTGCCGGACCGACATCTTTGTTACGTACATCCGCCAGCATCGCCTGGCTGATTTCCTGCAACTCGGCCTGCGCACCCGAGCCGAAGGACACGATGGAATTCGTGTTCCCCATGTCGATCTCGCCC
The DNA here is from genome assembly GCF_059610845.1 of Ruegeria sp. CDSC021. NCBI lineage: Bacteria > Pseudomonadati > Pseudomonadota > Alphaproteobacteria > Rhodobacterales > Roseobacteraceae > Ruegeria > Ruegeria sp. CDSC021. Next base: position 136,503 of record NZ_JBXWOK010000004.1, read on the forward strand.
ATGCGTTTACGAATTTCAGCACCTACAGGCTCGTCGGCCTCTTTCAGAAGGACAATTTCCGCCGTGGGGTCGGGCAGGGCGACGGCGGTCACTTCCTGTAGCAGCGTTTCGGCTTCGACTGCCTTGTTCTTTACTTCCTCGGACATGGGGTAATCCTCTCTGTATACTTCGGGCCGGTCAGTCCAACCGAACGCCTTCGCGCTGCAACCGTTCGCGCAGCACGTCAATTTCAACCGTCAGATCGCTGCGGTCATCCAATAGCATCTTACGGGTCCTGGCAGAGAAATTCTGTTCCAGGTCATCCAGTAGAGACGAGTAATTCTGCAGCGACTGTGCATCACGTGTTCTCGCATAAACATCCGAGAACTTGACCGTCGCGTCACGGGCACCCTGCAGATAGACGGTCAGGTATTTTCTTGCTCCGGCCAGATCGCGCGGATCTTCTTCGACGGTGCGAAACAAATCGCGGGCAGTTTCCTGAAATCGCTCGACCCGCGCTTCGATCCGGCGGTCCCCAGCACGTTTGATGGCGTCGGTCATTTCGGTCAGATGCGCCTCAGCGTCTTCGACTACCCGTGCGACACGGTCCTGCTGAAAGGTATCGATGCCTTCCATGCCTTTGTCTGACATAGGGTCCAGGCCGAAGGAAACGGAATGCAACACAGCAGCGGCGGTGCCGAATAAAACTGGGGCGATGAGGCTGGCGTCAGACACGGTTGCCGCATCGAGAAACTCGGATCGGTATGAGGCCAATCCAGCCCCAAGGCCGGTCAGAACGCTGGAAAATATCTTGCGGGGAATTGCCGGGCGCCGGGCTGTGCGCCGCGCGTTATAGGCCGCTTCGGCCCGCAACCCTTCGCGCAGCAGAAAGGCCGCCCCGGTCAGCAAACCAGCGGCAATCAGGCCAATGGTCATCCCGATTGCACCGTCGTTCAGCGACAGAAACACCAATGGAACAGCCGGGATAAACAGGATATTAGCCCGTGCTCCAGCTGGTTCTACGCGCGCGCCATCAAACTGACCGCGCGCCGGTTGATCTGTCGACGAATCTGAGTCGTTTGGGCTGTATTTGCCGCCAAAGCGTTTGGCCATGTGCTTACAGCCCTCCCAGTAACCCGGTGCAGACGCCGAACAACAGAACCAATAAGGCCACGTAAGCCAGTTTTTGTACTCCGGACCCGGACATGATGCTCCCTGAGTTTCTCTTTGCGGAAAACTTAGGGGATGCGCGGCCCCGGCGCTAGGGGGAAGGTTACCTAACCCTTATCATTTGCGAGATTTCTTGCCGATCGGAGGCCGTTTGCGCTGTGGCCGTGCAGGGCGTTTGGCCGGAGCCTCGGGCTCAGCCTCAAGACCAAGCTGATCACGCATGACCCGGCGGCGAATTTCCTCGACCTCTCCGGGTTTCAGTTTGCCCAACTGAAACGGGCCGTACGAGACGCGCAGCAACCGGTTCACGGCAAAGCCGATATCCTCGATCGCGCGGCGGATTTCGCGGTTTTTACCTTCGCGCAGGCCAATGGTCAGCCAGGCGTTTGCACCCTGTTGCCGATCGAGTGTTACTTCCATCGGTTGGAACCGTTCACCCTCGATCACCAGCCCCTTTCGGAGCGGCGCGAAATCCTCGTCTTTTGGACGCCCGTTTACACGGACGCGGTATCTGCGCAGCCATCCGGTGGCAGGCAGTTCCAGCTTGCGCTTGATGCCGCCATCATTTGTCAGCAACAGCAACCCTTCCGAGTTCAGGTCAAGCCGCCCGACGCTCATGACGCGGGGCATGTCCTCGGGCAACTTGTCGAAGATCGTCGCGCGGCCTTTTTCGTCCTTCGTCGTCGTAACCAGACCGGGTGGCTTGTGGTACAGCCAAAGACGTGACGGTTCCGGCTCGGACACCGGCTTGCCGTCGACGGTGATCTTGTCTTTGGCGGTAACGTTCAGCGCGGGGCTGTCGATGGTCTTGCCGTTCACAACCACACGACCTGCTTCGATCATGCGTTCCGCTTCCCGGCGCGAGGCGACGCCAGCGCGGGCAAGGACTTTGGCGATCCGGTCGCCTGGAGGAGGGGTATTAGTCATTTGCAGCCCATAGCGCATCCCGCCGCCTTGCGAAAGGCAGGTTTCTGATGCAGTCAGAGGCATGGAGTTCAGATCGTACATGGATATCGCGCTTGAGCAGGCGCGCGAAGCCGGTGAACGCGGCGAAGTTCCGGTAGGGGCTGCTATCGTGCTGGGCGACCGGGTTGTCGCCGTGGCAGGCAATCAGACACGCGAGTTGAACGACCCAACCGCACATGCCGAGATTCTGGCCCTGCGCGTCGCCTGTGCTGCGACCGGATCGGAACGCCTGATTGACCACGACATCTATGTCACACTGGAACCCTGCGCGATGTGCGCCGCGGCTTTGGCCGCCGCTCGTGTTCGGCGGATCTATTACGGGGCCTCTGATCCCAAATCGGGTGGGGTAGCTCACGGGGCGCGTGTGTTTTCCCATCCACAGTCGCACCATAAACCCGAAGTGTTTGACGGTATTGCCGCCAAGGATTGCGAAGCCCTGCTGCGCGAATTCTTCACCAAAAAGAGGGCCAGTAAATAATCTGGGTTGGGACCACCGGCCTGCGGTGCTAGGGTTTGGCCCAGTCCACGCGATAGACCGTCTGTGGACCACCGAACCCCTTTAGTTGAGCCGAAATCGGAGCGCTGAACTGCAGCCCGGCGGTCGCGCCCAGCAGCAATCGGGTAACGTCGGTGACAAGAATTTCATTTGCGCCACAAAGGCCAGTCACCCGTGCGGCCTTATTGACCACTGATCCAAAGAAATCCTCGTCCCGCTGAATGACATCGCCGGTATGAATGCCAACCCGAAGACCCAAGGGTATATCCGACTGTAGGGCCGCATTTTCCCTCTGGAATTCGGTTGCCGCTTGGATCGCGTCGTGGACAGAGGAGAAGATCGACATCGTGCCATCCCCAAGTGATTTGACCAGTCGGCCGCCATGGGTGTGAATCAGATTTTCAGCCAGATCGAAATGGCTGGATATGAGCGCGGTCCATTTGTGATCTCCGACCTTACGCGTAATTTCAGAAGAACCCGCGATATCAGTAAACATGACCGATGCCGCGCCCTCTTGTTGATCCTGAGTGAATTCCTGCCGAGCTGCCGCGATCAATGCGTTCAGCGCTTCATGCTCGATCCCGATTTTCTCCATGTTCGAAGTCGGGTTGGAGACATGCATCTGGATCATCTTCCAGACACCGTTTTCCAGATGCAATACAAAGGTGAACCTATGGAGTGTGGCTTTGCCGTTTGATGTGAATGCAAGTGTTGCTTCGCAATGGGCCCATCCTATGTCACCGCATTCAAACGCCTCGAGCGAATGTTCGTCCCAGCTGAAATCCGGAATTTCGCGGGTGTGGTCGGCAAAGCCCTGGCGGAACACCTGTCCGGACCAGCTTTCGCCATCTGCCGACCCCTGATACCGCAGATGTTCAGATGACGAGAGCAGGTTCATCAGCGCGGCGCGATCCTTGAGGCGAACCGCATCATTCCAGCGCCGTATGACAGCGACCAGTTCTGGAGAGGGTGTTACCGCGTTACTCATCAAGCGGCTACAGCTTGATGGCTTGCATCAGCTGCGGTTCGATCACCTCGACACCCGGCAAACCGTCCGCCAGCACCTGCGCGGATTGTTCCAGAATCGGGAAGGTCTTGTAATGGCAGGGAATCACGGTTTTGAAATTGAAATAGCGCTTTGCAGCATAGGCGGCGCCTCTCATGTCCATGGTAAAGTGGCCCCCTGCGGACAGGATACCAATATCGGGATTATAGTAATCCCCCATCCAGTCCATATCGGCCATGATATCGGTGTCGCCCGAAACATAGAGCATGTGCCCCTCGGATGAGATCATGAAACCGACCTCGCTGCCGCCGGTTCGCAGCCCGTCTGGGGTCGAAAATGTCGAGCTGTGCGAGGCGGGTACCATCGAGACCATAACACCGTTCAGGTTGACCGTGCCGCCTTTGTTGAAGCCGACTGTTTCCAGACCCTCGGCTTCGCTCCAGTACCCCATTAGGTCATACTGACCGACCACGGGGACGTTCAGATGTTTGGCCAATGAGACAACGTCAACAACATGATCGAAATGCGTGTGTGTCAGCAGGATATGTGTCGCGTCTTCCAAAGCAGCGTCATGCTGATCTTCAGGCAAAACGGGGTTGCCGGTCAGCCAAGGGTCGATCAGAAGAACCTGTCCTGCTGTTTCAATGCGAAAGCTGCCATGCCCAAGCCAGATGATATTCATGAAAAGCACTCCCAAATGAACTGTTGGCTGCAGACTAGCATCGGGTATGTAAAATTTCATGGATTGGTTTCGGGAAATTGACAGTTATTGCGAGCGTTTATCGCCTGCCTATTGGGCAGAGCCGATAAATGCGGTTACGAATGCCGCCTTTTTGATTGCGGCTTTCATTATGTGGCGGCGGGTGCGCGGGCCGGGGATGCCATTGGCAAAAATGCTTGTGGTTATCCTGGTCGGCATCGGAATTGGCAGTTATTTGTTTCACACCCATGCACAGGTCTGGTCCGCGTTGGCGGATACAGCACCCATCCTGCTTTTTATCCTGACCTATATTTTTGCAACGAATCGCGACGTCTGGCAGTTGCGGCCGCTTTACGCGGGGATCGGCGCGGCCCTGTTTGTGCCATATGCCGCTTTGACGATTCCGGTGTTCCAACTGATTCCGGGTCTGGGCGGATCGGCCGCCTATGCTCCGGTGCCGCTATTGATCCTGATTTACGCCGTCCTGTTGTCGAAATGCCTGCCTGATACCGCCCGCGGGCTGGCGACCGGCGCAGTGATCCTGATCGTGTCAATTACCTTTCGCGCTTTGGACGCACCGATTTGCACGCAGTTCCCGACTGGCACGCATTTTCTGTGGCACATCCTGAACGCCACGATGTTGGGCTGGATGATCGAGGTCTACCGCAGGCACCTAAGCCGTGCATCTCAGGCCTGAAACGCAGCAGCCAGTTCTGTCGGCAGGTCAAATTCGGCCAGAACCCTGGTGCGTGCATCGGATGACATCTTACGCGCGGTTTTCTCGACAATGCTGAGGATTTTTTCCTGCGAGTGCTTTGCGGCGAAGGGAGCGAAATACCATTTGAGGAACACAAAACAGGCCACATCTTCCAGCGCCTGTACCTCGTTGTCACGTTTGATACCCTGCTTGCGCACCATGCGTCCGGCGTCTTGGATTTCGTTTTCTTCAAATCCGCACTGCTTCATCAAGGTCATGACGGTTTGCGCATGGTGTTCGCCCTGCGCCTTGCGCCAAGCCAGATACCCGGCGCGCCCTTCGGGATATTCACTTCGGGCCAGCTTCCAGCGTTCAACATGTTGCCCGCGTGCGGCGATCTCAAGCGAGTTCGATGCATCGGGAAAAAGCCTGGCCAGTTCAGCGCTCATGCGTTGTCCGTAAAGCAACGCTGCGGGTTGGCCGTTCTCTAAGGTTGGATCTTGGGTGTTGGCTGCGTCGATTGCGTCCAGGACTGCCTGTTTTCGCGCGCTCATTCTATGCTCCGTGGGCTTGCCGGAAATCCGGCGGTGTGTTCGGACGCATCGTAGCGAGTCGGCAAATCAAACGCAGCAGTCAAATGCGAAATTCCGGGTCGGAGAGGGGGATCCGACCCGGACGAAGTTGTGGCGTCAGTTACCCAGCTTCGTTTTGTCCTGTGTAACTGGTTCGGAAACCTGATCGGGGAAAGACAGGTCGCGGGTTAGCGAACCCATGGTGGGTCCGAATGCCTGAGCTTGCGTAGCAAGAACAGTAGTGGCCAACACAAATGCGGTCATGAGCGTTTTCATCATCTTACTCCAGTTAGTGGCTGTGCCATGCTGTAAGAAGTGAACGGCGCAGTTCACTTTTTCAAGGCGGATTCTGAACTAATTGGTTTACTTTTGTGCATAGGCGCTATGCATTTTTGTATGGCTAAGCCGCCTCCTTGCATAGAAGGGGCAGAACAACCGCCTGCTACCCTTGCGACCGAGGCATCAGACAGGTAAATGCCCCCTGACGCATATGAGGTTTTCCGATGTCGATTGACCAAAGCACCGCCGCAAAGGTGGCCAAACTGGCCCGGATCAAGGTCGAGGATGACGCGCTGCCTGCGCTGGCATCCGAGTTCAACACCATTCTTGGGTTCATCGAACAGTTGAATGAAGTGGATGTCGACGGTGTCGAGCCGATGGTTTCGGTCGAACCGATGCGCCTGAAGCGCCGCCAGGATGTGGTCACCGACGGCAACCAGCAGGACAAGGTTCTGGCCAATGCCCCCGACGCACGCGAAGGTTTTTTCGCAGTCCCCAAAGTGGTGGAGTAAGACATGAGCGATCTGAACAAACTGGGCCTGGCCGAAGCCCGCGACGCGCTGCGTGCCGGTGATGTCACCTCGGTCGAGCTGACCGAAGCCTGCTTGACCGCCATTGATGCAGCAGATGCGCTGAACGCTTTTGTTCATAAAACCCCCGAGATCGCGATAGAACGTGCCAAGGCAGCGGACGCGCGCATCAAAGCGGGTGATGCGCCGTCGATGTGTGGTCTGCCGATCGGCATCAAGGACCTATTCTGCACCAAGGGCGTGCCCTCGCAGGCAGCCTCAAAGATTCTTGAAGGCTTCAAACCTGAATACGAATCTACCGTTTCGCAGCAACTGGCCGATGCGGGTGCCGTGATGCTGGGCAAGCTGAACATGGACGAGTTTGCCATGGGCAGCAGCAACGAAACTTCGGTCTATGGCAATGCGGTCAGCCCGTGGCGCCGTGGCAATGACGACGCACAGCTGACACCGGGCGGGTCCTCCGGCGGATCGGCTTCGGCGGTGTCGGCTGATCTGTGTCTGGCCGCCACTGGCACCGATACTGGCGGTTCGATCCGTCAACCAGCGGCTTTTGTCGGGATTACTGGCATCAAGCCGACCTATGGCCGGTGTTCGCGCTGGGGCATAGTGGCCTTTGCATCCTCACTGGATCAGGCCGGGCCGATGACCAAGAATGTCCGCGACGCGGCGATCATGCTGGAAACCATGTGCGGTCATGACCCCAAGGATTCCACCAGCGCCGAGTTGGCCGTCCCGAATTTCGAGGCCATGCTGACCGGCGACATCAAGGGCAAGAAGATCGGTATCCCCAAGGAATACCGGATGGACGGCATGCCCGCCGAGATCGAAAAACTCTGGGCAGATGGCGCGGCGATGCTGAAGGTCGCAGGGGCCGAGATCGTCGACATTTCGCTGCCGCATACCAAATACGCGCTGCCCGCCTATTACGTGATTGCGCCTGCCGAGGCGTCCTCGAACCTGGCGCGCTATGATGGTGTCCGCTATGGCCGCCGCGCGCAGTTGGGGCAGGGCGACGGCATCACCGAGATGTACGAAAAGACCCGCGCCGAGGGCTTTGGTCACGAGGTGCAGCGCCGGGTGATGGTCGGGACATATGTTCTGTCGGCGGGTTTCTATGACGCCTATTACAACCGCGCCCGCAAGGTCCGCACGTTGATCAAGAAAGATTTCGAGGACGTTTTCGCCGCCGGTGTTGACGCCATCCTGACCCCGGCCACGCCTTCGGCGTCGTTCGGTCTGGGTGAAATGACCGAGGCGGATCCGGTTCAGATGTATCTGAACGACGTCTTTACCGTGACGGTCAACCTTGCTGGTTTGCCGGGCATATCGGTTCCTGCAGGTCTTGATTCTCAGGGTTTGCCGCTTGGTCTGCAGCTGATTGGCCGTCCATGGGACGAAGGCGATTTGCTGAACACGGCCTATGCGCTGGAAAGCGCTGCGGGCTTTGTGGCCAAGCCGGGGAAATGGTGGTAATCCTCTGATCAACAAGACAACGTAGAACGGAGCAGCTGGATGCGCTTTTCGATTCTGATCCCGGCAATCGGGTTGATGGCCGCCTGTAACACGGTGGCCCCGGTTCAGGGTACAGGGTTCAACACCCCGACTTATCAGGCGCAAAGAGAAGCTGAGCTGGCAGGGCAGGGCGGCACTGGAAGCCCTCTGCCGGAACCCTATGAGGTCTCGCAGCAACCCTTGGGCTCGCCAACATCCGGCGTGGATGGCGCTGACCTGGCCACGGCCACTGCTGCAGCGCTTGCAAGCACCTCGACGCAGGCGGCCGCCGCTTCAGCATCGGTGCCGACTGCGAGCAACAGCGGCATCTCTGACGAACAGGATTTTGCTGCGGTTTCTGAACGTCGCAGTATCGAAACCGATGCTGCTCGAATCGAACAGAACAGCCAAACCTATGAGGTTGTCGCCCCAACCGCGGTTCCGCAACGCGGAGCGGATGGTCAGCCAAACATCGTCCAATACGCGCTGAGCACATCCAATCCGGTCGGTGCCCAGCTTTACAGCCGTGCAGGGTTCAACCTGCAGGCCAAGGCACAGCGGAATTGCGCGAAATTCCCATCGGCGGACCAGGCGCAGATCGAGTTCCTGTCAAATGGCGGTCCCCAGAAGGACCGCAAGGGGCTGGACCCTGATGGCGACGGATATGCTTGCGGCTGGGATCCCAGCCCGTTCCGCAGTGCCGTCAACAACTGATCCAAAGCCCATCTGGCACCCATCCCCCAATTTCGGAGATCGCCGGGATGGGCTGACGCCGTCATTGATCGTTTTGCACTACACCGCAATGGACAGTGCACAGGCTGCGCTGGATCGCTTGTGTGACCCGGCCTTCGAAGTCTCTGCGCATTACCTGATCGGTTCCGATGGCACGCTTTGGCAAATGGTGCGCGAAGAGGACCGGGCCTGGCACGCCGGGGCAGGAGAGTGGCGCGGGCGAACCGATATCAATTCGCGTTCGATTGGGATAGAACTGGACAATCTTGGCACCCATCCTTTTCCCGAACCTCAGATGACCACGCTTGAGTGGCTTCTGGCCCGTATCATGGCCCGATGGGCGATTGCACCGGACGGGGTTATCGGCCATTCCGACATGGCTCCGGGGCGCAAGGTCGACCCCGGCCCTCGCTTTCCCTGGCAACGGCTCGAACATCTCAATCTTGCTGGCCAACGTGGCCAGGATGATGGCCCGCAAGAGGCCTCGATGCCGCTGTTCCGTGCGTTGGCGCAACAGATGGGCTTTTCGCCCGAAACGGACGACGACACGCTGCTTGCCACCGTGCGTCTCAGATACCGCCCTTGGGCCAAAGGCCCGTTGGAACCTGCGGATTTCACCTCGCTCGGCCATGCGGCGCTCTGGACCTGATCGGCTTTTCATCTGACCAAAAATATCTCGGGGCTGAATTGACCGCAGGCCAAGAAGGGGCTGCCCCTTAACGCCCTATCGGCCCTTGACGCGGCCTGACACTGCGCATACCCACGTCTCCGCGCGGAGGGCCGGATGGCTGCTGGGGCGTAAGCCCGAGAGGAAAGTCCGGACTCCACAAGACAACGGTGCCGGGTAACGCCCGGGCGGGGCAACCCGACGGAAAGCGCCACAGAAATCAGACCGCCATGCGTGCATGGTAAGGGTGAAACGGTGGGGTAAGAGCCCACCGCGCCCCTGGCAACAGGGGTGGCACGGCAAGCCCCACCGGGAGCAATGCCAAATAGGGTCCCCACGCGGGCAGGTCGGCGTCCGCCGATACCGCCGCTAAGTGCGTCTTGGCCGAGAGGGACCGGGTTGGCAGCTTGAGCCGTGCAGCAATGCACGGCCTAGAGGAATGGTCATCGAAGGGGGCAACCCTGGAACAAGATCCGGCTTACAGGCCCTCCGCGCGTTAATATTGCTAAGACGAATCGCGTTGTTCCACAGGTGGGTCACGGCTGGAGTCATCCTTTGATACAGGTCTTGCTGTGGCTGCTGAGCTGGCATCCCTTGTGGCCGAAATGGCCGCGTAAAGGTCTGCGATAAGCTGGGGGCAGGGACGATCTTGTGTTTTGATGAAATCTGCGCCGATCTACCCGAATTCAGGTTGACTCGGCTGCATGACCGGGTAAAAGCGCACGCTCATAGGAATTCAACCGAAAGGCCCCTGCCTTTTCGGACGCAGGAGATAACCATGGCGAAGCCGACGACAATCAAGATCCGTCTGAACTCGACCGCGGGCACGGGCCACTTCTATGTGACCAAAAAGAACGCGCGCACCATGACCGAGAAAATGACCGTTCGTAAATACGACCCGGTCGTTCGGAAGCATGTCGAGTACAAGGAAGGCAAGATCAAGTAATCTGCCGTCCTGCTTGGACAGAATGACAAGGGTCCTGTTTCGACAGGGCCTTTTTCGTTTGCGCGACGATGTTTCATACCTGAATCTATCGGCTCAAGGCAGCCGGAGCGCGCTTGGAGGCCGTTGCAGCTAAGCATCAGCAGCCGAGGCATTCGTTTGCCCGCTGGGTTGCTTTTTGGAATGTATTGCAACTACGCTTGAGCTAACCGTTCCAAAATGTTGGCCGTCATGAAAAAAATCTTGTTATCCACAGCAACTATTCTGGCTCTCGCAGCCTGTGAAGACCCCTATAACCGCGAGGGTGTTGGCTTTACGGGCATTGATGGTGAGCCGCGGAGCATCAGCGAAGTGCCGGGTGCGGCGGCGTTTGTTCCAGAGTCCACCAATGTTCCGGCAGAGTTGGCAGAGCTGCCCCCGGTCCGAGTTTCAACGGACGAGACCGATCCGGGTAAAATTGCACGTGTTGCAATAGAAAATGGCGCGCGCAGCGATACCAGCGCAGTAGTCGTTTCTGGCTCAGATACAAACCTGTTCCTGAGCACTGTTGAAGTGAACGGAACGCTTTTCGGCGTCGTGCGTACCGAAAATAGCCGCACCAGGGTTCCGAATACGATTGGTGCAAACTTTGGTACTGGCGCCGAACAATTCACTGGCTGCTTGCCTGTCGGCGACGTTTATCGCAAAGGTTCAGAAAAGCGCAGTTCCGGATTTGCTGTTCAGTTGAACTGCAGCTAAAGTTCCGTTCGCTTTCAATTCCAAGGCCTCGTCATCAGGACGGGGCCTTTCTTTTTGGGAGCACGTGGCGAGGAGCTGACCGCAGGGCGACCTGCTGCAGGCCGCAAAAGAAAAGGGCGGGTCGTTTCGGACCCGCCCTGTTTATTTGCTGCTGTAATGCGGTGTGCTACTCTTGTTGCCCCATGAACATCAGCAAGAACTGGAACATGTTCAGGAACGAGATATAGAGGCTCAGCGCGCCGTCTATAGCCGCTTTGTTCAGCCATTCCTGGTCACCATGTGTTGCATGCGCAACGTAGGTGTTTTTGATGTCCTGTGTGTAGAACGCCGTCAGGCCAGCAAAGATAATCACTCCGATTGCCGAGATCGCGAACATCATCGCAGGCGATTGCAGGAACATATTTATGACCATCGCCACCAGCAGGCCGATCACACCCATAATCAGGAATGTGCCCATGCCGCTTAGATTGCGCTTGGTGGTGTAGCCAAACAGGCTCAGACCAGCAAAGGCAATCGAGGTCACAATGAACGTCTGCGCGATCGAGTAAGGAGTGTAGATCATGAACACCGAGCTCATCGAAACGCCCATAACGGCCGCGAATACGAAGAAACCCAGTTGCACCGCCGCAGCCGACCCGCGCCGCATCAGCGCGCCCCAGCCAAAGATCAGGAATGCCAGCGGTGAGAACATCACTATCCATTTCAGCGGCGACAGGAACAGGGTGCCGCCCAGGCTGGTCAGATAACGATCAGCGCCGATCTGAGCAACTGCGTTGCTTGGATCTGAGGTCACGGCAAGACCAGCAATAGCCCAGGCCGCGAGTGCCGTAATCAGCATGCCCACGGACATTGTGCCGTAGACTTTGTTCATATGGGCGCGCAGGCCCTCGTCAATCTGGGCAGCGCGCGTACCGGTCGCCGTCCGGATCGTGTCAAATTGTGCCATTAAAAGGTCTCCCTCCACATATTCTTTTTGCGTCCCGATGTCAGGCCGCGCTCCTCGCAAATATCGTCAAGTGCGGGCTGTGTTTCAAGGGTTTAACGTGGGAAACAGGCTAAAACACGCAACAAAAATGGCGGCTTCGAGGTGTCAGCCGCCATTCAGTGGTAAAAGTAGTGGATTAGGTTCATTTTTGCCAGAATTCCGGAGCATCCCATATGCGGCGTTTTGCTTCGGCTTCGGCTTCTTCACGGGTAATGCCGATATCGAGAAGGGCGCGGTCGTCCAATCTGGCGAGCTGACAGCGTTGGCGCCGTAGCGATAGCGCATCCAGAACAGAAGTGAGCTTAAAGCGCTGCCGTGGCTTGCAATATGTTGAAGCTGTGATTTGCGTCATAGCCTTGTCCTTTCGGTTTTGCTGATGTGTTGTGCCTATTGCATCAACTTCCTTGATTTATATGGAGGGCTGTGACACATTTTGAAAATGAATATTATTGAACACATCCATAAGGAATCGTGAAGATGCGAAATCTGGACATCACCACTCTCCGCTCCTTTGTGGCAGTTGCCGATCAGGGTGGCGTGACGCGGGCAGCCGGTTTCCTGCACCTGACACAATCTGCCGTATCGATGCAGCTAAAGCGGTTGGAGGAGCTTTTAGGTCTGGAGCTGCTGGACCGAAGTGGCAGAACCATCGCGCTGACAGCGTCGGGAGAACAGCTTTTGGCCTATGCCAGACGCATGATCTCGTTGAATGACGAGGTGATGTCCAAGCTGACGGATCAGGCCTATGAGGGCGAGGTCGTTCTTGGTGTGCCGCATGATATCGTCTATCCGGCGATTCCCCGGGTGCTGCAGCGATTCAACGCGGATTTCCCACGCGTCCGTGTGCAGCTTATCTCCTCCTATTCGCTGCAACTGAAGGATATGTTTAAGCGCGGAGACTGCGATTTGATCCTAACGACCGAGGCGACAGTGGGGCAGGGGGCCGAGACGATTGCCGAGCTTCCTTTGCGCTGGATTGGTGCGCCGGGCGGGTCTGCCTGGCGAAAACGCCCCATTCCGCTAGCGCTTGGGCGTCGGTGTCTGTTCAGGCCGCAGGTCATTGCTGCGCTGGATTCGGCTGGAATTCCCTGGGAGCTTTCGGTGGAAACCGAAAACGACCGTACTATCGAGGCAACGGTCAGCGCCGATTTGGCGGTTCATGCCATGCTCGAAGGGACAGAGGCCGCACATCTTGCCCAGATCGATTCGGGTGGCGTCCTGCCCGAGCTTCCTGCGCATATGATAAATCTGTATGGCGGCGAAACTGGCCGCGGCGCCGTGGTTGAGGCGTTGGCGACGCTGGTGCGCCAGAACTTTCGTTTGCTTGGGGGGGTGCCGCTCAAAGCCGTTGTCGGTTGATCATCCCTTAAGGGGTTATGACAACTTTCCCGGTGGCCGTCCTGTCGCGCAGCATGGCCAGTCCGCGTTCGGCTTCGGACAGGGGCAGGACATGGCTGATATGCGGTTTGATGCGACCCTCGCTATGCCAGCGAAACAGCGTTTCAAAGCTGTCCGTCACAATCTGAGGTCGAAACTTCAAGTAGCCGCCGATGTAGAGCCCGATGACTGTCAGGTTCTTGACCAGTAGGTGGTTGGCCGGAATTTGCGGCACCTCACCGCCCGCAAAGCCAATGGGCAAGATGCGACCTTCGGGGTTGGTTGCGCGAAAGGCGGCTTTAAACACATCGCCGCCGATCGCGTCATATACGACATCCGCGCCTCCCAATGCCTGGACACGGGCGCGCAGATCTTCGGATGCGTCGATCAGATGATCGGCCCCGGCCCTCTGTGCCACCTTGAGTTTCTCACTGCCGCGCGCCTGCGCAATAACCGTGGCGCCCATAAGCTTGCCGATCTCTACCGCCGTCAGGCCGACGCCACCTGCCGCACCGGTCACCAAAAGGGTTTCGCCGGGCCTGAGCCGCGCACGATGATCCAAGGCAATATGACTGGTGCCATATGTGATCTGAATTGCGGCGGCGTCTTCAAAGCTCATAGAGTCAGGGATTGCGATTGCACGATCGGCGTCGAACACTCCGAATTCAGCGAGGCCACCCTGGCCGGAATAGACAGCGACACGGTCACCCGGGTTCAGGTGGCGTACATTGTTTCCAATTTCGCGAACAATCCCTGCGACTTCCATGCCCAAGGAAAAGGGCGCCACCGGGGTGTCCTGATACGTCCCCTTCTGCATAAGGAGATCCGCAAAATTCAAACCGCAGGCTTTGATTTGAATGCAGACCTGGCTGTCGCCGGGTTCTGGCAGGTCAATATTGCAAAGCTGGGCCTTGGCCCCGTTGGTCTGGATATGAAACGCCAGCATGATTTGGCTCCGTCTTTTCGGGCATAGGTCAGTGCTGTCGTGGTCTTGTCAATCTGTTACCCTGCTGAAGACCCCGTTAATCCGGTGTTGATCAGGTGGTTGTTTCCAGATCGGAATCAACGTGTGCGCGGTATTCACAACACAACTATAAACCATTGTTTGTGGAATCAGATTCAACCTTCTTGAAAAAAGCGCCAAAAAACGTAATAGTGCGCTATGGTGCTGATTTGGGGGGCATGTTCCAAATTAGGGAGTGGTTAAGTCGGGCTCGCTAATGTTGCGGTAACAAAGCATGTTGCGCACCCGTCTCAGTTGTGTGTGTAAGGGAGGATAGTACCAATGACCCATCACGTCGATGTCCATGTGGGCAAACGCGTCAGGCATCGCCGCTGGCTGATTGGCATGACCCAACAGCAGTTGGCACAGCAAGTTGGTATCAAGTTTCAGCAAATCCAGAAATATGAAACCGGTGCCAATCGAATCAGCGCGTCTCGTCTTTGGGACATTGCCGAGGCATTGGATGTTCCGGTCAGTTTCTTCTTTGAAGGCCTGGAAGAGGTCGAGAAAGGAAGCTCGGATAAGAAATCGGTTCCTGCAGACCTTATGGGCGACAAAGAAGCCCTGGATCTCGTCCGCTCTTACTATGCCATACCGGAAAACCAGCGTCGCCGCTTGTTCGAGCTTGCGCGCGTTCTGAGTGATGTTGCCTGATTTCGCGGGTTGACTCTGATCCTGACGGAACGCACGGGTAGCGTATGGATAAGGTGTCGCTGAGTGATCTTGAAGTAGCTGAAGAAATGGCCGACGCAGCGCGTTCGGCCATTCTTCCTTTTTTCAGGCAGTCTAATCTTGAGACTTCAAATAAGCTGGATCAGGGATTTGATCCGGTCACTGTCGCCGACCGCGCAGCCGAAAAAGCCATGCGCGCGGTTTTAGCCCGACATCGGCCCCAAGATGGAATATTTGGCGAGGAATATGGGCAGCACGAGGGGCAAAGTGGCCGCACCTGGGTTCTGGATCCGATCGACGGCACCCGAGGGTTTATCAGCGGGACACCGACATGGGGGGTTCTGATTGCGCTTAGCACGCAGGACGGGCCAACCATGGGGATCATCGACCAGCCGTATATCGGGGAACGCTTCATCGGCTCGGCGGATATCGCGCGAAGCCATGGTCCTACGGGCGATATGTCCCTGAAGACCCGTTCAACACCTTCTCTGGACCAGGCGATTCTGTTCACGACCTTCCCCGAGGTCGGCGCGTCGGAAGATCGTGCCGGGTTTGAGGCTGTGTCACAGCACGTACGCCTGACCCGCTATGGAATGGATTGCTATGCTTATGCTCTGCTTGCAGCGGGTCAGGTGGATTTGGTGATCGAAGCAGGTCTGAACGCCTATGACATTCAGGCGCCAATCGCCGTGATTCATGCGGCTGGCGGTATCGTCACAGACTGGCAAGGCGGCCCCGCCCATAATGGCGGTCGGGCTCTGGCGGCGGCAAACCCGGATATTCACGCAGCTGCGCTGGAAATTCTGCGCAACTTCTGAAAATTGTTGCGGCGACCCGGCGAGCGGATTAACCTTGAGCCGGCTGGTTCTTGTGCCCGTTTTCCGCCAGCTTTTGCACTCCATGCATGAAACGGGCGATGCAAGGAGAGCAAGATGACTGGTATCCTCATCAAAAATGCAGACACGATCCTGACCATGGATGACCAGCGCCGAGAGCTTTCGGGCGCGGATATTCTGATCCGAGATGGACAGATCGAACAGATCGGCCACGGGTTGCAGGCAACCGCAGAGATCCATAATGCAAGCGGATGTGTGGTTACGCCCGGCCTCGTGAACACGCACCACCATCTGTACCAGACCCTGACCCGCGCCGTGCCTGGCGGGCAGGATGCGCTTTTGTTCGGATGGCTGAAAACGCTCTATCCGATCTGGTCGCGATTTGGCCCCGAAGAGATGTTCGTATCCGCCCAGATCGGTTTAGCCGAGCTGGCTCTGTCGGGATGTACGCTCAGTTCTGATCACCTGTATCTATACCCCAACGGCGCGCGTCTGGATGACACCATTGCTGCGGCGGCTGAGGTCGGCCTGCGGTTCCACCCAACGCGCGGCGCGATGAGTATTGGCGAAAGCGATGGCGGCCTGCCACCGGATGCTCTGGTCGAAGCCGAAGCAGCTATTCTCGAAGACATGATGCGTGTGGTCGACGCCTTTCATGACCCGTCAGAGGGTGCAATGTGTCGGGTCGGGCTGGCACCTTGCTCGCCGTTCTCTGTCAGTCGCGACTTGATGCGAGACACGGCCAATCTGGCCCGTGACAAAGGCGTAATGCTCCACACCCATCTGGCCGAAAATGACGAGGATATCGCCTATTCTCAGGAACAATTCGGGTGCCGTCCTGGTCAATATGCCGAGGATTTGGGATGGACCGGATCAGATGTTTGGCACGCCCATTGCGTGAAACTGGACGGGGCAGAGATTGATCTGTTTGCCCGGTCCCGGACTGGCGTGGCCCACTGTCCCTGTTCGAACTGCCGGTTGGGCTCGGGGATAGCACCGGTAAGGTCGATGCGAGATAGTGGCGTGCCTGTGGGTCTTGGCGTCGATGGGTCGGCCAGCAATGACAGCGGCAATCTGATCCTCGAGGCGCGGCAGGCTATGTTGTTGCAGCGAGTCGCAAGCGGTGCCGATGCCATGTCCTCTCGCGAGGCGCTTGAAATTGCCACGCGGGGTGGGGCGGATGTCTTGAACCGACCTGATTGCGGCCGTCTGGCTATCGGTAAGCGTGCCGATATAGCCATTTGGGATACGCGCGGCATCGAAAGCGCGGGCAGTTGGGATCCGGCAGCCCTGTTGCTTGCCGGTCCGACGAGGGTAAAGCACCTGTTTGTCGAAGGCCGTCAGATCGTGCGGGACGGGCAGATCGCAACGCTGGATCTGCCCCGGGTGATTGAACGGCAGAACCGATTGGCCCTTGCCTTGCAATCCTAGGTCCTGACAGGTTGACCTGCGATCCAAACCTCGGCAACCGCCCTGTCATCGCCCATCATGATGGTGGGAAAGATGGCCTCCCACAAATCATCGGCGCAGGCCTCGCGTTGCGCGATGGCCGGGGTTGAGGCGAGATCGAGCACGATCAGGTCGGCCTCCATTCCCGGGGCGATATTGCCGATGCTGTCATCCAGCCTCAGCGTTCGGGCCGACCCTACGGTGCCCAGCCACAGCAGTTGCGCGGCGTGCAGCGGCGTTCCGCGCAGTTGTCCGATCTCATAGGCCGATGCCATCGTGCGCAGCATCGAGAAACTTGAACCGCCACCAGTATCCGTTGCCAGACCAACCCGGTGTCCGTCGCGCATCAACCCTGCCATGTCGAACAGGCCTGACCCGATAAAGGTGTTTGAGGTCGGACAATGGATCAACGCAGCGTCGACCTCACGCAGTCGGTCGCGTTCACGTGCCTCAAGGTGGATGACGTGGCCATACAGGCCGTTGGGGCCCAGCAGGCCGAACTTTTCATAGGTGTCCAGATAATCGCGGGCGTCGGGAAACAGCTCGCGTACCCAGGCAATTTCATCAGTCTGTTCGCTGAGATGGGTTTGCATCAGGCAATGGGGATGCTCTGCCCATAATGCGCCCATGGCCTCTAGCTGTTCGGGTGTGGAGGTGGGTGAGAAACGCGGCGTAATCGCATAGGACAGGCGGTCGATCCCGTGCCATTTCTCAAGCAAAGTCTGGGATTGGTCATAGGCAGTTTGCACGGTATCTCTCAGGCCATCGGGTGCGTTGCGATCCATGCAGGTTTTGCCCGCAACCACACGTTGACCGCGTTGTTTGGCCGCAAGGAAAAAGGCATCAACACTCTCGGGATGGATGGTGCAATAGCTGCACATCGTGGTGGTGCCGTGTGCCGCTGTCAGGTCCAGATACCGGTTGGCAATCTCAGAGGCATAGGCTGCATCCCCGAATTTCATCTCTTCGGGGAAGGTATAGGTGTTCAGCCAGTCGATCAGGCGTTTGCCCCAACTGGCGATCATGGCGGTCTGCGGATAATGCACATGCGCATCAACAAATCCTGCAAGGATCACGTGCTGACCATGATCCACGACTTTTGCCTCGGGGTGGGCATTGTTCAGACTGTCGGCATCCGATACGCTGGAAATCCGACCGTTTTCGATCAGAACCGCTTCGCTGATTTTGACAGCCTCGGTCGGTTCGCCCTCGAACGGGGTGCCAGTGAAACTCAGGACACGCCCTTTCAGCAGCGTTTTTTGCGCCATACTCATTCATCTCCGCCTGTCTGGGACTGCGAAACAGCATAGGGGCAGGAAAGTTGTCGGTAAATCGGCGCATTGTCATTGTTTTCCGGTAGCTGCTTCTTCTATTTAGGGGCCAATGGGCGAACAGAGCGGGGGCAGATATGACAACAGGTATTAACGAACCCGTAACTGAACCGACTTCTGATGATGACGCCTATGCGCTGGATCGTCGAACGGTAGCATCCATTCTGTATGCAGTTGATGTTGATGACCGCGACAAGCTGGTCGAATTGATGGACCCGCTGCACGCTGCCGACATCGCCGACCTTCTGGAACAGATCAACCCCTATGACCGCGCCCGGTTGATCCGTCTGTATGACAAAGAGTTCGACGGCGATATTCTGTCTGAACTGGACGAAGGTGTCAGGGAAGAAGTTATTGAAGTCCTGCGTCCCGATGTTCTGGCGGATGCGGTACGCGACATGGAAAGCGACGATGTCGTCGATCTGCTGGAAGACCTTGAAGAGCCCCAGCAAGAAGCCATCCTGGGTGCGCTGGAGGATTCCGAACGGATCGCGGCCGAACAGGCGCTGTCCTATCCCGAAAACTCGGCCGGTCGTCTTATGCAGCGCGAGGTCGTCATGGCGCCCGAGCATTGGACTGTCGGGCAGGCGATTGATTTTATGCGTGCCAATGACGGGCTGCCGGACCAATTCTACCATGTGGTCCTGGTTGACCCGCGTCTGAAGCCAACCGCGCAGGTCACGCTGGGCAAGCTGATGGCCACTCGGCGCGAGGTGGCTCTGCATGAGATTGCCGAAGAAGAATTCTACACCATCCCGGTCGATCAGGACGAAGAAGATGTGGCTTATGCGTTCAATCAGTATCACCTGATCTCGGCCCCGGTGGTGGATGGTGACGGACGGCTGGTCGGGGTGATCACCATTGATGACGCGATGGTGGTTCTGGATGAGGAATACGAAGAGGACATGTTGCGTCTTGCCGGCGTCAGCAACGAAAGCTCGCTGTCCGACAGTGTGGCCGCGACCAGCAGGCGCCGCCTGCCGTGGTTGGCGGTAAACCTGTGTACTTCGATCTGCGCCTCGCTGGTGATTTCCCAATTCGAGGCGGCGATTGATCAGTTGGTGGCATTGGCCATTCTGATGCCGATTGTGGCCTCGATGGGGGGCAATGCGGGGACACAATCGCTGACCGTCGCAGTGCGAGCCCTGGCAACGCGCGACCTGACAGGTGCGAACGTGATGCGGGTGATCCGACGGGAACTGCTGGTGGGCATGTTGAACGGGCTGTGTTTTGCCACCGTTCTGGGCGTGGTGGGAATGTATTGGTTCGGCTCGCCGTTGCTGGGTGTCGTGATTGGCTCCGCTCTGGTCGTGAACATGGTGATCGCAGGCTTTGCAGGTACGGTAGTACCGGTCGTGCTGGACCGGATGGGTGTTGACCCGGCGCTGGCTTCAGGGACCTTTGTGACGACAACGACGGATGTCATGGGATTCTTTATCTTTCTTGGGCTTGCCAGCGTGGTGCTATTGTGACCGATCTGACCGAAATCAAAGCTGCCGCGCGCAAGGCGGCCTTTGCCCGGCGCAAATCTGCGTTTGATGCAAATCCGCCCGGTGCCGCCGGGCGACTATCTGAAATTCTGGCCGGGCACCGCGGAGTACCCCTGTCGGGTTATATGCCCATCCGGACCGAGAGTGACCCGCTGCCCGCCATGGCCGAGGCGTCCGCTTATGGCCCGGTTGGCGTACCGGTTATTCAGGCGGCCGGGCAGCCGCTGAAATTCTCTCGCTGGACGCCCGAAGGCAGGCTGAAGGATGGCCCGTTTGGCGCCAAGGTGCCTGAGGTCGATGACTATTTCGATCCCGAAATTCTGATCGTTCCGCTGGTGGCATTCGATGCAAATGGAGGGCGTCTGGGTTATGGGGGTGGGTTCTATGACCGGACATTGGAAGGGCTGCGCGCGAAACGCCCGACTCTGGCCATCGGTTTTGCCTTCGATGCGCAAGAAGCAGACGGGTTGCCGCTGGAACCGACGGATCAACCGCTTGATATGGTTATCACCGAAAGCCGCGTGTTGACCTTTTAACCAGCCTATCAGCCCTGGTTTTTGGCGCGGAAATATTCCCAGGCGTTTTTCTCGGTCCCATCAGGCAATATGCACACGCCGGTCTGGCCATTCTCTCCGTCCCGAATTTCATACCTCCCACCGCTGTCGATGCAATAGATGGCCGAGGGGTTTGGCAGCTGTGGGTTTGAGTTGACCGCTTGCTCTTCCGAGCAGGCAGCAAGGGTGGCACAGACACCAAAGGTCAGACCGATCCGAAACATAAAGAATCTCCTAAATAAAGAGTTTTGCCGTTCATTGGGTCAGCTTAACGGCTTGTACTTGCGAATTGCCACACTTAGACGGTTTCTATGAGGATACTTTTTCTGGGTGACGTTATGGGCCGCGCTGGACGCGCGGCTGTTCAGCAACATCTGCCACGTCTGCGCGACGAATGGCGGCTGGATTTCGTGGTGATCAATGGTGAGAATGCCTCGAACGGAATGGGTTTGACCGGGGATCATGCCAAGCTGCTGTTAGATGCAGGGGCGGATTGTCTGACGCTGGGCGACCACGCTTTCGACCAGAAGGACATGTTGCAATTCATTGAGAGCGAACCGCGCATTGTGCGCCCCGTTAACTTTGCTAAGGGTGCTCCGGGACGCGGGCATCGTCTCTATACCGCCCCTGGCGGGCGCAAGGTTCTGGTTGTACAGGTGCTGGGGCAGGTCTTTATGAAGCGGCCCTTCGATGATCCGTTCTCGGCGATCGAGCCAATTCTGAAGTCGCACCCGCGCGGCGGTCAGGCCCAGGCGATCATCGTTGACATGCATTGCGAAGCCACATCCGAGAAGATGGCGATGGGGCATTACTGTGACAAGCGCGCCAGCCTCGTGGTTGGAACGCATACGCATGTGCCGACCGCAGATGCTCAGATCCTTCCGGGGGGAACAGCCTATCTGACCGATGCCGGGATGTGCGGGGATTACGATTCTGTCATTGGTATGGAAAAGCTGGAACCGATGCGCCGGTTCATCACCGGCATGCCCAAGGCGCGGTTTACGCCTGCAAATGGCGAAGCAACGCTAAGCGGTGTGTTCGTGGAAACCGATGATCGCAATGGTCAGGCAAAATCCGTGCAAATGGTGCGCGTTGGGGGTCGCTTGCAACAAGCCGGGCCGCAATAGCGCGACGTTGGGCTTGCCCTGCTGCCCGCAATACGGGAAACTGCCCGACGGGCGCGCAAGCTGGGCCAGGGTTCGGACTGAATACCACGAATGCAATTTCTTCAACTGACAGAAACGGGCAGCGCGATCGTGGCGCTATTGGTTGTCGCAGGCATGTTTGTCATGTTCCTGCGCGAGGCTTACCCGACCGAGGTTGTCGCCATCGCGGGCGTTGCCCTGATGCTGGTGACCGGTATCCTGCCCTATCAAAGCGCGTTGGCAGTTCTGTCCAATCCTGCGCCATGGACGATTGCGGCGATGTTCATCGTCATGGGGGCTCTGGTCAGAACCGGGGCATTGGATTCCTTTACCGCAACTGCGCAGAAACAGGCACAGGTTAACCCGCGTATCGCGATTGCCATGCTCATGGGGTTTGTGGTTCTGGCCTCGGCGGTGGTGTCAAACACACCCGTGGTCGTCGTGATGATCCCGGTTTTTGTACAGATTGCCCGCACGTTGAACGTGCCGGCCTCGAAATTGCTGATCCCGCTCAGCTATGCTGCCATCATGGGGGGGACGCTGACACTGATCGGCACCTCGACCAACCTGCTTGTGGATGGTGTCGCGCGATCTCAGGGTCTGGCTGCATTCACGATTTTCGAAGTCACGCCCTTGGGCATCGCAGTAGTGATCTACGGCATGATCTATCTGCGCTTTGTTGCGCCGCGCCTGCTGCCGGAACGCGACAGCATGGCCTCGCTTCTCAGTGATCGCTCTAAGATGAAGTTCTTCACCGAGGCCGTCATTCCGCCCGACAGCAACCTGATCGGGCGCGAGGTGACAGGGGTGCAACTGTTCAAACGCCCTGGCGTACGCCTGATTGACGTGGTCCGCGGGGACGAGTCTTTGCGGCGCAACCTCAAAGGGGTGACGCTTGAGGTTGGGGATCGCGTGGTCCTGCGGACCGAGATGACCGAGTTGCTGAGCCTGCAAAGCAACAAAGAGTTAAAGCGTGTTGATCAGGTTTCTGCGGTCGAGACCAAAACGGTCGAAGTGCTGATCACACCGGGGTGCCGTATGGTTGGGCGAACGCTGGGCGTGATGCGCCTGCGCCGCCGCTATGGTGTCTACGTTCTGGCGGTACATCGGCGGAACCAGAATATCGGTCGTCAACTAGACGACCTCGTGGTGCGGGTCGGGGATACTCTGCTGTTGGAGGGATCGCCTGCCGATATCCAGAAGCTTGCCGCTGATATGGATATGGTCGACGTGACACAGCCCTCGGCGCGTGCGTTCCGCCGCAATCACGCTCCGGTGGCGATTGGCGCACTTATCGGGATCGTCGTATTGGCTGCATTGGGTGTGGCGCCAATTCTGTTGCTCTCCATTCTTGCGGTCGCTCTGGTTCTGGTCACCCGCTGCATAGACGCGGATGAGGCGTTTTCCTTTATCGAGGGGCGGCTTCTGGCGCTGATATTCTCGATGCTGGCCATCGGGGCCGCGCTTGATAAGTCTGGGGCGGTTTCCCTGATCGTCGATGCAATCGCACCTGGGCTAAGTGCGCTGCCACCGTTCCTGATCGTTTGGGCCATCTATGTTTTGACCTCGGTGCTTACCGAACTCGTCTCCAACAACGCCGTTGCGGTAGTGGTCACGCCGATCGCAATCGGGTTGGCACAGGCCGTCGGCTTAGACCCAAGGCCGCTGGTAGTTGCGGTGATGTTGGCGGCATCTGCATCCTTTGCGACACCAATCGGATATCAGACCAACATGATGGTCTATGGTCCGGGGGGATATCGGTTTGTCGATTTCATGAAGGTTGGCATCCCCTTGAACCTGACGGTAGGGCTGCTTGCTTCGTTGCTTATTCCGATCATCTGGCCGTTGTGACACCGGCGCGAACCCGCCGGTTTTGCGCTGACGGTCTTGTAAAGGCCGATCCAGACACAATCTTTTCCTCTAGAACTTGGACGAAAGGACGGGATTATGCCTTTTCCAAAATTTGGTCAGTTGATCGTAATGGGTGCGATTATGGTGGCGCTGATTGGCAGCGATGTATCGGCTGGTTCGGTGACCGGTACCGCCTCCTATCGCGAACGGATTGCCGTACCTGAAGACGCGACGCTTTATATCGAGCTGCAGGATATATCGCTTGCGGATGCGCCAGCGGTAACGCTGGCTGCGCAGCGCTACGTGCTGAGCGGGGTGCCTGCCGAGTTTGAACTGACCTATGATGATGCTCTGATCCGTGACGGGATGACCTATGCGGTGCGGGGGGCAATATATCGTGGGTCACAACTGCTGTTTACGACCGACACGGTGTATCCGGTCCTGACCAATGGTGCGCCGGATACGGCCGACATTTTGTTGGTCAAGACGGACGGCCCCACGTCGGCGGGGCTGGAAAACACAAGCTGGACGGCGATTGGTGTGGAGGGGGCCGTGCTGAACAGCGAACGCGCCCCGCAGCTTGAGTTTGCGCAAGGCGGTGCCTTTAGCGGCTCAGGCGGTTGCAACCGGTTCACCGGGCAGGCCGAGATTTCGGGCACTTCGCTGACGTTTCCAGACAATATTGCGGCCACTTTGATGGCCTGCCCACCCGAGATGGAGCAGGTCGAGGATCAGTTCTTTGCCGCGCTGCAAAACGTGGTGTCCTATGCGGTGGCGGGCGATAGCCTTGCGCTGCTGGACAGCGCAGGCGACCCGGTTCTGAAATTCATACGCACGCATTAATCAGGCCACAGCGCGCGACCGTCCTGCGTTGCGCCCGGAAAAGATGCAGCCGCCCAGAAATGTGCCTTCCAGTGCGTTGTATCCGTGATAGCCGCCGCCGCCGAAACCGGCGACCTCTCCTGCGGCGAACAACCCGGGAACGACCTGACCGTTTGCACCGATCATCTGACTGTCGAGGTTGGTCTGCAAACCGCCCAGCGTTTTGCGCGTCAGCATGTGAAGTTTGACCGCGATTAGCGGCCCATTCGCAGGATCAAGGAACTTGTGTGGTTTGGCGGTGCGGATCAACCTGTCACCCCGATAGTTGCGGGCCGCCAGAATCGCCGCCATCTGCGCGTCCTTGGTAAAAGGGTTGTCGACCTGTGAGTCCCGCGCTTCGATCTGGGCGCGCAAATGCGCCTCTTTGATCAGATCGCCACCCAGTTGGTTCATGCCGCTGACCAGTTCGGTCAGAGTGTTGGCAACGATGAAATCTTCCCCGTGTTGTTTGAAGGCCTCGACCGGCGCGGTGGCTTGCGATCCTGACAAAATGCGCTGACGGATAACCTCTTTCCAGCTGCCCGAGGTGAAATCCGGGTTCTGTTCCGACCCGGAGAGCGCAAATTCCTTTTTGATCACCTTTTGGGTCAGCACAAACCAGCTGTATTCATAACCGGTTTTCAGGATCTCTTTCAACGTGCCCAACGTGTCGAACCCCGGCAAACAAGGGGGCAACAGACGATTGCCGCGCGCGTCAAACCACATAGAGCTTGGGCCGGGCAGGATACGAATTCCGTGCGATGGCCAGATCGGGTTCCAGTTTTTGACGCCCTCGGTGTAATGCCACATCCGGTCGCCGTTGATCACATGCCCACCGGCCTTTTCGCTGATAGGGATCATCCGACCGTCAACGTGGAACGGCACGCCCGCGATCATGTCTTTGGGTGGTTCGCCCAGGCGGTCGCGCGGCCAGTTCTTGCGCACCATTTCGAAATTGCCACCAATACCGCCCGAACTGACGATGACCGAAGGAGCATAGACCTCGAATTCCCCGACCTCTTCCCGGTTGGTCTTGGCGCCATGCGCGGCTGCGTCCTCAGCCAAGACCTCTCCCGAGACGCCTTTGGCGCAGCCGTTTTGCATAATGATATGGCTGACTTGGTGGCGGAACTTCAGCTGGATCAGGCCTGTGCTGACATGTTCGCGCACGCGACGGATGAAATGTTCCAGAATACCAGGGCCGGTGCCCCATGTGATGTGGAACCGAGGTACCGAATTGCCATGTCCATCGGCATAAGAACCGCCACGTTCGGCCCATCCAACCACAGGAAACCATCGCAGCCCCATATCGTGCAGCCAGGGCCGCATTTCACCGGCGGCGAATTCGACATAAGCCTCGGCCCATTTGCGGGGCCAAGCGTCTTCTTCGCGGTCAAACTGCGCGCTGCCCTGCCAGTCACGCAAGGCCAGTTCGTGGCTGTCCCTGATGCCCATCCGGCGCTGTTCCGGCGTGTCGACCATGAACAATCCACCGAGGCTCCAGCACGCCTGACCGCCGAGGAAATGACCGGGTTCCTGATCCAGTATGATCACCTTTTTTCCGCGGTCGCCTAGCTCGGCCGCGGCCGCAAGCCCAGCCAGCCCAGCCCCAACGACAATGGCATCTGCGGTGTTATTGGACATGTTTTTTCCTCTCAGCTGCGGCGCAGCCAGGCGATAAATGGCAGGGCGACGACATACATCAAGATACCATAGACGGCCGATGGCAGAGCAAGAGGGCTTAGCCCGTTTTCCGTGCTGGTAATCAGCGCTGCCAATGTGATGCCAAGAGTCGAGTTTTGGATGCCAGTTTCGATCGAGATCGTCTTGCTCTCGTTCCATGACAGGTTCACGGCGCGGGCCAGTCCCAGCCCGATCAGCAGCAGCGCAATGTTCAGGGTGATCAACGCCGACCCCATCAGCCCCAAATTTTCGACGAACATTTCCCAGTTCCCGGCCAGCGCGGCGAGAACGATCAGGACGAAAAGAATCGAAGCCAGTTTGGACAGAGGGGCATCGACCCGTTCTGCGAATCCTTTTGCGAAATGCCGTATACTGACGCCGATAGCGACGGGCAGGGTGGTTATCAGGAACATCGCTATGGCGAGGCCGGTGATCGAAACCTCGGGTGCGTCCTCGCCCATGAAGTGATTGATCGACCAGGCGGCCAATACGGGTACCGTCACCATCGACAGCAAGCTGATGATGGCTGTCAGGCTGACAGAAAGAGCGACATCACCCTTGGCCAGTTTAGTCAGGATATTGCTGGTAACACCGCCGGGGCAAAAGCTGAGGAGCATAACACCGACTGCAATTTCCGGTGGCAGTGCAAAGAGTTTGACTGTTGTAAATGCCGCAATGGGAAGCAAGATCACCTGGCAGAACGCCCCTATCGCAAAAGGGTATCGTCTGCTGACAACCCGGCGGAAATCGGCGATCTCAAGCCCGACACCCAAGGACAGCATGATTATGGCCAACGATAGTGGCAGGCCGACATTAATAAGCAGATCCAACTACAACTCCTCCCAAAGCCGTTCGGACCAGCGTAAGCGAGGGTCAAAGCCGCAGGCAACCGCGCCGTAGGGTCAGCCGTAGCGTTGGGCGAACCTGCGCAGGATTTCACCGGGCAGAGTGACATTGGCGGCGTGGCAAATGTCGATCAGACGCTGAGCATCTTCGGGCGGGAAATAGCCGTGGTGTTTGTAGATGGTGATACGTTCTTCAAAGTCGCGGGCATCAGCCTCGGGGTGGAACTGTGTGGCATAGACATTCTGGCCCCAGCGGATCATCTGGAACGGGCAAGGGCCCGAGGCAAGCAGATGCACGCACCCATCTGGCAGGGATTGCACAGCCTCTTTATGGCCCACAAAAGCATCAAAACTCTGACCCAGCCCCGAGATCAGTGGATCGGTCGCACCGTCCTCTGTCACGTGGCAGGTTGAGGGGCCGACGGGCTCTCCGAACTGGTCCTTGCTGACATCGCCACCCAGATGCGCGGTAAGAATACCCAGCCCATAGCAGCACCCCATGAACGGATGATCGCGCGCGGTGATCTGCGGCATCAGACCCATGATGGCGGCTTCGGTGCGGGCATCCGTCGGCGATTTTGTCGCCGGATCGTCGCTGACACAGCCGGGGCCGCCGCCGACGATCACTCCGGCATAGTCGGTCACGTCCAAGCCGTCGGGCAGGTCTTCACAATCCAACCGGATGCGATGGGTCTGTTCAGAACTCAGGCCGGTCTTGTCCAAAATCGAGGCATATTCGGCATCGGACGCATCGGTTTCCGGGCGTAACTGCAGGATCAGAAATTGTTTCATGGAACGGCTCTTACCCGTCACAGCGGCCAGAACACAAGGATGGCGGGTATCGAAACCGCAATGATCAGGATTTCCAGCGGCAGGCCCATGCGCCAGTAGTCTCCGAACCGATAGCCACCCGGACCCAGAACCAGCGTGTTGTTCTTATGCCCGATAGGCGTCAGGAACGCAGCCGAGGCTGCAACGGCGACCGTCATCAGAAACGGGTCGGGGGAAACCTCAAGCGTGCGGGCCATCTGAATGCCGACCGGGGCCGCCACAATCGCCGTGGCGGTGTTGTTCAACACGTCCGACAGGGTCATGGTGACCACCATCAGAACGGTCAGAATAGCCCATGCAGGCAGGCCGTCAGTTAACTGGATCAGCGCATTGGCGATCAGTTCGGTGCCGCCCGAGGTTTCCAGTGCGCTGCCCAGGGGGATCATCGAGCCCAGCAAAACGACCACCGGCCATTCGATGTGAGTATAGAGATCTGCGATTGGCATGATCTTGGTCAGCACATAGGCAACCACAACCAGCCCCAATGCGACCGGCAGGTAGATCAGCCCAACACTGGCTGCCAGTACCGCGGTGGCAAACAGGCCAATCGCAAGCCAGGCCTTTTCATTGGCGGTGACGTTCAGACCGCGTTGGGCCAGCGGTAGGCATCCCAGCCATTCGGTCAGATCGGCGCTGCGATCACGCGGGCACAGCAACAACAGGATGTCGCCAGCCTCAACCTCGGTTTTGCGGACCTGTTCGGTGATGCTGCGGCCCTGGCGCGAAATGCCCATCAAAACGGTGCTCTGCCGCCATGCCAACCCCAACCCCTGAGCCGTACGCCCGGTGATGCGGGCGTTTTCGGTCACGACAACCTCGACGACTTCCAGCCCGTCGCCTTCAGCGGTCAGAAGCTCCTGTCGACGTGTGTCCGAAAAATCCAGCTTCAGCGCCGCGCGGAATTCATCCAGCGCCTCGGGGCGGGCCTCAAGCACCAGCGCGTCACCCTGATTCAGTGTTGCATGGGCCGACCGGCCATAGCGGCGCTTGCCGTCGCGGATCAGGCCGATGATGGCGACGTCAGATTTCTCGGCATCTTCATAAAGCTCGCTGACCCGTTTGCCGATCAACGGCGATTCCGGTGGGACGGTTAGTTCTGCGATATATTCGGCCAGCGCCTCAGAGGTTTCGGTTTGCGGTCCCCGGTTCGGGATCAATCGCCAGCCCACCAGTGAGACAAAAGCAAGCCCGGCAATCGCAGCAATGCCACCCACAGGGGCGAAATCGAACATACGAAAGGGCTCGCCCAGAGTTTCTGCGCGGATTGAGGCGATGATGATGTTCGGTGGCGTGCCAATCAGGGTCGCCATCCCACCCAGAATTGTTGCAAAGCTGAGCGGCATTAGGGTCAGGCCGACGGCTCGTCCGGCTTTTCGTGCGGTCTGAATGTCGACCGGCATCAATAGGGCCAAGGCAGCGACGTTATTCATGAAGGCGGACAGAACAGCCCCGATACCGCCCATCAAGGCGATATGGGCCCCAAGGCCGCGTGACGCGTCAACCAGGGATCGCGTGATCAAGAATACCGCACCGGACCGGACCAGCCCGGCCGAAACGACCAGAACCAGCGCGACGATGATGGTTGCCGAGTGACCAAAACCGGCAAAAGCGTCATCGACGGGTACGACACCCAACACCACTCCGATCAGAAGCGCGGAAAACGCAACAAGATCATAGCGAAACCGCCCCCAAAGCAGCATTCCGAATACGGCGGCAAAGAGAGCGAAAAGTATGATCTGATCTGTCGTCATACCGCCAACATACTCGCAGAAGAAGCCGTCGCAAGCCGGTCTCTTGATCCCATGGCCCGCAAACGTCTATATGGGCGCCAAATACGCAATCACTATCACGAGGACGCACCATGGCAGGCCACTCCAAATGGGCCAATATCCAGCACCGCAAGGGACGTCAGGACGCCGCGCGGTCCAAACTGTTTTCCAAGCTGTCAAAAGAGATCACCGTTGCCGCTAAGATGGGCGACCCCGATCCCGACAAGAACCCGCGTCTGCGTCTTGCGGTGAAAGAGGCCAAGTCGAACTCGGTCCCCAAAGACGTGATCGACCGGGCGATCAAGAAATCGCAAGCAGGCGACGGCGATGACTATGAAGAAATCCGGTATGAAGGCTATGGCCCCAACGGCGTGGCCGTCATCGTCGAGACGATGACCGACAACCGGAACCGGACCGCATCGACTGTGCGCTCGACCTTTTCCAAGAATGGCGGCAATCTTGGCGAGACAGGTTCCGTCGGCTTTATGTTCGAACGCAAGGGTGAAGTGGTCTATCCAGATACGGTTGGTGATGCCGACACCGTGTTCGAAGCGGCCATTGAGGCAGGCGCGGAAGATGTTGAAAGCTCGGACGAAGGTCATATCATCTGGTGCGCCGACACCGATCTGAACGACGTCTCGAACGCGCTCGAGGCCGCGCTGGGTGAAACGGAATCCACCAAACTGGTTTGGAAGCCAAGCACCACGACCGAGCTGGGGCTTGAGGATATGCAAAAGCTGATGAAGCTGGTCGATGCGCTGGAAGATGATGATGACGTTCAGCGCGTCACAACCAATTTCGAAGCATCGGATGAGGTGATGGCGCAGCTTTGATCTGCCCCGCATCCTGAGATTTGGAAACCCGGCCCTCAGGCCGGGTTTTTTTGTTGGTTGGAGGATAGGGCTATTGGCCGATCAGGTTCGAACTCATAGGCTGGGTCGAATAGCTGGAGCAGCGAGTCAAAGTGCAGATGACCGAACCCCAATCTGAATTGGCCAAACGTAATGTGCCCGTCCTGACCGGGCAGAGCATTCTGTCCCAGGTCGCTTGGACCCTTGGCAGCCCGTCCATTGTCTTGCCGTTTCTTGCGGTTTCGCTGGAACTTCCGATGTTCATCGCCGGTGCGCTGGTTTCGATCCGTATGGTCGGCAGCATGATCGCCGATGTGTTTCTGGCCCAGGTGATTGCGCTGCGCGAACGGAAGAAACGCAGCATCGCGATGACCGAGGTTGTGATCGGGGCGTGCCTTGTCATGGCTCTGGCAGCGGCGGCGACGGGCAGCGTCACGTTGACGGCAATATCCTTTGTTGCCGCATTTTTTGTGATCGGTCTGGTGGATGAGATCCAGACATTGCTGTTCACAGACCTGCTGGGCGACCACGTTCAGTCCAGATCACGGATGATCATGCGATACCTGCAGTTAGGGGCCGGAGGGCTGGCGGCCATTGGTCTTGTGCTGTTGGTCCACCAGATCACGCTGGGCAACCCTCCGTTTGCGCGGCATTCGGTTGTGATTGGGGTGTCAGTTGTGTTCTTCCTGCTGTCGGGCCTATCCATCCTCGCGATGTCCGAGGTCCCGCATCACAGAACTTCCGACGCACATGAGGGCGAAAGCAAAAGGCATTGGTCCGAATATCTCACTGACATTTTGTCGATGTTCAACCACGCCTGGTTCCGGCGCTATATGGTGATGCGCCTGCCGATTGTGGTTGTTGGCCTGTCGGTTCCGTTCTTTGCCCTGATAGCGGCCGAGGCGCATCACAGTTCAGCCAGGGGTCTGACCGCCATGATCATTTCCTCGGCCTCTGGATATCTGGTTGCGGCACCCCTGTGGCAGTTCGTTAACCTGAAATCCCACCGGGCGGTCATGGTCTCAGGCACTCTGATGGTGGCCCTGACCGGAGCAGGGCTGCTGGCGGTCCATTACCTCCATATCGATCATGAGGTGCACACCCATGCGATTGCCCTGTTTGTGGTGACCGTGGCGGTCACGGGTATCAGCAGTGCTCGAAAGCTGTACTTTCTGGATGTCGCCCCGTTTGATCAGCGGGTCAAAGGCGCGGCTGCGGTGAAAAGCATCTCGCGGATTGTTGCGGTCATCGTGTCGGCGGCGCTGGCTGGTCTGGCACATATGCACGAGGTCTCGGCGGCGGTTTTGATCGTTGTCTTGGTGAGCCTGATCGCAGCTTTTGCCTGTTACCGGGTGGTCACGCCAATTCCTAAAGCGCCCGAGCCATCCTGATCGGCCAATCCTGTCTATCGTTGAATAAGCGCGTCGACAGCCGCGCGCTTTACAGCGGCGGTCAGCGGCGAAAGGGCCGAGGATAAGACACGCCCGACCTGCCAGGTCAGCGGAACATCAAGGGGCGTGTCTGGTATCAAGGGGCACAACAGGCCATCTGCCAAAGGCTTTTGTACCAGCTCAATCGGGTTCATTCCCCACCCGATGCCGGCGATCGCTGCATCCACAAACCCGTGTGAGGATGGCAGAAAATGCGATGGCGGGGAAATGTGGTGCCCAAACTCTCTCGCAAACCAGGCTTTCTGAAGACCGTCCTTTTGATTGAAGGTCAGGCACGGTGCTATGGCAAGGCTGCTTTTGGTTACACCGTCCCGGAACCATTTTTGCATAAAACCTGGGCTGGCCGTTGGAATATACCTGAAATCCCCAAGTGGATGGGCATCGCAGCCAGAGACCGGTTGCCCTCCGGTGGTAACAGCCGCGCTGACCTCACCGCGGCGCAGCCAATCGGCCGAATGGTCCTGGTCATCAATTACCAGATCGAACAGCAACTCATCTGTTTGGGCCATCGCAGCGATGAACCATGTGGCCAAACTGTCTGCAGGAATTGCAATGCGCACCTGGGTGGGGCCAGAGGTTCCCTCCAACGCAAGTTCACGGGCCAGCTGTGCCTCAAGCAGCCCGATATCCTCGGCGTATCTGGCAATGCGCAGGCCGGCGGGTGTCGCTGTGCAGGGCGCACCACGAGTGATCAGAGCGGCGCCTATCCGATCCTCTAATGACTTGATCCGCTGCGATATCGCCGAAGGCGTCACCGACAGCTCTGTGGCGGCGGCGTCAAAGCTTCCGTGGCGTAGAATGGCCGAAAGTGCGGCAAGGTGATTGGGATCCAGCAACATTAGCAGAGCTTAACCAGGTGTAACTTCTTTAATTTGATAAATCGACTGACTGGCTCTAGTCAATCAAAGCGAACACAGGAGGTTTCATGTCCGCATCTCTGATTTCCGGATTCGCTCTAGGCTTTAGTCTGATTTTGGCCATTGGTGCGCAGAACGCCTTTGTCCTGCGTCAAGGGCTGCGCCGCGAACATGTTTTTGCCCTATGCCTGACCTGCGCCGTATCGGATGCCATTCTGATTGCGGCAGGGGTTGCCGGGTTCGGAACGCTTGCTCAGACTGCTCCTTGGTTCGAGCCGGTCATGCGCTATGGCGGGGCTGTGTTTCTGACCTGGTACGGGTTGCGCAGCCTGCTATCGGCCTGGCACGGCGGGTCTTCCATGGATGTCAGTGAAGGGACACGTTCAAGTCTGAGGTCTGTCCTGCTGACCGTGCTGGCATTCACCTGGTTGAATCCGCATGTCTATCTGGACACGGTGGTTCTGATCGGGTCGATATCTGCACAATATGATGACCGGTTGGCCTTTGCTATTGGAGCGATGCTGTCCAGCTTTGTCTTCTTCTTCTCGTTGGGCTACGGGGCAAGGATTCTGTCGCCGGTCTTTGCCCGCCCAAGGGCATGGCAGGTGCTGGATGTTGTTATCGGTTTTGTCATGCTGGCGATTGCGGCCAAGCTGGTGGCGATCTGAGGTCTTGTTCCCACCTGTGTTTCGGTGTTGAACCGTTAACATGACAACTCAACCTAACACCTATCGGCCATTGGCGGGAATGTTCTGGATGTTTTCCGCCGGTCTGTCCTTTGTTGTCATGACTGCGCTCGTCAAATCTCTGGGCACCTCCATGGACCCGATACAGGCCGCATTTCTGCGCTTTGTCTTTGGGTTGGTGTTCCTACTGCCAGCGTTACGGCTGATCGTTACGACACCTCTGACACGTAGGCATCTGACACTGTTCGGCATCCGCGGGGTGGTTCACGCCATTGCCGTGATGCTGTGGTTCTTTTCCATGACCCGAATTCCGTTGGCCGAAGTCACGGCCATGAACTACATGACGCCGGTCTATGTCACATTGGGTGCTGTGCTGTTTCTAGGCGAGAAGCTAGCCTTCCGCCGGATTGCCGCCATTGGTGTCGCATTGATCGGTGTAGCAATTATTCTCCGACCTGGGTTTCGGGATATCTCGGTTGGTCACGTGACCATGTTGGGCACTTCGTTGACGCTTGGTGCATCCTACCTGCTGGCCAAGATGCTGGTGCGAGATCTGCCGCCCTCGGTCGTGGTTGCACATATGTCCATATGGGTGACGATGGCGCTGATACCTTTCGCCATTGCCGTGTGGTCCCCTCCAAGTCTCCATGATTTGGGTGTGCTGTTTCTGGTTGCCTGTTTTGCCACACTTGGACACTATCTGATGACCTTGGCCCTGCAGGCTGCCCCCGTTGCAGTGACGCAGCCCGTCACATTCTTACAGCTGATCTGGGCCACGCTGGTTGGGGCGTTGGTTTTCCACGAAAGCGTAGATTTGTGGGTGGTCGCGGGGGGCACGCTGATTCTGTTGGCAGTCAGTTTTATTGCCTGGCGCGAGGCCGTGTTGAACCGCAGCAGCCTGACGACCCCCAGTATTGCACCTAAACTTTAGCCGGTTTCTGCCGAAAAAACGTTATTAATTGACGAGTCAATAAAAATCTCCTAGCGTTTTTCTATCAAAAGCAGTTGAGGGGTACGGATGCCGAAACTCGGAATGGAGCCAATCCGCCGTGATGCGATCGTTAAGGCAACGATTGCTGAGCTCGGGTCGAAAAAATCCCTCGATGTAACCGTCAGCCAGATCGCTAAGCGGGCTGGCATGTCCAGCGCGCTGGCACATCACTATTTCGGCGGTAAAGATCAGATTTTTCTGGCAGCGATGCGCCGCATCCTGTCGGATTTCGGGGCAGAGGTCCGGTCAGAACTGAAAGCAGCCACGCCAAGTGGACGCGCGCAAGCGATCATCCGGGCATGCTTTGCCCCATCCTGTTTCACGCCGGATGTGACGGCAGCGTGGATGACATTCTACGTTCTTGCGCAGACCAATGACGACGCCCTGCGATTGTGGCAGATTTATCAGGCCCGTATCCGGTCGAACCTAGTTTATGCGCTGCGCCCGCATTTGGCCGATCCGGTTGAGGCGGCCGGGAACATGATCGCCTTGATCGACGGACTTTATATCCACGCCGCGCTGAGCGCCCCGGAAGAACCGCAACTGGCTGTAAACCACGCGATGCGCGTGCTCAGCACCTTGCTCGAGGCCGAGAAATGACAAAACCTAATATTCTGATCCTGATGGTGGATCAGTTGAACGGGACCCTTTTTCCTGACGGTCCTGTCGACTGGCTGCATGCGCCAAACCTGAAAAAGCTGGCCGAACGATCCACGCGATTTGCGAATGCCTATACGGCGTCGCCCCTGTGTGCGCCGGGTCGGGCCAGTTTTATGTCCGGTCAGTTGCCGTCGCGCACTGGTGTCTATGACAATGCCGCCGAGTTTGGCAGTGATATTCCGACATATGCCCACCATCTGCGCCGTGCAGGGTACTATACCTGTCTGTCGGGCAAGATGCATTTCGTCGGGCCTGATCAGTTGCACGGGTTTGAAGATCGCCTAACCACCGACATCTACCCCGCCGATTTCGGCTGGACCCCGGACTACCGTAAACCAGGAGAGCGGATTGACTGGTGGTATCACAATATGGGTTCGGTCACGGGCGCAGGTGTAGCCGAGATTTCCAACCAAATGGAATATGATGACGAGGTGGCCTATAACGCCAAGTCCAAGCTATACGATCTGGCCCGTGGCAAGGACGACCGTCCATGGTGCCTGACTGTAAGCTTTACCCACCCGCATGATCCCTATGTTGCACGTCGCAAATACTGGGACCTGTACGAAGATTGCGAGCACCTTCTGCCCGAGATTGCCGACCTTGGTTATGATAATCAGGACCCGCATTCGAAACGGATTTTTGACGCCAATGACTGGCGCAGCTTTGACATCACTCAAGAAGATACCCGCAAATCACGCCGCGCCTATTTCGCCAATATCTCTTATCTGGACGACAAGGTCGGAGAAATCCTCGAGGTGTTAGAGACCACGCGGCAAGAGGCGATCATCCTGTTCGTTTCGGATCATGGCGATATGCTTGGTGAACGCGGATTGTGGTTCAAGATGACCTTCTATGAAGGGTCATCCCGCGTCCCGCTGATGATCTGTGCGCCCGATCTGCCAGCGGGCCGGATCGACGCTCCGGTTTCGACCATAGATGTGACGCCGACCTTGGGTGCTCTTGCCGGTGTCGATATGGCAGAGATCGCGCCGTGGACAGATGGCGAAAACCTAGTGCCGCTGGCCATGGGTCACGAGCGCAGTGCGCCGGTCGCGATGGAATATGCAGCCGAGGCCTCTTATGCGCCACTGGTGTCCTTGCGCTATGGCAAATGGAAATACAACCGATGCGCGCTGGACCCTGATCAACTGTTCGACCTCGAGACGGACCCTTCCGAGTTGGAGAACCTCGCAGACAGGCCAGAGCATGCAGGAACGTTGCAGACCTTGCGTGCCAAGTCCGATGCCCGTTGGGATCTGGATCGGTTCGACGCCGAAGTTCGCGCCAGCCAGGCGCGTCGCTGGGTCGTGTACGAGGCGTTGCGCCAGGGCGGGTATTATCCTTGGGACTACCAGCCCCTGCAGAAAGCATCTGAGCGGTACATGCGTAACCACATGGATCTGAATATCGTCGAGGAAAGCCAACGCTTTCCACGCGGAGAGTAACAACCCGAATTAACAAGACCCTCTCTGGTCAGGCAGAGATTTTTTGATGAAAAATCTTGGCTCCGGTTGAGAATGGAGACCCGAAAATGGAAGCAGATTTCGTCATCGTCGGCGCAGGTTCCGCAGGCTGCGCGATGGCATATCGTTTGAGTGAGGCCGGTGCCTCGGTTCTGGTGATCGAGCATGGCGGTACCGACATGGGCCCGTTTATCCAGATGCCCGCCGCGCTAAGCTATCCGATGAACATGTCGCGCTATGACTGGGGCTATCAATCCGAGCCTGAGCCGCATCTGAACAACCGCCGCCTGGCCTGCCCGCGAGGGAAGGTGATCGGCGGATCCTCTTCGATCAACGGAATGGTTTATGTGCGCGGCCACGCCCGGGACTTCGATACCTGGGCCGAGATGGGCGCGGATGGTTGGTCTTATGCGGATGTGCTGCCGTATTACAAACGGATGGAGACCTGGCATGACGGCGGTCATGGTGGGGATTCCACTTGGCGGGGCACTGACGGGCCGCTGCATGTGTCGCGGGGCCCGCGTGCGAACCCGCTGTTCCAGGCCTTTGTCGATGCGGGCCAGCAAGCCGGGTATGAAGTCACGGGCGACTATAACGGTGAAAAGCAAGAAGGCTTCGGCCCGATGGAGCAGACCGTCTGGAAAGGGCGGCGCTGGTCGGCGGCAAATGCCTATCTGCGGCCTGCGCTCAAGCGCGAGAACTGTGATATCGTGCGCGGTCTTGCGACCCGGATTGTTCTGGAAAACGGAAGTGCTGTTGGTGTTGAACTGATCCGTGGCGGCAAGACAGAGGTGATCCGCGCGCGCCGCGAAGTGGTCATCGCAGCCTCGTCCATCAATTCGCCGAAACTTTTGATGCTGTCTGGAATCGGCCCGGCTGCGCATTTGGCTGAGCAGGGGATCGGAGTTGTTGCAGACCGTCCGGGGGTTGGCGCAAATCTACAGGACCA
This sequence comes from Ruegeria sp. CDSC021, assembly GCF_059610845.1. NCBI lineage: Bacteria > Pseudomonadati > Pseudomonadota > Alphaproteobacteria > Rhodobacterales > Roseobacteraceae > Ruegeria > Ruegeria sp. CDSC021. Next base: position 174,059 of record NZ_JBXWOK010000004.1, read on the forward strand.
TTTGGAGCTGTATATCCAGCAAGCCTCGCTTCAGCCGATCACGCTCTACAAACACTGGAACCTGGTCAGCAAAGGCCTGATCGGGGCGCAATGGCTGTTCACCAAGACCGGCCTTGGTGCCTCGAACCAGTTCGAAAGCGCGGCCTTCATCCGATCAAGGCCGGGTGTCGAATACCCCGACATCCAGTACCACTTCCTGCCGATGGCGGTGCGCTATGACGGGCAGGCCGCGGCCGAGGGGCACGGGTTCCAAGCACATGTGGGTCCGATGCGATCGGAATCACGGGGTGCTGTGACATTGCGCTCGGCTCGACCCGAGGACGCACCTGTCATCCGGTTCAATTACATGAGCCAGGAAAAAGACTGGGAGGAGTTCCGCACCTGTATCCGCTTGACGCGAGAGATTTTCGGGCAAGAGGCGTTCAGACCCTTTGCCGGGAAAGAGATTCAGCCCGGTGCTGCGGTACAAACAGATGAAGAGTTGAACGCCTTTATCGCTGAGCATGCCGAAAGTGCCTATCATCCCTGCGGCACCTGCAGGATGGGACGGGTGGATGACCAGAACGCGGTTGTCGACTCCGAAGGCCGGGTGATCGGCGTGGATCGGCTGCGTGTGGCGGACAGTTCGATCTTTCCGCAAATCACCAACGGCAACCTTAATGCGCCGTCGATCATGGTGGGCGAGAAAGTCTCGGATGATCTGCTGGGCAAAGATCCGTTGCCCAAAGCCAATGATCAGCCTTGGATTCATCCGCAATGGGCCTCGGCGCAGCGCTGATTTGATCCGCGTCAAAGCGGGGGGAGTGGGACCAATATAGACCTGAATCGCAACGCATTTTCTAAGGAGCGAACAGGAATGTCCCACACCCCGCACGAATTGGCCGAAGAGTTTCCCGACAAGGTCGAATTGATCAGTCGGCTTAAACAGTCCGATGCGCATTTTTCTCGGCTGGCCGAAGAGTATCACGAGGTCAATCGTATCGTGCACCGCGCGGAAACCAACGTTGAGCCGATGGAGGACCTTGCCGAAGGCGAGCTGCGCAAGAAACGCGCCGCATTGAAGGATGAGATCTGGGCGATTTTGTCGAACGCTTAAGGGTTGGGCGGGGGCATTGCCCCCGTTTCGGCTGGCCGCGTTTTTATGCCGGGTAAAGCTCAGGTGACTTCATAGGGTAAGGTTCCGCGGGTATGAGTGTCGATGGACAGGCGACGTTCCAGCGGAGGAACTGACCGTTGGTGGCAGTTCTGGCGTTCGCAGATCCGGCACGAGATACCTATGGGCTCGTAGGCACTGGCGTTTGAGATATCCAGATTGTCGGCATAAACCAACGCTTCGGCGTGGCGGACCTCGCATCCCAGCGCAATCGCATAGCGCCGGACAGGCGCTCCGTACGAACCGCCCGATTTCGAAACATCCCGCGCCAGCGAGATATAGCGGACCCCGTCCGGGGTTTCGGCAAGCTGCCGCAGGAAGTGACCCGGAGTTTCAAAGGCGCGGTGCACATTCCACAACGGGCAGGCACCGCCAAAGCGTGCAAATTGCAGGCGCGTGGCGGAGTGGCGTTTTGTGATCGTTCCAGCCTGATCCACCCGAACAAAGAAGAATGGTATCCCCTTTGCACCGGGGCGTTGCAGCGTAGAAAGCCTGTGGGCCACCTGTTCGATGGATGCTCCAAAACGATTGCTGAGCAATTCCAAATCATGGCGATACAGCTGGGCTGCGCTGAGAAATTCGCCATAGGGCATCAGAGAGGCGCCAGCAAAATAATTCGCCAGGCCGATCTTCGCAATCGCGCGCGCCTCATCACTGTGAAATTTGGCGAAATCCAGTGTCGCTTCAAGCAGCTTGTCCTGATTGATTAGGGATACCTGCAAGAGCAGCTGAAACACTTGTGTTTGCGGTGCAATCCGTGATGACAGCAGCAATGTTTTGCTATCCGCATCGTATTTCCGGGTTTCTTCGATATCCGGGAACTGAACGCGAATACCGTTTTCTCCCAAGCTTTCGATTGCGGCGGCGCGAATTCCGCCTTTGTCCTGGGCGCGGCCTGCAAATCGTTCTGCGGCTCGGTCAACCGCGTCTATGTAGTTGTCGCAATAATGGAAAAAGTCTCGCACTTCTTCCCAGGGGCTGGCCTGAATCTGTGCGTCTTCACGTCCCAGGGCTTCGTCCAGCGAGGCCAGCCTTTCATGCGTCTGGCGATACGTGCGGTGCAGGGCGATAAACGCTCGGGCCATTGCGGGGGCGTTTGAAGCTGTCAGGCGCAGATCAGCGAGCGGTGGCATGGCGTCATCAAACACGGGGTCTGCCAGCGCTTCGCGCAGGTCTGAGACCAGACGTTCGCTGTCACCAGTGCTAAGTTCGGTCACGTCCATGCCGAATTCCTGCGCCAGAGCCAGAACAACCGTGGTCGAGATCGGGCGGTTGTTATTCTCCATCTGGTTCAGATAGGGAAGAGAAACCCCCAGTTTGGCTGCGAATTCCTTTTGTGTCAGCGTCAGGCGCGTGCGCATTTCACGCAGTTTTGCACCAGCATAGAGCTTTTGGGTCGCCATGGCGTGCCTTTGCAACTTTTCTAATCTTGAACGCTAGCTTTGCAAACCGTCCTGCGCAAGGCGTGTTACAGGCCCAAATACCGTTCGCGCCGGATCACGATGGCAATAGCAACGATGGCAAATGTTGCTGAGGCCAACATCAGCCACAGCAGCGGCATCGCGCCTGTTTCATGGGTTAGTATTGCGCCCGTGAGCGCGCTCAGGCCAGCTCCGCCGCCCAGCATGATGGCCCCGCTCAGCCCAGATGCTGTCGCGGCCAGGTGCGGGCGGACGGACAGTGCGCCTGATGTTGCGTTTGGAATGGTCATACCATTGCCCACACCAACAATGGTCATGAACCCAAAGAAGCTGAGAACTGAGCCGAAGCCCGTAAGGAACACGATCGTCGACAGTGCAACGCCGGTTGCGTTCATCCAGCACCCCCAAAGAACCATCCGGTTCACGCCAAAGCGGACAGAGAACCTGCCGCTGAAGAAGTTGCCGAAGAAATAACCCACCGCGGGGGCGCCGAAGTAAATGCCCAGTTCTGACGCTGTTAGGCCGAACAGTTCAGTCCCGACGAAAGGCGCGCCGCCCAGATAGGCGAAAAAAGCGCCCGACGACAGGGCTGAGGCCATGGAATAGCCCCAGAACCGAGGGGATCTGAGCAATTCCGGGTATTCACGAAACTGCTGCAGCAAGGTCAGCCCGCTTTTGCGGGATGTTTCTCCGAAGTCGGAATAGGTCAGCATTAGCGCCAGTAGACCCAGCCCGAAAGGAAGCCAGAAATTTGCCTTCCAGCCAAAGCTCTCTTCCAGAAAGCCGCCGATGGCAGGGCCAATCATTGGAACAATGGCCATTCCCATGGTGACATAGCCGATCATCGAAGCGGCCTGATCTGCTTCGTAAAGGTCTCGCACCGCTGCACGGCTAAGGACCATTCCAACTGCGACGACCGCTTGAAACATCCTGAAGGCCAGAAATACTTCGGCGTTCGGGGAGTAGATGCAACCCAGTGTCGCAATCAGAAACAGAACCAATCCCCAGAGAATAACTGGCCTGCGGCCAACCTTATCTGCGATGGGGCCGATCAGAATTTGGATTACTGCGCTGATCATCAGATACAGAGCGATCGACAGCTGCATGACTTTGTAGTCTGCGTCAAAATACGCGGCCATATTGGGCAGGCTGGGAAGGAAAAGATTCAAGCTCAGCGCTGACAGCCCGGATAGCATCACAAGTGTGGCAATGGTTGGGGGCGAACGACGCGCTGGCGAAGAAGTAAACTGCATGGTTCACATGTATAGTGACGGTTTTTGGGATTGCCATCCGTGACCGTGTCTCAGTGCGAAACTTTGCATGTTTACAATTACCCGAAACTGTATTTTCAAAGATTTGCAAATTTGCCGAATGAGGCTTTGGTCTGAACGAAACTAAGTATAGTGTCGCGCCAAATTTCAAAGGGGATCATCGTTATGAAAGACATCCTTTCCGAGCTTGAAGGCCGCCGCAACGATGCACGGCTGGGAGGTGGGCAAAAACGTATTGATGCGCAGCATGCGCGGGGCAAGCTCACCGCACGCGAACGCATAGAGCTGTTGGTGGATGAAGGCAGTTTCGAAGAATTCGACATGTTTGTCAGCCATCGTTGCACGGATTTCGGGATGGAAAATCAAAAGCCTGCAGGCGATGGTGTCGTCACCGGATGGGGCACAATCAATGGTCGTATGGTCTATGTCTTCAGCCAGGACTTCACCGTTTTCGGCGGGTCTCTGTCGGAAACCCACGCGCAGAAAATCTGCAAGATCATGGACATGGCAATCCAGAATGGTGCCCCGGTGATCGGCATCAACGATTCGGGTGGTGCGCGAATCCAGGAAGGTGTGGCCTCGCTTGCGGGTTATGCCGAGGTGTTCCAGCGTAACATCATGGCCTCGGGCGTGGTTCCGCAGATCAGTGTGATCATGGGGCCCTGCGCCGGTGGCGCCGTCTACAGTCCGGCGATGACCGACTTTATCTTTATGGTCAAAGACACCTCGTACATGTTTGTGACGGGCCCCGATGTCGTCAAGACAGTCACCAATGAGGTTGTAACCGCCGAAGAGCTGGGTGGTGCATCGACCCATACCAAGAAATCCTCGGTTGCCGACGGTGCATTCGAAAACGATGTCGAAGCACTGGCCGAAGTGCGCCGTCTTGTCGATTTCCTACCGTTGAACAACAAGGAAAAACCGCCCGTTCGTCCCTTCTTTGACGAACCGGGCCGGATTGAGGCTTCGCTGGATACGTTGATCCCGGACAACCCGAACACGCCTTATGATATGAAAGAACTCATTGCCAAAGTGGCGGACGAGGGTGATTTTTACGAAATTCAAGAAGATTACGCCAAGAACATCATCACGGGCTTTATCCGTCTCGAAGGTCAGACCGTAGGTGTTGTAGCCAACCAGCCGATGGTGCTGGCCGGCTGTCTGGATATCGACAGCAGCCGCAAAGCCGCGCGCTTCGTCCGGTTCTGTGATTGCTTTGAAATTCCGATTTTGACACTGGTTGATGTGCCGGGCTTTTTGCCGGGAACCTCGCAGGAATATGGCGGCGTGATCAAACATGGCGCAAAACTGCTGTTTGCCTATGGCGAGGCGACCGTTCCGAAGGTCACAGTGATCACCCGAAAGGCCTATGGCGGTGCCTATGACGTGATGGCATCCAAACATCTGCGTGGCGATTTCAACTATGCTTGGCCAACCGCCGAGATCGCGGTGATGGGGGCCAAGGGCGCGACCGAAATCATCCACCGTGCGGATCTGGGCGATGCCGAGAAAATCGCACAGCACGCTCAGGACTATGAGGACCGGTTTGCCAACCCGTTTGTGGCTGCGGAACGTGGATTCATTGATGAGGTGATCATGCCGCATTCGACCCGCCGCCGCGTATCGCGAGCTTTTGCCAGCTTGCGTAACAAGCAACTGAAAAACCCCTGGAAAAAGCACGATAACATTCCGCTGTAAGCTGACGGTCGCGGGGCAGGCGCTCTGGTTTGCCTGCCTCTCGGCACGTTGGTGAAAGACCCCCAAACGGCGAATTTGACTTTGAGAGCAAAGCTGCTAAATGAAATGCCTTATTGGACATAGAAAAGCGCGGGCCAGTAGGCATGCGCGCGCGATCCCGGAGAGAGGAGCTCGCCTTTGGTGGGTCTGGGATCGCGCCTTATGTCTGGCAATTCTCTGTCTTGGTTCGCCTACATTCGCTGAAGCATTGGTGCCGGTGCCCTCTGGGCAGCCTGTACATCTGAACGACGTCCTGCTGGACAACAATCCGGGCGAGTTATGGCTGCGCTTTCGGTTCATCGCGCCAAAGATCGGCTCGGATGTGGGACGCATTGGATATGATGTCGCCACGATCGACATGGAGCACCTTTGTCAGACGCTGGCCGTGGCCTATGTCGCGCACCACAAGCTGGAACCAGCCAGGGTTGTGATTTCCCTGTCGAACAAGCCGATAGATTTTGGCCATACCGCGCCGGATGCCACGCAGTTCTTCGAAGCGTATCTTCTGCAGGATTCCCAATGTATTTGGGACGGAGGGATTTGAGAATGGTTGTCAATTACCACAATTTCTGTGCATTCCCCTTCGCCTCAAAGGACCTTAGCGAAGAGGCGCAGAAATGTTGAAACATCGCGGATTTCCCGGCCGTCTGACCGGGACGGATTATCAATTCACTATCAGACGGGCCAACCCAAAGGGAGTTACCCCACTGACAACGCGTGAACGGTTCCGGGATCGTAAACCTGCTGATCGTCGCGCGGATGCAGCCTTTATCGAGGCCCTGTGGGAGCATTTCGGCGACCAGCCATTCGAACGTGGCAATCTGGATGCCGGTCGCCTGAGCTGGTTTTTCGGGCGTGAGGTCATTCCGGCGGAGGATCCGTTTGACCCCGCCAGCTATGATGCCTTGCTGGTCATTGATCCGAGCGTGGCCAGAGCCTCGTTTCCGGACATTTTCGGCGGGGATAGCTGAAGGTGATCGACGTCGTCGCACATAAACGCCTTGGAAATTCCAACAGGGTTTCTTTGCCCCGGTTGGGTCAAGAAGGATATGTGCGCTGTGCAGATCGGGCGCGTGACAATCGCGCAAAATACCTGAGGGAAAGGGCGCAAACCACTGATTCTATGGCCTGTATAACCCGTGGCTTGGTGGCGGGAAAACCATCAAGGCTTGGGCAGGAAAAAGGCCGGTCGGCGGGGGTTGGCCGCGGCGACTTAGGATCGAATTCTTCAGGTCATGTGATCTCAGGTAGTGTTGATAAAACAAAGGTTTGCGTGACTTTCGGGGTGCGAATTTCGCCCTGCCCAACCAAAGTTCACGCAAGCGGAATCGGCGCGTTTCTGCGCGATATTTCGCTGAATGGGCAGATTCTGGCCGGAAATTTCACCACTGGCCAATCCCGGTTTGCAGGTGCAACCGGGCCGTGCATGGTGAGCGGGTCGTGCGGCTCTACTTTGCCTGCGTCGCACGCGCACCTACTATTCCGTACCCCTTCCTTCCGCGGGCAGGCTTGTGGTTTTCACAATGTCCTGCCCGCGTTTTTCTTTGTGCAAACTTCAGTCATTGGATGGCATAAAACTGCGCAAATGGGCATTTCGGTACGCTCGTTATTGAATAACAGTGGCGATTTCCCGCATCTGGCTCTGAAATTGTTAAAAAACCAAAAAGGGCAGACATCATGCGAATCTCGAAAGTCATTCTTGCAATGGCGACCTGTGCAGGGCTCGCGGCGTGCGGAGACTCGACCGGCGAGCAGGCGTTGCTTGGCGGTGGAGCCGGCGCCGTTGGCGCGGCAGTCGTCAGTGCCGACCCGCTGTTGGGTGCCGTGGTCGGCGCGGCAGGCAACGTGCTTTACTGCAAGACCCAGAACAACTGTAGATAACGAAATCTTCGGGGCCCCCGTCGCCCCGACCGTCATCGCGCGACACGCCGTCGTGGGGCCATTGCCCCGCGGCGGCGTTTTGCGTTTCCAGAACTTCAAGACAGAGGACGTTCCATGTTCAACAAGATCCTGATCGCCAACCGGGGCGAGATCGCCTGCCGGGTTATCAAAACCGCCCGCAAGATGGGCATCGGCACGGTTGCCATCTATTCTGACGCGGACAAGAACGCCCTGCATGTATCGATGGCGGATGAGGCGGTGCATATTGGCCCACCGCCTGCAAACCAGTCCTATATCGTCATCGACCGCGTGATGGAGGCAATCCGTCAGAGCGGCGCGCAGGCGGTTCACCCGGGGTATGGTTTTCTGTCGGAAAACTCGAGATTCGCCCAAGCGCTGGATGCCGAAGGCGTGGCCTTTATCGGCCCTCCGGTCGGTGCGATTGAAAGCATGGGTGACAAGATCACCTCTAAAAAGATCGCGCAAGAGGCCGGCGTCTCTACGGTTCCGGGCTATATGGGCCTGATCGAAGACGCCGACGAGGCCGTCAAGATTTCGAATGAGATCGGATATCCGGTCATGATCAAGGCCAGTGCTGGCGGCGGTGGTAAGGGTATGCGGATCGCATGGACCGACGACGAGGCGCGCGAAGGGTTCCAGTCCTCCAAGAACGAGGCCGCGAATTCCTTTGGCGATGACCGGATTTTCATCGAGAAATTCGTGACCCAACCCCGTCACATCGAGATTCAGGTCCTATGCGACAGCCATGGTAATGGCATCTATCTGGGCGAGCGCGAATGCTCGATTCAGCGCCGAAACCAGAAGGTTGTGGAAGAGGCGCCGTCGCCTTTCCTGGACGAGGCGACACGCCAGGCGATGGGCGAACAGGCGGTGGCCCTGGCCAAGGCTGTGGATTATGCCAGCGCTGGCACGGTCGAGTTTATCGTTGATGGTGACAAGAACTTCTATTTTCTGGAAATGAACACACGCCTGCAGGTGGAACACCCGGTGACCGAACTGATCACCGGTGTCGATCTGGTTGAACAGATGATCCGCGTCGCAGCCGGTGAGAAACTGTCGATCTCCCAGGACGATGTCACACTGACCGGCTGGGCGATTGAAAACCGTTTGTATGCCGAAGATCCTTATCGTGGCTTCTTGCCGTCCATTGGTCGTTTGACGCGCTACCGCCCGCCTCAGGAAACTGCCGCTGGTCCGCTGTTGGTAAATGACAAATGGCAGGGTGAGGCCCCCAGCGGAGAGGCCGCCGTTCGCAACGATACCGGCGTCTATGAAGGCGGTGAGATCAGTATGTATTACGATCCGATGATCGCCAAATTGTGCACCTGGGCCCCGACCCGTGATCAAGCGATTGAGGCGATGCGGGTGGCGCTGGACAGTTTCGAGGTCGAAGGCATCGGGCACAATCTGCCGTTCCTGTCGGCAGTGATGGATCATCCGATCTTCATCAAGGGCGAGATGACTACCGCGTTCATCGAAGAACAGTACCCCGATGGGTTCCAGGGCGTAGAGCTGCCCGAGGCTGACCTGCGCCAGATCGCAGCTTCCTGCGCCGCCATGCACCGGGTGGCTGAGATTCGCCGCACCCGTGTATCGGGCCGGATGGACAACCATGAACGCAAGGTCGGCAAACGCTGGGTCGTGACCCTGCAGGGCCAGGAATACGCAGTTCAGGTGAATGCCGACAAAGAGGGCGCGACGGTCAAATTCGAAGACGGCGCGACATTGCGCGTGGCCTCGGAGTGGACGCCGGGCGATCAGCTGGCGGTGCTGGACATAGACGGTAGCCCGCTGGTTCTGAAGGCCGACAAAATCTCGGGCGGGTTCCGGATCCGCAACCGGGGCGCGGATATGAAGGTGCATGTGCGCCGTCCGCGACAGGCGGAACTGGCCAAGCTGATGCCCGAGAAACTGCCGCCGGATACGTCGAAACTGCTGCTCTGCCCGATGCCTGGCCTGATCGTAAAGGTCGATGTCGAAGTGGGCCAAGAAGTGCAGGAAGGTCAGGCGCTGTGCACCATCGAGGCGATGAAGATGGAAAACATTCTGCGCGCCGAGAAAAAAGGCACCGTTGCCAAGATCAACGCAGGCCCCGGCGACAGCCTCGCCGTGGATGATGTGATCATCGAGTTTGAATGATCATGACCGTGCGTTTGTCATATCCTGCAAGGGAACCGGCGGTCGCCGCCGGGGCCGTCGGGTATGGGAAACGCGTTCAGCCGCCCTCGCGCCGTTCACGGATTTCGCGTTGGCGCAGGGGGGTCTTGTCGATGGAGCGACCGATTTCACGCACGCTCCAAGGGGAGGGTTTGCGCAGTTTGACCACGCCGTCCTTGTCGACAAACACCATCTGGAACCCACGCGGGCGCAGTTTTGACCGGATGGGCGAGCGGGCGTCAGGGTCAGTGTCGATCAGAACGACCACATCGCGGTCGCGCATGACGTCCTCCCCTTCCAAAAGCATGTCGACCTGCTGCTGGAATCGCGGGTCAGCAGGTGTATCGGCAAAGACAACAATGGGCCGCTTGATCCACAGATATTCGCTGAGCTCGCTATCCCCCACAGGGCGGACAAATTCATCGTCAACCGGGGCTACCCCGTCAGCTGCAAGGGCCGCCAGTGGAAATAGCGCCGAAAAAACAAAGGCTAGCGTTCGTGTCATTGGGCCTCCTGTTGGATTGAATATAGTCCCTGTGCGCACGAATGCGACCAGCGAAATGCACGCAGCCCATAAAATATTGCGTCCCATCCAATTCCAATGGGCGCAACCACGGATGATAACGCGCGGGCCACGCCCTTGCGCGACCCGAATTGAGAAAAGGATATCGCAATGACCAATAGGAAAGACTGGCAGGCGCTGGCCGAGAAAGAGCTGCGCGGTCGCCCGTTGGACGACCTGACCAAAGAGACGCTGGAAGGCATCGCCGTCAAGCCACTCTATACGCAGGAAGATACGGCTGATCTGCCACATATGGGCTCCATGCCCGGGTTTGGGCCGTTCACGCGCGGGGTAAAGGCGACAATGTATGCCGGTCGTCCCTGGACGATCCGCCAATATGCGGGGTTTTCTACCGCCGAAGAATCGAATGCCTTCTACCGTCGCAATCTGGCGGCGGGTCAGCAGGGGGTCTCGGTTGCTTTCGATCTGGCCACGCACCGCGGATATGACAGCGACCACCCACGCGTTGTCGGCGATGTGGGCAAGGCCGGTGTGGCCATCGACAGCGTAGAGGACATGAAAATCCTGTTCGACGGCATCCCGTTGGACAAGGTCTCGGTCTCGATGACCATGAACGGTGCCGTGATTCCTATCCTGGCAAGTTTCATTGTAGCGGGTGAGGAACAGGGCCACGACAAATCCGTCCTGTCCGGCACTATTCAGAATGACATTCTGAAAGAATTCATGGTGCGTAACACCTATATCTACCCGCCTGAGCCTTCGATGAAGATCATCTCGGACATCATCGAATATACGTCGAATGATATGCCCAAATTCAACTCGATCTCAATCTCGGGCTATCACATGCAAGAGGCCGGCGCGAACCTGGTGCAGGAGCTGGCCTATACGCTTGCTGACGGGCGCGAATACGTTCGTGCAGCGACGCAGGCCGGAATGGATGTCGACAAATTCGCTGGTCGCTTGTCGTTCTTTTTTGCCATTGGCATGAATTTCTTCATGGAAATTGCCAAGCTGCGTGCGGCCCGTACCCTTTGGCATCGGGTGATGACCGATTTCGGCGCGAAATCCGAGCGCTCTAAGATGCTGCGGACCCATTGCCAGACCTCAGGCGTGTCGCTGCAAGAACAAGACCCCTATAACAACGTGATCCGCACCGCCTATGAGGCGATGAGCGCGGTTCTGGGCGGCACCCAATCGCTGCATACTAACGCCTTGGACGAGGCGATTGCGCTGCCCACCGATTTCTCTGCTCGCATTGCACGGAACACTCAGTTGGTGCTGCAAGAGGAAACCGGGGTGACCGATGTGGTCGATCCGCTGGCCGGGTCTTACTACGTCGAAAGCCTGACCAATGAGCTGGTCGAAAAAGCCTGGGCTCTTATGGAAGAGGTCGAGGAAATGGGCGGCATGACCAAGGCCGTTGCATCCGGCATGCCAAAGCTTCGGATAGAAGAAAGCGCCGCCCGACGGCAGGCGATGATCGACCGGGGTGACGAGGTAATCGTCGGCGTCAACAAGTACCGCAAGGAACGGGAAGACCCGATAGACATTCTGGATGTCGACAACGTGGCTGTCCGCGAGGCGCAGGTGGCACGTCTGGAACGCATCCGTGCCACGCGCGATGAGGCTGCCTGCCAAAAGGCGCTGGACACCCTGACGACCACCGCCCGCGATGGCGGCAACCTGCTGGCCGCTGCTGTCGAAGCCGCCCGTGCCCGCGCATCCGTAGGAGAGATCAGCATGGCAATGGAAAAGGAATTTGGTCGCCACCGCGCCGAGGTCAAAACGCTGGCCGGTGTTTATGGGGCCGCCTATGAGGGCGACGAAGGCTTTGCCACCATCCAGAAGTCCATTGAGGATTTTGCTGAGGCCGAAGGCCGTCGCCCGCGCCTGCTGGTCGTCAAGATGGGGCAGGACGGGCACGACCGGGGAGCCAAGGTGATCGCCACAGCCTTTGCCGATATCGGCTTTGACGTGGACGTTGGCCCGCTGTTCCAAACGCCAGCCGAGGCAGCACAAGACGCGGTGGACAATGACGTCCATGTCGTCGGCATTTCGTCTCAGGCAGCCGGGCACAAGACGCTGGCCCCGCAGCTGGTCGAAGAACTGAAAAAGGCCGGGGCTGAGGATATCATCGTCATCTGCGGAGGTGTCATCCCACAACAGGATTATAAGTTCCTCTATGATCACGGGGTTAAGGCGATCTTTGGTCCGGGTACGAACATCCCAGAGGCGGCACAAGATATCCTGAGTTTGATCGGCGAAGCCAAAGATTGACCCGGCGCAGAGGTTTTTCGTCGAAAAATCTTGTGATCCAGCGCCTTTGAGGAAAACATACGGCCAGACCCTTGCGGTCTGGCCGTTTGTCATCTGGGGGGCTCATCCGTGTTACTTGATCACTTGGCGGTAGCTGGCGAAACGCTTGAACAGGCTTCGGCTCATGTCGAACAGGCGCTGGGCGTACCCTTGCAGGACGGCGGCAAGCACGAGAAATTCGGAACTCATAACCGGTTGTTGGGCCTGCGGGACGGTTTGTATCTGGAAGCCATCGCGATTGACCCCGATGCACCCAATCCGCAAATAACCCGCTGGTTCGATCTAGATCGGTTTCAGGGCGCTCCCCGCCTGACCAACTGGATTTGCCAGATTCCGGATATCGAGACCTCACTGATGGTCTTTCCTGACGGAGTCGGCCAACCGATCGACCTAAACCGTGGCGCGCTGCGTTGGCGCATGGCGGTGCCTCCCAATGGGCGCCTGCCGTTTGATAATCTTTTCCCGGCGCTCATCCAGTGGCAGGGTGACCTTCACCCGGCAAACATGCTGAACGACAGTGGCTGCCAGCTGCGCCGCCTAGTCGTCTATCACCCTGATGCGCTGGATCTCGCCAAAGCGGTTGGGCCGTTGGGGCAAGTTGAGTTCGACAGCGGTCCGGCGGCGTTGCGCGCGGAAATTGACACGCCGCACGGGGTGCGGGTGCTGGAATGAATATCCGGCAAGCCAGTTCAGACGACGCGCCCGCCGTTGCGGCGATCTGGAATGCGATCATCCGCGACACGCTGGTGACCTTCACCACCGAATTGCGCAGCGATGACGCCGTTGCATTGGATATCAAATCCAGAGGGGCGGCGTTTCTGGTGGCCAAGCGTGACGGCGTTGTTCTGGGCTTCGCAACCTATGGTGCGTTTCGGTCAGGGCCGGGCTATGCCCATACGCGTGAACATTCGATCCTGTTGGCACCGCAGGCGCGGGGTCAGGGGATAGGCCGCGCATTGTTGCAGGCCTTGGAAGCCCGCGCACAGATGGACAATGTTCATGTTCTGATTGCGGGCATTTCCTCGGCCAATCCTACGGCCATCGCTTTCCATACAGCTGCCGGATTTACACAAGTGGGCCTGATGCCCGAGGTGGGGTTTAAATGCGGTCAGTGGTTGGATCTTGTGCTGATGCAGAAAATTCTTGCCCCGCAGTGATCTGTCGCACCTGACAGTCGCGAAGGAGCGGGTTAGGGTGCACTCATGTCGATTTGGACCCGTATATCCGATGCGCTAAGCGCGCTTGCACAGGGCGAAAGCCTGACGGCCGTGTTCGAGAAACTGCGCACGCCGCCGGAACGCTCGGTCGCCTTTGCGATTGCGGTCATCGCCCTGGGGGCCAAGATGGCCAAGGCCGACGGGCAGGTCACGCGAGACGAGGTTACTGCCTTTCGGGATGTATTTCAGATCGCACGCGAAGATGAGGCCGGTGCAGCTCGAGTCTTTGACATGGCGCGCACCGATGTCGCCGGGTATCAGGAATATGCCAGCAAAATTGCCTATATGTTCGCAGAAGACAGCACCACCTTGTGCGACCTGATGGAGGGGCTGTTTCATATCGCAATGGCCGACGGGTTTTATCATCCCAACGAAAATAAGTTTCTGGAAGATGTCAGCCGGATATTCGGTCAGACCGATGCTCAGTTTCTGGCCTTACGCGCACGGTTTGTACCGGATGCACCAAAGGATCCTTATACGGTGCTGGGTGTGCCGCGGAATATGCCTCTGCCCGACATTCGTAAGGTCTGGCGGCAACTTGTACGCGACACTCATCCCGACGCCATGATGTCACGAGGCGTTCCGGAAGAGGCCATTCGTCTGGCCGAAAAAAAGATGATCGACATCAATCGCGCCTGGGATGAAATCAAAGGCGCGCAGGCCTGAACCGATGCGATTGGCAACCTACAATATTGAATGGTTCGCCAATCTCTTCGACCGGCAAGACCGTTTGATCGTAGATGACAGCTGGTCCGGCAGATACAATGTCACCAAAGCTGAACAGATCGAGGCCATCGCAAAAGTGCTGACGGCAATCGACGCGGATGCCGTACTGATTGTTGAAGCTCCGAATACTGGTAAGACGCAGAACACCGTGCGTGCGCTGCAAGGGTTTGCCGAAGCGTTCGATCTCCGCATAGGAAACGCGATCATGGGGTTTCCGAACGATACCCATCAGGAACTTGCGTTTCTTTTCGATCCTCAGATCCTGTCATTGCGCCATGATCCCAAAGGAAACAAGGAGGGAAAAGGGGCTGCCCCTCGTTTTGATGGCGTGTTCAAGATCGACCTGGATATAGATGCAACCGAGGATCATGTGCGCTTTTCCAAGCCGCCAATGGAGTTGTCAGCGCAAACGTCAGGCGGGGCGACGTTTCGACTGATCGGAGCGCATCTGAAATCCAAAGCCCCGCATGGGGCAGAAAGCCGCGATGAGGCGATCCGGATATCCATCGCCAATCGACGCAAACAGCTTGCACAGGCTGTCTGGTTGGGGCGGCGAGTACAGGCACATATTGCGGCTGACGAGCATGTCATCCTTTTGGGCGATCTCAACGACGGGCCGGGCTTGGATGAGTTTGAAAACCTGTTCGGACGCTCATCTGTCGAAATCCTGTTGCAGACCGGTCTGTTCGATCCGCATGCGGTGATGGCAAACGAGGCTGAACCCGAAATCTTACCCTCGTCCGCGCGCTTTGTTCGCCGCGACAGGGCTGATCATCTTGAGGCGCTGTTGGACTATGTCATGATCAGCGAAGGGCTGCGTGTTAAGCGCCCGAAATGGCGCATATGGCATCCTTTCCAGGACCCTGCATGCTATGCCTCGCGGGACCTGCACGAGGCGCTGCTGACAGCCTCGGATCATTTCCCTGTCACGCTGGATATTGATCTGTGACCTTTCATCGCCGGCGTGGGCGACTTATATCTGAAGCATGAAAAAGTTCATTTCAATATGCGTGGTCACAGCGGCCATGGGCGTTCCGGCACAGGCAGAGGACGACACAGGCAAATCCTTGATGGAACAAGGGGCTGAGTTGTTCTTTGAAGGGCTGCGTCAGGAAATGGAACCCGCGCTTGAAGATTTGTTGGGGCTGGCAGATCAATTCGGCCCCGCGATGCAGTCGTTTTTTGAGGAAATGGGACCGGCCCTGGCGGAACTGGCCGCCGAAGTACAGGACTGGAGTGTTTATGAGGCTCCGGAATTCCTGCCGAACGGGGATATTATTATCCGCAAAAAGCCGCCCGAGCCCGAGGTTGAGCCGGAAAAACCCGAAAATGAGCCCGAAGGCGAGATTGATATCTGAGGGTCAGCCTTTGATGATCAAGCGGGGTTCGGATTTCAGCGTGCTTGCCAATGAGTTCAGTCGTGCTTCGGCCACTTCGCTAAAGAGAGGGGCTGCGGCTTCGGGCAAAATCAGCTCTAGCTGACGTTTTTTAGGGTATAGCCGAAGCGTGCCCATCGTGGCTTCGTTCTGCATCCACAGCATTGCACCAAAGCGCATGGCTTTGCCCAGAATCTCGGCCTGTTCCTGATCTTTTTCGCCCAACAAGTCATAGAGAGGGGTAAACCGGTTGCCCTCACGCTTGTTGCGATACCTGTGCTGCAGGGCCAGCCCGATATAAACCCGTTCGGAATGCTTTAATCCGCCCAAGTTGGCGCGAGTTACGTAATCAAAGCAGGTTTCAGCCCGGTAATCCGGATGGGCGCGCCAACTGACATCGTGCAAAAGACACGCAGCCTTGATCAGCCTGACCCGCGCGGCCGGCGCGGATTTGAACAGAGGCATGACGAATTCGAACAGATGTTTGCCAAACCCGGGCAGGCGGGCATCTTTGGCTTCGGAAAAATAGCTGGCTTCGATCAGAGGGTCACGATCGCGCAGGATTTGTGGCATCTGTTCGTAAAGCAGGCCTTCGCGGATGCCATAGCTGGAAACGGCAATGTCCTTGGGTTTGAACGTTCGCACCAGTCGCGCAAGCACATCCATCGCATAAGGGATCAGCGCCATCCGAGAACCCGAGACGCCTGCCAGACTGCGCAGTTTTTCCGGGTCACCCTTTTCGATGAATTTGATGGTTTGATGCACCTGCTTCGTCGTCATCCGATATTCATGCAGCACGTTCAGGGGATATCCCCGGCGCAGCATGTCGAGCCTTGCAAAGGCCCGCCAGCTTCCGCCCACCAGAAACAGACGATCGCGCTGAGGGCCCATCTGGTCGCGCAGGTTTTCCATCGTCTCCTTGATTTGCGCCTTGCGCGCGCGACGACCGCCCTTGATATCCCGCAGCTTCAGCGGACCTAGGGCCGACGACAGGCGACGACCAACGTCTCCGCCACCGATCTCGGCCAGCTCCATCGAGGACCCGCCGATATCACAGATCAGACCATATGCACCGGGCCAGCCCAGTAAAACGCCCTGAGCGGACAGGCGTGCCTCTTCCCCGCCGTCGATGACCGAGACCGTCAACCCGGTTAGCGCTTGAACTTCGGCGCAAAAATCCGGGCCATCCTTGGCCTCTCGCACGGCGGCGGTGGCCACGACGTGCAGCCCCGGCAGACCCAGATCGTCTGACAGCCGGGAAAAACGCTTCAACGCAGCCAGGGCACGTATCCTGCCAAGCGGGTTCAGGCGGCCGGTCTCGGACAGGCCCGCGCCAAGCTCGCACATGACTTTTTCATTGTAGAAATAGGCAGGCGATCGCGCCGCACCATCAAAGATCACCATCCTGACCGAGTTCGACCCTACATCAACAACGCCGACGCGCGACAGGGCGCGGGCCTCGGGGTTGTCAAACAACGGCTTTCCGAAAGGTCCCCAGTCGGGAATGTTGGTATCTACGGCTTGATCCATATCTCGTCCAGATATTCCAGGCTTAAGATGCGAAATCACCGGGGACGGGTCAATCGCTGGTTTCGGCATCTTCCAGTTCCGCACTCAGTACTCGTACGGCCAGAGCCCGCGTGATGTCTCGTTTCTCAGACAGCGCCAGTTGATCCAGCAGCGCCACAGTGCTGGCGGCGGTTTCGAAACGGCGATCCATATGTTTGACGAGGTAAGCGATGACCTCGGGTCCGGGGTTCAGCTGTCGGTCTACGAACAGTTTGGCCAGCACGGCGCCCAGTAGCGCGTCATCGGGCGGGTCCAGCGCAACGTGATGTGCGCCTTCGATCCTGCTTTGCAGGTCAGGCAAGGGCAACTGCCAGAAATTTGGCGCCAGGCGCCCGGTCATCAACAGGGCGTGGCCTTCTGCCAACACAAGATTGTGCAAATGGAATAGGGTTTTCTGCTGGTCGATATCGCCAGCAATCATGGGGACATCTTCCACTGCGATCGGTGTTTGGGCGAGGTCAGGAACCTCGTCGTGCTTAATCTGCGAGGCTTGCACAATGCGACCACCGGTCTCGGCCGCCCACACATGGGCCAGATGTGTCTTGCCCGCGCCTGCAGGACCGCTGAGCACCAGTTTATTCCCCGGCCATGAGGTAGCCGAGATCATGGCCACGGCCAGCGCATTTGCGGGCGAGACGAAAAAATCCTCGCGCCCCAGCGCAGTCTTGGCCGGTAGATCAAAGCTCAGCTGTAGGGCCATTCAATCGTCTTCCTGGTCCAAACCCACAAGGCCAGTATACAGACGGCTATCCAAATAGATCGACGTGGCAAAGCGCGCCAGAACGCCAAGTGCTGCGGCGACCGGGACGGCGATCAGCATCCCGACAAATCCGAACAGGGCGCCAAAGACCGACAATGCCAGCAACAGCCAGACCGGGTGCAACCCGACCGAGCTGCCGACGAGCTTTGGCGTCAGAAAATTGCCCTCGGCCACCTGACCCAATGCAAAGACCGCTGCGACCAGCCCAATTTGCGTCCAGTCTCCCCAGAACTGGAAAAGTGCCAAACCAATGGCCAGTGAGCCCCCGATCAGGGCGCCCAGATAAGGGATAAACGTGACCAAGCCGGCGATGAACCCAACGACCAGCCCGAACTGCAGTCCGACGGCCATCAGCGCGACGGCGTAATAGGTGCCCAGGATCAGGCAGACCGTGCCCATTCCACGTACAAATGAGGCCAGAACGCTGTCAATCTCACCAGCCAGCCGCTTGATGGTGGGGGCGTGGTCGCGGGGCAAAAGCTCTGCGATACGAGCAATCATGCGGTCCCAGTCCAACAGCATGTAGACGGTGACCACTGGGACAATCACCAGCAGAACCACCACGTTGATGGCTGATCCAAGCGACGCAGCGACAGATTGCAGGACATCACCAGTTTTGGACTGAAGCGTCTCTCCCAAGGACACCAGAAACTGGTGCGTGTTGGATTCGCGGTCCAAAAGCGACGGGAATTGCTGTTCGATAAACCCTCTTAGCTGCTTGAGAAGGCTGGGCATAACCTCGACCAGGTCGATCAACTGGGTGATCAGCGCCGGAACGACCATCAGGATAAGCAGTACGAAACCCAAAACGCCGACAACCGTGATTACCCCGGTAGCGGCCATGCGGGACAGGCCCAGCTTTTCAAGCCTATCCGCAACAGGATCAAGGAAATAGGCAATCGCGCCACCGATTACAAAGGGCAGCAATACATCGCCAAGTGCCCACAACAGCAGTACAATAACCACTGCGGCGATGCCCCAGTACCTGAGTTGATCTCTTACCGGCAAAGCCATGGCTGTCCCCTTGTTTCGGCACGTCCAAATGTTCTTGGCGTATGCGGCCCTACGATGCAAGCGCTTCATGACCCGCCAGAATCGCGCGGGGCTAGTCGCTTAACGTGCCCAGTTCAGGGGTGGCGTCATGCGCTGTTTCATCGGGCCAGTTGGTGCGCCAGATTTCAGCCGACCAATGGCCGCAATGCACGGATGGCCTGTCAAAGCCGGGCAGGGGCGGTAAAAGCGGTTCGACAACCACATCATGACGCGGCACCGCGAAATATGGGAAGGAATAGCGTTCTTTTCCCGACCGGTTGACCACCCGGTGCGGCGTGGATTTCAAGCGCCCACCTGACCAAAGCTCCAGCATGTCACCGATATTGACGACGAACCCACCCGGCGGGCAGTCGGGGGTTATCCAGCCTCCGTCACGGGTCTGAACCTCAAGCCCGCCGACCGGGTCCGGGGCGATGATGGTCAGCGCATCCGTGTCTTTATGCGGGTGGATGCCGTACCCGGCCTCGTCCGGGGCCTGAGGGGGGTAGTGCAACAAGGTCATATTGGTCATGGGGTCGCGGAACGCAGCGCGCAGCTGGTTCGCAGGTAGCTTCAATCCCATCTCCAGCGCGCCCAGCAGCATATGCGCGACACCGTCCAGCTTTGACCAGTAATCCAGAATCACTGCCTGTGCCCGTGGAACATGGCGGGGCCAGATATTTGGGCCATAGAGGGCACAATCTCGGCGGATGGGCGCATCCAGGTCCACCTGATAATGCAGCTTGTAGCCTTCGTATTTATCCGCTTTGCCCAACCCGTCATTCGGGGTGAAAAACCCCATCGGGATAAAACCGCGATAATTCTCGCGTGTGATCGCCTGAT
This sequence comes from Ruegeria sp. CDSC021, assembly GCF_059610845.1. NCBI lineage: Bacteria > Pseudomonadati > Pseudomonadota > Alphaproteobacteria > Rhodobacterales > Roseobacteraceae > Ruegeria > Ruegeria sp. CDSC021. The sequence continues at coordinate 194,062 of NZ_JBXWOK010000004.1, forward strand.
CCCATTTCGCATCATCGTCGATGTCGAAAATCGCCCGGACGCAAGTGCGCATGTTGTTGACGGTATCCCGCGAAACGCCGGTGCCGGTAATCGACAGGAACCCAATCCGGGTGCAGGCATCCATGACTGCCTGAACGGTTGCGTTGAAATCGGGGTGACTGGAGTCACCCAGCGGAGCAATGTCGATTGTTGGGATGTGGTCCATCAGCGTATCCTCACGCCTTGCCGTGCCAGTTCTTTATGCACCGGGGCAAGGTTCAATTTATCGAGGTCTTGGTTGCTTTTGAGTGAAAGCGCCGCAGCAATCCCCGCGCCCTGACCCATGACCGCACAGCAAGCCATGTTGCGCGTCGCCGCATGGGCAACCCGGTCCGCCCCATGTGACCGGCCCGCGACCAGCAAGCCTCTGATCCCTTTGGGCAGCATCGACCGATAGGGGATATGCATGTACCGACCAGTCGTGGGCAGGATCAGAATGCCATAGCCGTCGATGAATTCGGGATAGATGCCGATGGTGTCTTCGAACCGGCCCTGATGGCGGGCGTCATCCTCGGTCATGTTGTACACCGCGTCGATCTTGCGGGTGTCGCGGATGCCGATGGTCATCCCGAAATTCCGCAGCCGGGCGTTCTCACACCCGGGCATGAACCGGCGCAGCGCCTCGATGGCGAGCATTGACTGACGCCGCCCTTCGATCTCACCGCGGGTCATGCTGTCGGGATCGGTGCCATCGATCTCGGCCAGATGAATCAGGTTCATATAGGTCAGCTCACCGGTGTCATGCATCGCGCCCCAAGTGCCCGCGATGGTGTTCAGATGTGCCGGGATCAGCCCCTGATCAATCGCCTGCTGGAACGGTTTGTGCACAAAGGGCGAGTACATGTCGTCCTCTTTACCGCTAGTCTCAATGTTCCATTCGCCGCCACCGCCCCAATCCTTATAGGTCTGGGGGTCGGCCTTTACGCCTTCGATAAAGGCGCGCTTGTCGACGCCCGCCAGATGGAACATGACCGAGGCCGCCATCATGTCTTCGCGTGCGGTCTTGTGCGTGGGCGCACCGGCGCGATGGGCGACATCTGCGTCCCCTGTAGCGTCAATGACAACCTTCGCCAGTATCGCCTCGCGCCCGGCTTTGGATTCGGTGATGATGCCGGTGATCCGGTCGCCGTCCATGATCGGAGCCACGAATTGCCGGTGCAGCATCGGATGCACACCGGCCTCTTCGATCAGTTTGTCGGCGACCAATTTGAACCCTTCGCTGTCCAACTCATAACTCAGCGACTGACTTTCTGGCACCGCCGCACCCATTTCCTTGGCGCGGGTTTCGAACTCCATGCCGATGCCGCCAGCCTCGACCGTTTGCTCGTGGCGATACCAAGCAAAGCCTTCAACGCCGACAGCAGTGATATTGCCGCCCATGCAGCCGAAGCGGTCGACCAGCGACACTTCGGCCCCGGCTCGTGCGGCCGCCAGCGCTGCGGCCAGACCTGCAGGGCCAGAGCCTACGACAAGAACATCTGTGCTGTGCACAACCGGGATCTGACGGGCGGGTTCTTGAATGGTCTGCATGGGCGCCTCGGTGACTTTACATTGCCGCCACATTTGACGCAGCTGACTGGCGGGTCAATCAAAAAACCGACAGGCCCGTGGTCGTAAAATCCCAATGCGTGATTGCCCCCGGCGGGGCTTTGGCATAATCACCTTTGAAGTCGAATTTTACCTCTAAAGGTCAAGCCATGCGCCTCAGCCGTTACTTTCTGCCCGTTCTCAAGGAAAACCCCTCCGAGGCTCAGATCGTCAGCCACCGGCTGATGCTGCGCGCGGGCATGATCAAGCAGGCCGCTGCTGGGATCTATTCCTGGCTCCCGCTGGGGTTCAAAGTTCTGCGCAAGCTGGAAAACATCGTGCACGAAGAACAGGCGCGAGCGGGTCACATCGCCATTCAGATGCCTGTCATGCAATCGGCAGATCTGTGGCGCGAATCCGGACGTTATGACGACTACGGCCAGGAAATGTTGCGAATGAAAGACCGGCATGACCGGGACATGCTTTTTACCCCGACTGCCGAGGAACTGGTGACCGACATTTTTCGGGGTCATGTCAGTAGTTACAAGGACCTGCCGCTGACGCTCTATCAGATCCAGTGGAAATTCCGCGATGAAATCCGTCCGCGTTTCGGCGTGATGCGGGGCCGCGAGTTCTATATGAAGGACGGTTATAATTTCGACTTGACCAAAGAGGATGCGCTGCACGCCTATAACCGCCACCTGGTTACATATCTGCGCACCTATGAGCGCATGGGCTTGCAGGCGATCCCGATGCGCGCCGATTCCGGCCCAATCGGTGGCGACGATACGCATGAATTCCTAGTTTTGGCTGAAACCGGCGAGTCTGAGGTATTCTATGACAGCGCCGTCACCGACCTGACATTTGGCGACCGTCAGATTGACTATGACGACCGTGATCAATGTCAGTCTATTCTGGAAGAGTTCACTTCAAAATACGCCCGCACCGACGAGACGCATGACGAGGCGCTGTTCAATCAGGTGCCGGAAGATCGGCGCCGCGTGGCGCGCGGGATCGAAGTTGGCCAGATCTTTTATTTCGGCACAAAATATTCCGAACCTCTTGGGGCAACCGTTCAAGGCCCCGATGGCAAACCGGTTCCGGTCCATATGGGTAGCCACGGCATCGGTGTCAGCCGCTTGGTTGGCGCGATCATTGAAGCCAGCCATGACGACAAGGGCATCATCTGGCCAGAGGGCGTGACCCCGTTCCATTGCGGTATCGTGAACCTGAAACAAGGCGATGACGAAGCGGACGCAGCCTGTGAAAAACTCTATGCCGCGCTGACCGTGCTGGGGTTGGAGCCACTTTATGATGACCGTAACGAACGGGCAGGCGGTAAATTCGCCACGATGGATTTGATCGGCCTGCCTTGGCGGATCACGGTCGGCCCGCGCGGCCTGAAGAACGGTGTGGTGGAACTGACTTGCCGCCGCACAGGCGAAAGCGAAGAGTTGAGCCCCGAAGCCGCCGTCACCAAGATCGCCGAGATCTATGAGCGCATTGCCTGAAACCGACACGCCGCTGATCTCGGTCATCACGGCGACATATAACCTTCTGTCCCAAGGGCGGCAGGACAGTTTCCGCGAAGTCATAGCCTGTATGGCCCGGCAGAGTTGCGACCGGGCCGAACATATCATTCAGGATGGCGCATCGAATGACGGCACGGTGGCGTTTCTGGAAGAGCTGACGGCAGGTGCACCACGAACGCGCGTGATCAGCGCGCCTGATACTGGCCTGTATGATGCCATGAACAAAGGCGCCGAGGCTGCACAGGGTGAATATCTGCTGTTCCTGAACTCGGATGACTCGTTGGCATCGGATGGCATTTTGAACACCCTTGCCGACCAGCTTGCCGAATCTCGACCGGATTTCCTGTATGGCTCGACCCTGCGCAAATACGAGGACGGTTCGGAAAGTCGGGAAAAGCGCATGTCGCTCAAAGCGATCCTGCAGCGGATGCCGTTCTGCCATAATTCGGTGTTGCTGCGGCGGGATGTGTTTCAGGCGCTTGGCGGGCATGACACGCAGTTTCGGGTGGCTGCGGATTATGACCTGATGCTGAGGCTTGTCGCTACCGGATATCAGGGAGAGCGCACGGATGAGCCTGTTTCCATGTTCTGGGGCAGGGGCGTAACCAGCGACATTGTCAAAACCGCCGAGGATTATGCCCGTGTCTGGGTTCAATTCTATTCAGGTTTCAATGCAGCGCGGACCCTGACCCAACAGGATTTCTTCCGGTTCTACCGCCGCGGACACATGCCTGCCAATCTGATGATCGAATTACTGCGGCGCCCAGATACCCCAGACGGGATCAAACTGGCGGCACGCCATAGCCTATGGAAAACGGCCCGCCGATCCGTACAGTTTTGGCGGCGCTATTAGTGGCCTGCCGCAGTCGGTCGGACGGATAGCAGATCACCATCAGCCTCGGATCCGCGTGGAACAACGATCGGACGGCCCAAGCGATTGACCAGGTCCTTAAATTCGAACCCCAGAAAGCGTATTCCGCAAACACGGTCGCCAGTCATGCGATCGGTGATACATAACCGCCCCTGTCGAAACGCCAAATGGTACCCTTTATCTTTCAGGATATCCGTCAGATTGCCCCAGCTTGCGGCACCGGAAAATATCGGGCGTATCGCCGCGCGCAGCAGTGCTGCGGTCTCGCAATCAATTTCTGTAGATAGTTTCCGGGCCGAAATTGCGCCCGGTAGTTCTGTTTCAGTACGAATATTCATGAGCGACCCCCGCTCTGGAAATGAATTCCCCCACAAAGTAGGGTGACAAAGTTTCTTTAAATAATCAAAAAGCGAAATAATATTGCGCCTAAAATGTTGCATTTTGAGTGCAGTTTCACCCTGAATGCTCACATTGACTTCATAGCTGAAACAATGCGGTGCTGTCTGTGAAGGGCTTCACAACCAAGGGTATAATGCGGCATGTGGAAATCATCCGTATTTTGAAAAACCCCGACCTGATTCGCCGATGGTTGAATTTCTTGCGGAATTGGATCACCTGCAATTTGCTGATACACGGGCCGAAAATCACAAAAGGATCCACGGTTTGCTGAGCTTCACAACCGTCGTCTATTCCAAAGACTTCCCCTTGCTTGAATTGCAGGCATTGTCTTTTGCCCGATTTGTTGACCCTGATCAGGTCGGCTCGATCCGGGTGATCATGAACGATGTGGACGAACCGGCACTGCGCGCGATGGTGGAACCGATTTTGGCTTCTTACGGTCCGTTGCGACCCAAAGTTGAAGTCCTGAGCGGCGATGACGTTTTGCTGGCTCCTGGGCAATGCGCGCGCCGGTCGATCTCGGACAGGATATTGGTCGAAAACCGATACCGCATTCCGGGCGCGCGCAAGGGTGGATGGCGTGGCAACAACGGATACCGGACACAGCAGGTGTTGAAATTGGGATCTGCTCGGGCTGCCTCGACAGAAAACATTGTGATACTGGACACCAAGAACCTGTTTCTGCGCCCCTTTCAGGAGGCCGAGTTTTTCTCGGACAGTGGTGCGGCGCGGATTCCGTTTATCGGTGTGAACAGCGATTATCACAGACGCTGGCTGGAACAGAGCTTTGATGCGCTGGGCGCGTCGATACCGGAAACGGACGGCCTGCAGACAACAAATTTCGCAACGCCTTATCCTGTGCGCCGGTCGCTGATCCTGGATCTGCTGCAAGAGATAAATGCGCGCCACGGATCGGTTCAGTCGCTATTTGCCTCTCGCAGACGCCCGTCTGAGTTTATGTTGTTGAATGCATTTTGTCTGAAATCCGAAGTCGGTTTTGCGCCTTGGTTCGAACCCTCGGGAAACACTAGCATAGGGCTGTGGCCATCCTTTTCGGCGCAGAAACTGACCGATGAGCTTTCCCGCCTGGACGATCCGGAAACTCTGACCCTAGGCTTGCATAACAGAGCGCTTTACAAGCTGCCCGCCGACATTCGAAACCGGGTGTTTCACGAGCTGGAAAGCCGCGGTATCTGCGATCGTTCCATCGCCGAGGCCGCCTTGAACAGAACCGCTGCTTTGACGGGGCAAGTCGAAGTGGGCGGATAACCGGCTTGACCCCCGGTCGAATTGCCGAGAGGGTCGCCACAAAACAAAACCAGCGGAGCAGACATGGCCAAGACACCACCGCCATTTGCGCTTTTTGAGTGGAAAATCGCTTGGCGATACCTGCGTGCGCGCCGTGCTGAAGGTGGCGTCAGCGTGATGACATGGATTTCGCTGATCGGGATTACCCTGGCAGTGTTTGCGCTGATCGCCACATTGGCCGTCAGGTCCGGTTTCCGGTCCGAATTTGTCGGAACCATTCTGGGGGCTAACGCCCATGTGACCGTGTATTCATCGGGTGAGTTCACTTCGCAGGGGCAGGTCGATCGCACTATTGCGGATTATACGGACATGGCCGACCGGATCGCTCAGGTTCCAGGCGTTCAGCGTGCAGCACCTTTGGTGAAAGGTCAGGTTCTGATCACCAATCGCGACCGCAGCAGCGGGGTTGAGGTATTTGGCATCCAGCCCGAAGATTTGCTGGAACTGCCAGGTGTCGCCGAAAGCGAACAGGCGGTTGGTGATCTGTCGATGTTTCAGAACGGCCAGGACGTCATTGCCATAGGTTCAGGTGTCGCGCGCAGCATCGGGGCGACGGTGGGCGATACCATCAAGCTGACCTCGCCCAATGGGGTGAAGACCGCGTTTGGCACCTCTCCCCGGGTGAATGCCTATCAGGTGGTTTATGTGTTTTCGGCCGGGCGTTATGACATCGACCGGACGCGGGTCTATATGCCCTTCGAACAGGCGCAGGGTTTTTTCAACCGCGAGGGCGTGGCCGATGAGATCGAGGTCATGGTCGACCGCCCCGAAGAGTTGACGCCGATCCTGATCCCCATCCTTGAGGCCGCAGGTGAGCGCAGTCAGATCTGGACATGGCAGGATGCCTCGGGCGGGTTCCTGCGTGCGCTTGAGGTGGAAGACAATGTCATGTTCATCATTCTGTCGATCCTGGTTCTGATCGCCGCGATGAACATCGTTTCGGGTCTGATCATGCTGGTGAAAAACAAGGGCCGAGACATCGGCATCTTACGCACCATCGGGCTGAGCGAAGGCTCGATCCTGCGCGTGTTCTTTATCTGCGGCGCGTTTACCGGGATCATCGGCACTGGGTTGGGCGTGGTGCTGGGCTGTCTCTTTGCGATCTATATCGACCCGATCTTCAGCTTTGTGAACTTTGTAATGGGGGGCGGTGTTTGGGATCCGTCCATCCGCGGTATTTATGCGCTTCCAGCTGAACTGCATCTGTCGGATGTGCTCAAGGCTGTTGGCCTATCTCTGGGCCTGTCATTTCTGGTCACCTATTTCCCCGCCCGTCGCGCGGCGCGGCTGAACCCTGTTGAGGCGCTGCGCTATGAGTGATGTAATGATGCGATTGGCCGGTCTGACCAAGACTTATCTCAAAGGTAAGCCGGGTGAGGTTCAGGTATTGCGCGGTGTCGATTTGGACCTGCGTGCGGGCGAGGCCGTGGCTCTTGTGGCGCCCTCTGGTGCCGGTAAGTCGACGCTGTTGCATATTGCCGGATTGTTGGACACACCCGACACAGGATCGGTTGAGGTCGTGGGCCAGAACGTGACGGGGAAAGGTGATCGCACACGTACTGCCTTGCGGCGGCAGGATGTCGGCTTTGTCTATCAGTTCCACCATCTGTTGCCGGAATTCACCGCGCTGGAAAATATCACACTGCCGCAGCTGGCCAATGGCGTGTCCGAAAGGGCAGCCCAGGAACGGGCGATGTCCCTTCTGGATCATGTCGGCGTCGCCGCGCGCGCCGATCACCGGCCGGCCGCCCTGTCTGGCGGTGAGCAGCAACGCGTGGCCTTCTGCCGCGCATTGGCCAACAAACCTCGGGTTCTTCTTGCGGATGAGCCGACAGGCAATTTGGACCCTGAAACCTCGGATCAGGTTTTTGACGCATTGATGGCTTTGGTGCGGAACGAGGGGCTCTCGGCTCTGATCGCCACACATAACATGCAGCTTGCCGCCCGGATGGACCGAACACTGAGGCTGGACGGAGGCGCGCTTAGGCCAGTTGAGTGATGGCAACGCCTGCAGCCATCACTGCGATACCGCTTGCGCGAACCCATGTCAGCGGGGTGACCTGCGCGCCAAACAAGCCGAAGTGGTCGATGGCTGCAGTGCTGACGAGTTGCCCAAGAAGGACAAAGAACACCGCGTTGCCGACCCCAAAATGTGGCGCAACATGGGTGATTGACAGAACATAAAAGGCGACAAGCACACCGGCCAGAAGCAGGTGCTTGGGGGCATCGGCAATTTTTGAAAGGGCTCCAAAGCCGGGAAAAACCACCATCAACGCTGCACTTGATGCAAAGGCTATCGCAAACAGGACCACAGCCGCTGTTGTTGGCGACCCGATCAATTTGCCCAATGCGGCATTCAACGCGGCAAGGATCGGAACCCCAATTCCAGCCACAAGCATAATAGCAGCATATTGTGTCATGCGGTTTTCCTATTGCCTCGTTGATCTGGATCATTGCGCCAAGCCTAGGCACGGGCAAGCCTGAAAATGTCAAATCTGACAGGAGGATGTGATGATCAGACAGGCAATAGGGGCGCTATCGATAGCGGCGTTTGTGACGGCGTCTCAGGTCAGCGCGCAGGATACAGATACCGGCGCCGAGCTGTACCAGCATTATTGTGCAACCTGCCACGGGATCGACGCGACGGGATATGGTCCAATGGCAGGCGTCCTTGTTATTCAGCCAACTGACCTGACGCGGCTTGCAAGCAGCGAAGGGGTATTCCCGACCGCTCGTGTTGTGGCGCGCATAGATGGACGAGACCCGCTGGTCAGCCATGGCAGCCCGATGCCAGTCTATGGACCGTATTTCGAAGGGCAGGATACGGCGATGAAAACACCAGATGGGCAGCCGATCCTGACCAGCCAGCCGATCGTGGATCTGGTGGCTTATCTGCAGACGCTGCAGGCCGACTGAACGTCACCGACAGATTCCTTCGATCTCGGCATCGGCCCAGGGGATGACCACTGCGCTTTCACGCTTGTCACCACGTAGCGGAGCCAGATCGAAATGTGCGCCCAGCATCTCGTGCAGACGTCTGGTGCGGGGTGCCGAAGGATCCAGCGCCCGGCAACAAATGTATTCCTCGACAATGGCGCCCTGCTGTTCGAACCCATAGGACAGGAAATCAGGCGAGCTCTCCAGATCGAATTGGTAGGGGTCGCTGTTGCCGCCATGCTCGGCTGCGGCGCGCAGCGGGTGATATCCGGTTTTCTTGCGGTTTTGCCATTGCCAGACATGGGTCAGTTCATGACCCAACAGCATCGCCGCGATCAGGCTCATCCGATCCGGGAATTCGGACATGTAGTCGTCCAGATACCAGTCCCGCGTGAAATAGACTTTGTTGAATAGGGCCACCGCTGCGGGTTTTGCGGTCACGATACCTTCCTGCGGGGCGGGCAAAATGCGTTCGCGGCAAGCAAGGCGTGACCGATCTTTACGATAGAAAGTTATTGGCGCAACTGGTGCGCCTTCGACCAACCGCACTTTGTTGAGTTTCAGCGTATCACCCTGAAGTGTGCGGGTAAAAGCAGCCTCCTGATCAGTCAGGGGGCGACCGCAAGCGGTGAATACCAAAAGGGACGTCATCAAAATGAGGCGCAACATGACAAAAAATCTATTCTGGCAGCACTCGTGTGCAAATGGTTTTTTTACAGGCTCATTGCCAGGACGCGGCTGATTTCCGTCAGAGATCGCCCGGACTGTTCCATCCATGTGTTGAATGCCGCTTGAACCGAGGCCATGGCCTTTTTCGATGTCGGCGGCTTATCGACCACGCCCTCGGCCACCAGCCGTGCGGTCACATCCTGTGACAGGATGAAACTGTCACGCCCCGCAAATCGCATTGCATATTGCGCCGATGCGCCACCCAGACGCGACCCTCGCTTGCTCAGCATGTTCAGCAAACCGACATAGTCATCCGAAGGCCACCCTCCCAGAATCTTTCCGATGCCACCTTCTTGGCGCAGTTCCAGCAAAAAGGCAGCATTGTCGCGGACCGTGGCGATCTTGGTGCCATTGCGCACGATTCGAGTGTCCTGCAGCAGAGCATCGAACTTTTCGTCATCCATAAAGGCGCAGCGTCCAATGTCGAACCCGTCAAAAGCGGTTTCGAACCCGTCCCATTTGTTTTCGATGACCTTCCAGTTAAACCCGGCCTGAAAGATGCATTTCGTGATAATCGACAGCCAGCGATCTTCGGGCATTTCAGCCAGTTCCGCAGGGCTTTTGGGTTTGGAAAGCTTGTTGCTCAGGGCATCTGTCCCGCCGTGACGGCTGGCGGCTATGGCGAAAATCTCGTCGAAATGGCGCATCTGCAGAATCCTCCAAACCTAGCGTCGCGTTTTGCGGTCGGTGTTGCAAGGTGGCCCGGGACACATGCCTGCCAAGGTAAAAAAACATCCCAAGCCCAAAAGAAATGCTCGACAAAGTGGGTGATTCTAGTTTGTGATTGACTCGTCAATCAATATCCGCACCGCAATGCTGGGGAAATGCAGTGGGCGCGGGCGCCTAGCATGATGCTGAAAGAGGGGAAACACTTGGGCAAAGGGGCGAGTTATTCCGTGCCGCGCCGAACTGTCTGCTTCCCTTCTTCGCCAGTTTTTGTGCATGTTGCGACATGGATTTGTCACATGACAAGCCGACTGGCGCGTAACAGCGCGCCGGACCGGGCAAAACGAATATTGCAGGGAGAAAATCAATGAAAAAACTGAGTGTAAGCCTGATGGCGCTGACCGTTGCAGGCTCTGCCTATGCCGCCGAGATGGGGGCCGTGGATCAGCCGATCAAACTGGCGATCAACGAATGGACTGGCCAGCACGTGACCACCCATGTCGCGGGTGAGATGCTGAAAGCTGCCGGATACAATGTGGAATATGTGACCGCAGGCATGATGAATCAGTTCCAGGCGCTGGCCGATGGTGACATCGACGCGACCCTGGAAATCTGGTCGTCCAACGTATCGGATGAATATGCCAAGAAGATTGACGAAGGCACCGTCGTTGAAATCGGCGATCTGGGCCTCGACGCCAAAGAAGGCATCGCCTATCCCGCGCATGTGGCTGATCTGTGTCCCGGCCTGCCCGCATGGGAAGCGCTGAAGGACTGCGCGCAGGTATTTGCGACGGCCGAAACGCTGCCCGGGGGCCGTCTGGTCGATTACCCGGCTGATTGGGGTACGCCCGGCGCTGACCGTATGGTGGGCCTGGATCTGCCGTTCAAAGCGGTTCCCGCAGGTTCCGAGGGGGCTTTGATAGCCGAGCTTCGGGCCTCGACCGAGCGCAACTCGCCGCTGCTGATCACCTTCTGGCAGCCGCATTGGGCCATGTCGGCCTATGATGTGCAATTCGTCGAACTGCCAGCCGGGGAAGACGCCTGTTTCACCGATCCCGCTTGGGGCCCGAACCCGAACGCTGTGAACGATTGCGATTTCTCGCCGTCGCGCATCTTCAAGGCGGGTTGGAGCGGCATGGAAGACAAATGGCCCGCAGCCTATGAAATCCTGACCAACTATCAGCTGGCGGTCGAAGATCAGCAGCCGATGATGGGTGCGATCGACGTTGATGGTGGTTCCGTCGAAGAGGTCGTCGCCGCTTGGATGGCTGAAAACGAAGGCAAATGGCGCCCTGTTGTCGACGCGGCAACGCAGTGAGCTGACATCAGTGACTGACGTAAATTCGCCAGCCATCGCCTGCCAGAATCTCTGGCAGGTGTTTGGCCCCGGCGCTGACAAAGCCCTGACCGACGCGCTGTCTCGGTCAGGGAATGACGCTAACAAAGCCGCTGCCGATCTGCGGGAAAACGGGTTCATCCCCGCCGTTCAGGATGCCAATTTCGAGGTCAAGGAGGGCGAGCTGTTTGTGATCATGGGCCTGTCCGGATCGGGCAAGTCCACTTTGATCCGCTGTATCTCGCAGCTTTTGTCGGGCACGGGTGGCGAAATCCGTGTGGATGGCGAGAACGTCATCGGCGCGTCAAAGAAAGCCATGACCGAGCTGCGCCGCAAAAAGCTGGGCATGGTATTTCAGCATTTCGGCCTGTTCCCGCATATGACCGTTGCCGAAAACGTCGCCTATCCGCTGCGTGTTCAGGGTGTTAGCCGCAAAGAGCGGCAGGCCCGTGCGCAGGAGGTGATCTCGTTGGTCGGTCTGGAGGGGCGCGAAGACAGCTTCCCGCGTCAGCTTTCGGGTGGTCAGCGGCAGCGTGTCGGGATTGCCCGGTCTCTGGCCGTGAACCCCGATATCTGGTTTTTGGACGAACCATTCTCGGCCCTCGATCCCTTGATCCGCCGTCAGTTGCAGGATGAATTCCTGCGCATTCAGGCGACGTTGCAGAAATCCATCGTCTTCATCACCCACGATATTCAAGAGGCGCTGAAACTGGCCGACCGGATTGCCATCATGCGCGACGGCAAGATAGTCCAGATCGGTACACCCACCGATATCGTACTGCGCCCGGTGGATGATTACGTGCGAGAGTTTTCAAAGGATGTCGCCAAGGGTCAGCATGCCAAGGTCGCATCGGTCATGCGCCAAGACGGAGAGCGGGGACCAGATGACCCTGGCCTGACAACCTCGATGACATTGGACGCTGCATTGGCGCATTGCATGGAGTTATATGAACCGGTGCCCGTCAGGGATGCCGATGGTAACATCGTCGGAACGGTTCATCCGTCCGATCTGGCCGCCGCCCTGCAGGTTGATGAAACATGACTGTAGCGACGGAAGTTTCTGTGCCGCAGGCGCGCCTGAGCATTGGCGCGCGCGCCGCACTGATCACAGTGATCGTCGGTGCGTTGTGTCTGGCGCTGGAAGGCGTCGCGCCCTGGCTGGTCAAATGGCCCGCAGGCTGGGAACTGCCTGCAACGCAATGGGTCGGCACGTTTCTGGACTGGTTCCTGAACGGGATCAAACCGGTGGCGCGGCTGTTTTCCGATCTCATGGCCTATCCCATGAACTGGGCCAACTTTGTTCTCGGCAATACGCCATGGCCCATCCTGATCGGTCTGGTGACTGCGCTGGGTTGGTATCTGGGCGGCTTGCCGATGGCGGCGCTGGGCTTTGTGGGCCTTAGCTTTGTGTTGGCATCGGGCTATTGGGCCGAAAGTATGAACACCCTAGCGTTAGTGGCCGTTTCCGTGCCGGTTGCGCTGATCATGGGCGGAGCTATCGGTATCCTTGCCAACGAAGTTCCGCGCGTGAAGTCATTTGTGCAGGCCGTGCTGGACGTGATGCAGACCGTGCCGACATTCGCTTATCTGACGCCGCTGCTGCTGCTGTTTGGTTTCGGTCCTGTGGTTGGGCTGATCGCCTCGGCCATCTATGCGGCCCCTCCGATGGCGCGCAACGTGATGTTGGGGCTGGAGCGGGTCGAACCGGAAATCAAAGAGGCTGCCATCATGTCCGGCGGCACGCGGTTTCAACAGCTGTTTCAGGTCGAGATCCCGGCTGCAGCCACGCAGATCATGGTCGGTGTGAACCAGTGCCTAATGGCTGCGCTGTCGATGGTTATCATCGCAGCCGTCATTGGCGGCTTCAACGATATCGGTTGGGAGGTTCTTCTGACCATGCGCAAGGCACAGTTCGGCGAAGCCTTGATGGCCGGTCTGGTGATCGTGGTCTTTGCCGTCGTCATCGACCGGATGAGCGGGACGCTGGCGACCGAACGTAAACGCTATGACCAGCGTGTCGCCTGGGCAGTAATTGGCGTTGCCGTGCTGTTCACCGCTGCCTTTTGGACCAGGCTGCCGAACCCGTCCGAACTGACCATTCTCGACCCGCTGGCCGGGGTGATTGACGGCGGGCTGACGGCGTTTACCCAGGCTAATGGGCCGTGGCTTGACGCGCTCAAGAACAACTCTTTGTTCTATGTGCTGCTGCCGCTTCGGATTGGTTTGGACCAGGCCGTGCTGCCGTTCACATGGGGTTTTCAGTGGACGCCCGTGATGAGCTATGGCCTGTTCGCCGCCGCCGCAGCGATTGCTGTGCTAATGGCATGGCGCGGACACCTGACCGGCGGGCTTGTGATGCTGATCCTGATCGGGATGCTGGAAACCGGCATTGCCAATCTGCCCTGGCCTTTCGTTCTGACTGCCGCCGCCGCGTTGGGGTGGGTGGCAGGGGGCTGGCGATTGGCGGCGCTTTCGGTCGGATTGCTCTGTACCATTCTTGTCTCGGGCCTGTGGGAACGCGCGCTGTTATCGCTGTATCTGAGCGGTGCTGCGGTGTTTTCTTGTGCCGTAGTCGGTGGTGTGATTGGTCTTGCCAGTGCGGTCTGGTTGCCTGTTTGGAAGGTGGTCCGCCCCGTCTGTGACATGTTGCAGACGATCCCACTGTTCGTGTTCCTGATTCCTGTGCTGATGGTGTTTCAGATCGGCGAGTTTTCGGCCTTTCTGGCAATCTGCGCCTATGCCGTTGTTCCGATGATCCGCTACACACGGCACGGGCTGGTCAACACACCGGATGAGATGATGGAGGCCGCCATCTCTAGTGGCGCGACCGAGTGGCAGATCATGCGTGACGTGCGCGCTCCTTATGCTGCGCCGACTATCTTACTGGGTCTGAACCAGACCATCCTTTACGCCTTTGCCATGCTGGTGATCGCTGCGCTGATCGGAACCACCGGTCTGGGCCAGTCGATCTACCTGGCGCTGGGCCAGGCGGATGTGGGGTTGGGGATTTCAGCAGGGGCGGCGATGGCTATCCTTGCGCTGATAGCTGACCGCATCGTGCAGGGCTTTGCCGAGGAACGTCGCAAGGCGCTGGGCCTGTAAACATCGGCAGAAAGGCGGAACAACCGCCTCTCTGCCTCATTTGATTTCGGGCAAGGACGTTCCGGCGCCGGTGATTAAACCTGGCGCAAATGATCGGAGACTACCATGGCAGGCTGGCCCCTATTCTTTGCTGCACTGATAGCGTTTCTGGCGACCCATGCGATACCAGCGCGCCCCGCTGTGCGCGATCGTCTGATCACTACGTTCGGACGGCGCGGGTATTTCGTGGCTTATTCCATCTTGTCTCTGCTGGTTCTGGGTTGGTTGATCATCGCTGCAGCGCAAGCCCCGTATGTCGAGGTGATCCCACCCATTTGGATATTCCGCTGGATTCCCGTTCTGATGATGCCCGTTGTGTGCTGGCTCGCGGTTGCGGGCTTGACGATCCAGAACCCGTTTTCATTTGGTGGCCTGGGCCAGCGCCCGTTCGATCCGGAAAAGCCCGGCATTCTGCGCACCACGCGCCACCCGGTTTTGGTGGCGCTGTTGGTGTGGGCTGTCGCTCATCTGCTGGCCAATGGTAGCCTGTCCCACGTGATTTTGTTCGGTTTGTTTGCGGTATTTGCTGCGATGGGGCTGCCGCTGATTGATCGACGCAAGTCCCGTCAGATGGGTGCTGAATGGGGTCGGCTATCGCGCAACACTGCAAGGTTTTCTTTGCGTGCGCCACGCCCTTGGCCGCCTGTTTGGATCGGGTTTGTAGCGCTGGCGGCATTTGCAATCCTGCTTCACCTACACGAACCGGTGATCGGATTGTCTCCGCTGCCATAAGCTGAGTGGTGGTCGGGGCGGGTCGTGCGTGCTATTTGATGTTTCGAATTGTTGCGACAAGGGGATTTGCATGTACCTCGCCTATGTTACGACCACCGACCGCGGTGCAACCGACCGTCTGCTGAGCGCGGCTGCGGATCGCCTTTTGGCCGCAGATGCGCAGTTGGCGGGTGTGGTGCAAACCAACACCGAATGCGCCGACAGCAGCAAGTGCGACATGGACGTCCGTATCCTGCCCGAGGGCGAGACCATCCGGATTTCGCAGTCTTTGGGTACTCAGTCGCGCGGCTGCCGTCTGGACCCTGCGGCACTTGAGCGGGCAGTTGGATATGTGACGGCATCGCTGGCAGAGAATCCCCATTTGCTGATCGTTAACAAGTTCGGCAAGCACGAGGCGGATGGGCGCGGTTTTCGCCCGGTCATCGCTGAAGCACTGGCGCAGGACATTCCGGTTCTTGTCGGGGTGAACGGTTTGAACACGGCCAAATTCGAAGAATTTACGGGCGGCGGTGCCGAGCAGATTGAGCCCGACCTTGAGGCGATCTTGGCCTGGTTTGACCGGGTCACTGCGCAACGTGAAGCTGCCGCCTGACAGAACGGTCATAAGGCGGGGCCATTGGTCCTGCCAATTTCTACATGGTGCTGTGTGATCAGCCATCCATCACCCGCGCTGGCAAAGCTTGCTGGATGTCTGGAAGAAAATGGTGGGCGACCCTGGAATCGAACCAGGCGTGCGTCTCCGCGAGGGAGTTACAGTCCCCTGCCACACCTTGCGGCCTGTCGCCCACTGTCAGGCGTTGCACCTGACGTGGAGGCGTGATTACTAGCGCTCTAAAGGAGCGTCAACAGGAAAATACTGCTTTGACGCAGGAAACCGAATTCGCGGCCCGGAGGCCAAAGAAATGAAGAAACCCAAGTGGGTCGTCGAAAAAGAACAGGCGCGCAAAGCTGCTGCATCCGAAACTGTTTGGCTGTTTGGTCTGCACGCGGTGCGGGATGCGCTTATGAACCCAAACCGCACTAAATTGCACCTGATTGTGACGCGGAATGCGCGGGACAAGCTGGTGGAAGCCATTGAATTTGCAGGCATTGAGCCCGAGATGGTTGATCCACGCAAATTTTCCGCTCCGATCGACCCGGGGTCGGTTCATCAGGGCGCGGCCCTTGAGGTTAAGCCTTTGGAATGGGGTGGTCTGGCGGAAAACTGCATCGGGCGCGAACATCCGCGCGTCATTTTGTTAGACCGCGTAACCGACCCCCATAATGTCGGAGCGATTCTACGGTCAGCTGAGGTTCTTGGAGCCAGCGCTGTTGTCGGTATGCGCCATCACGCGGCGCCGGAAACTGGCGCGCTGGCCAAGACCGCCAGCGGCGCACTGGAACGTCAACCCTATCTGCGGGTGCGTAACCTGGCTGATGCCATTGTCGAGTTGCAGGGAATGGGGTTTCTGGTCCTAGGACTGGACGGAGAGGCGGACGACACGATCGAGGCCGCCTTGGGAGGTAACCCGGACCAGCCAGTGGCATTGGTGTTAGGCGCAGAGGGACCGGGCCTGAGGCAAAAAACCAAAGAAACAGTCGACAAGTTGGTCAAAATTGACGCTGTGGGCGGGTTTGGTTCTCTCAATGTCTCAAATGCGGCGGCGATTGCCCTATATGCTTCTAGGCAAAGATAACGACAGGAGAACGCCATTTCCACGCCATCCAAAATTGCGACCTGCTGTTACTGTGGGACCCGGGCAGCGCTTGTTCTAAAAGGCACGCAGCGCCAAGAGCTCAGTTGTTCAAGCTGCGGTGCCCCGCTGCATAACCTCAAGATGATGCCAAAGCGCAAACTGGAAGATGCCAAGGCGAACCGTCAAACAGCCAAGCAGGATCGTCCCTACAAGAGCAAAAAGAAGAAGAAAAAAGGCGTTTTCTCACGGGTGCTGGATGAAGCCTGGGATGTGATCGAGGACATTTTCGACTAAAGGCTGGCGTTGACGGTTCGAATGTTCACAAGCGCGTTAAAAGGGGTTTCAGTTGCGATAATAAATTGCATCTTGATACCCTGAGTTTCTATTTGTGATCCGATGACCATGAACAGACGTTTCCTTTTTGGCGCGATTGCCGCCTGTGTGATTGCTCTTCCTGCGTTTGCGCAGGATCTGCCCGTCTTCTATCGGACGGACGGTGCAGCTATGGCCGGATATGATGCGGTGTCCTATTTCAATGGCGAAACGCCTGTTCGGGGTCAGCCTGAATATGCGGTTATGTGGAAAGGCGCCGAATGGCACTTTGCCACCGCTGAGAATCGGGACGCGTTTGAGATGAATCCGCGTGCCTATGCACCTCAGTTCGGCGGATACTGCGCCTTCGCAATGGCGCAAGGAGAGCTTGTCAGCACCGATCCGACTATTTGGCAGGTGATTGACGGTCGGCTATATCTGACCCACTCGCCAGAAATCGAGCGCATCTGGCAACGCGATACCGCAGCTTATATCCGCGAGGCCGAGGCGCATTGGCCAAGCGTTCTGTATGAATAACAGGGCGGCGGTCGTTTTTTTCTGATCTGTCATCACAAAATTGCGCGCTACCTCTTTTTTTCTCTGAACTCATGCTTAAATGTCACAGTGACCGCGGAACGGAACTGCCGCGGGTCATTTCACTGTCCCTCGTTCCAACAACTGGCGCTCAGGTATTCCTGGGCGCTTTTTTCTTTTGGAAAGGGCGACTAGGGTGCACAAATGACTGAATATTCCGATGAATTCCTGACCCGGATTCTAAAGCGTACCAAAACCATTGCGGTGGCGGGCGTGTCGATGAATCCGGTGCGACCCAGCTATTATGTGGCGCGGTATTTGTCGCTTAAGGGATACAAAGTGATCCCTGTTAACCCCGGCCATGCGGGCAAGATGCTGTTTGGCCAGACAATCCGTGCGTCGCTATCCGAGATTTCCGAACCGGTAGACATGGTCGATATCTTTCGCCGATCCGAAGCTGTACCACCCATAGTGGACGCGGCGCTGGAGGCGTTTCCCAATCTGCGCACAATCTGGATGCAGATTGGAATAGAACATGCCCCGGCTGCGGCTACAGCGCAGGTGCGCGGGGTGGATGTCGTGATGAACCGCTGCCCGAAGATCGAATATCAGCGTTTGTTTGGCGAATTGCGCATGGGTGGTTTTGCCACCGGAATGATTTCGTCGAAACTCTGAGCGGTTATTCACCGAGATATGGTTGCAGTTCGCCGAATTGTTCCAAACGCCGCTTTTCCAGAACCACTTCGCGCGGAACCCAGTCATAGCGCGTGTCTTGTGGTAAGGGCGTCCAGTACAGCACGCCGCCATAGCGCCAGGGGTCCAGCACAACACCGTCATACATTGTCTCGCCTTTGCGACTGATGATTGCAGTGCTGTGGTCGATCCGGAACGGGTTGTCGGCATTAGCGATGGCGCGGTGCATTTCCAGCGTCCGGAAGTTTTCTTGATCCAGCCGCCGTTCGATATCCTCGGCCCAGTGCCAACACAGTCCGCGCGGCTTCAGGCCCTTGTTGACTTTGGCATTGTGGATCAGTGGCGGGTCGGTGATCTGATATTCCTGGGCCAGTTGATCGGTGTAGGCATAGGCAATGCGCGCGGCGCGGTTGGCCTCTTCAGGGTCGATGTCAGGCCCGAGGTTGCGGATTTCAGACGCCAGGCGCTGAACTTCATCACTGGTGGACGGCGGGGCAATTGCGCAGGACCCCAGAACGGCTAGCGCCAGTCCAAATACCAAAGCTCTGATCATCTGCGCGCCCTTTGACCTGCGAACCTGTCAGGATCAGAATAAAGGATCGACAACACCTGCGTCACCCCTTGGGTCGCGCGGCCTTTTCCGCGATGCCGCTGGTGCCCTGACGCCGGACCAGTTCGGCCAACACATCATCCAGCGCCACATCGCGCGCGGCCAGCATGACCAGCAGGTGATACAGTACATCCGCCGCCTCTGAGGTCAGCTTGGCCTGGTCGCCCTTGACCGCCTCAATGATGGCCTCAACCGCCTCTTCGCCGAATTTCTCGGCGCATTTCTCGGGGCCCTTGGCCAACAGCTTGGCGGTCCAGCTGCCTTCAGGATCCGTCCCTTTGCGGGCCTCAATCGTTTGGGCCAGGTCGTGCAGAATGCTCATGTCAGCCTCATCGGGATGCCAGCGGCAGCCATGTGTTCCTTGGCCTCGCGGATGGTGAATTCGCCGAAGTGAAAGATCGATGCGGCAAGGACAGCGCTGGCACCGCCTTCGGTGACGCCTTCGACCAGATGATCCAGAGTTCCAACCCCGCCCGAGGCGATCACTGGTACATTCACAGCATCCGAAATGGCGCGTGTCAGCGGCAAGTTGAACCCGGCTTTGGTACCATCGCGATCCATCGAAGTCAGCAGAATCTCACCCGCGCCCTTGGCGACGACGGTTTTGGCGAACTCAACCGCGTCGATGCCGGTGGGCTTGCGTCCGCCATGAGTGAAAATTTCCCACTTGCCGGGACTGACGGTCTTGGCGTCGATGGCACAGACGATGCACTGGCTGCCGAATTGATCGGCGGCTTGGGCGATCACATCCGGGTTTGCCACTGCCGCCGAGTTGAAGCTGACCTTGTCTGCACCGGCCAGCAACAGAGCGCGCACGTCTTCCTTGGTCCGCACGCCGCCGCCAACGGTCAGGGGTACAAAGCACTGTTCCGCTGTGCGCTGCACCACATCGAACATGGTCCCCCGGTTTTCATGGGTGGCATGGATGTCCAGAAAGCAAATCTCGTCAGCGCCTGCCGCGTCATAGGCCTTGGCGGATTCCACCGGGTCACCCGCATCGCGCAAGCCAACAAAGTTAACACCTTTGACAACGCGGCCATCGGCGACATCCAGACAGGGTATGATACGGGTTTTCAGCATCTCTCGTCCTTTGTTGGCGCACCTCTAACGGCAAAGCCCCGCCGATGCCAGACTTGTGATTGTCACAACTCTGGAACCTGTGAAAACTGTCCCCAATTCATCAGGAGATCAATGAGATGCGTAGACTCTTTTTAGCAACCACTTTCATTTTCGCAGGAGCAGCTGCCGCAATGGCTGACGATATCATCAAGATGAAGACCGACAAATCGGTGACCCAGGCGCTGGACGCGCTTGAGGCGGCGATTGGCAACGCGGGTGCAACGGTTTTTGCGCGGATCGACCACGCCGCCGGAGCTGAAAAGGTCGGAACGCCTATCCCGCCCAATCAGGTGCTGATTTTCGGCAATCCTGCGCTAGGTACGCCTGCAATGCAGATCGACCCGCGTGCCGGACTGTTCCTGCCGCTCAAGGTGCAAGCGTATGAAGATGCCGACGGTCAGGTTTGGCTGATCTATGAAGATCCAAAAGAGACGATGGATGAGTTCGACGCGGTCGAAAACTCTCCCATCATCGAGAAAATGCGCGGGGCGCTGGCAAAGCTGACTGCGGCTGCCGCGCAGTAAATCAGGTCAGGGCGCGAATGGCCTCTGCCAGGTCAATCGCGCCGTCATACAGCGCCCGGCCGGAAATCGCGCCGTTCAATTCCACACCGCAATCACGCAGAGCAATCAGATCATCCAATGAGCTGACGCCGCCTGACGCGATCACCGGGATCGATACGGCACGGGCCAAGTCCGCGGTGGCCTCAATGTTAGGGCCCTGCATCGCGCCATCGCGGTTGATATCGGTATAGATGATTGCAGCAACGCCAGCGTCTTCGAAGCTGCGCGCCAGATCAGTGACCTGTACATTCGTCTCTTCAGCCCAGCCTTTGGTCGCGACCATGCCGTTGCGGGCATCAATGCCAACGGCAACTTTGCCGGGAAAGGCTTTGGCCGCCTCGCGCACCAGATCCGGGTTCTCAACCGCGATTGTGCCCAGAATCACTCGGGCCAGACCTTTGTCGATCCAGGTTTCAATGGTGACCATGTCGCGGATACCGCCACCAAGCTGGGCGGGAACGTTGCATTCCTTCAGAATTGCCTCGACTGGGGCGGCGTTGACCGGCTCACCGGCAAATGCACCGTTCAGGTCAACCAGATGTAGCCATTCGCACCCCGCGTCGACAAAGGCACGGGCCTGGGCGGCGGGGTCTTCATTGAACACGGTCGCTTTGTCCATTTCTCCGCGCAGCAGGCGCACGGCCTGTCCGTCTTTGAGGTCGATGGCAGGATAGAGGATCATGTTGTCAGGCCTTGAATCGCTGTTTTCCCGGCGGGATATCGCACAGGCAGGGCAGGGGATGCAACGCGACGCAAAGTCAATCTTGCCCCACGTCCACCAGCGCGCCAGACTGCTGGTCAAATAGGGAGGATTTTATGAAGAAAACAGCTTTTGCAGCAGCCTTGGGGCTGGCATCTCTGATTTCGGGAGCGGCGATGGCCGACCCGGTTGACGGTCTTTGGAAAACCCAGCCCGGAGACTCCGGCGGGTATCTGCATGTTTCGATCGCCGAATGCGGCAGCGCGATTTGCGGTACCATCGATACCGCTTTTGACAAAGACGGGAATGAACAGTTGGAATATGAAAACCTCGGCAAGCAGATCATCTGGGATATGGTGCCCGATGGCGACGGCACCTATGGCGGGGGCAAGATCTGGGCTCCGGACAGAGACAAGACCTACAGCTCGAAAATGACCTTGGACAGCCAGAACAAGCTGACCGTCAAAGGTTGTGTTGCGGGTGGATTGGTGTGTCGCGGGCAGGACTGGACACGGGTTCAGTAACCGCTCAGGGCGTCCAGGTCAGGAAATTCCCGATCATGCGCAGGCCCACATCCTGGCTTTTCTCAGGATGGAACTGCATCCCGACCATAGTGTCACGGCCAATTACGGCCGTGACGTCCTGACCGTAATCCACATAGGCCAGACGCTGTGCCGGATCGCTGACCCGGAAATGGTATGAGTGGACGAAATAGGCGTGATCGCCTGATGTGACCCCGGCAAAGACAGGGTGTTCGCTTTCCAACACCAGATCGTTCCAACCCATATGCGGCACTTTCAGCGACCGGTCTGACGGCGCAATCTGCACCACATCCCCAGCAATCCAGTCCAACCCATCGGTGTCAGTGTACTCATGACCTTTCGAGGCCATCAGCTGCATACCGACGCAGATACCCAGAAATGGGCGGGCTTTCTGCTCGACCGCTTCGACCATCGCGTCATAGATACCCTTGTGCCCGCGCAGCTCGGCCGCGCAGGCAGGGAAAGCGCCGTCGCCGGGCAGCACCAGCCGGTCGGCGCGCGCCACGACATCCGCGTCGGATGTGACCACGACCTCGCCGGCGTCCAGTTCCCGCGCCATGCGCTGAAACGCCTTTTCAGCGGAATGCAGATTGCCGCTTTCATAGTCGATAATGGCGGTGAGCATTTACAACGCGCCCTTGGTCGACGGAATCGCATCTGCTTTGCGCGCATCGGTCTCAACCGCGTCGCGCAATGCGCGCGCGACAGCTTTGAACGCCGCTTCTGCGATGTGGTGGCTGTTGAACCCGTGCAACTGGTCGATATGCAGCGTGATGCCGCCATGAGTGGCCAGCGCCTGAAAGAACTCGCGCACCAGTTCAGTGTCGAAGGTGCCTATCTTGGGTGTCTGCAGGTCTACGTTCCAGATCAGAAACGGTCGCCCTGACAGATCCAGCGCACAGCGCACCTGTGCATCGTCCATCGGCAGGTGACATTCGCCATACCGCCGGATGCCCTTTTTGTCGCCCAAGGCCTGTGTCAACGCTTGCCCCAGTGCGATTCCGGTATCCTCGACCGTGTGGTGGTCGTCGATGTGGTAATCGCCCTTGGCGCGGATCGTCATGTCGATCAGAGAATGGCGCGCTAACTGATCCAGCATGTGGTCAAAGAAACCGACGCCGGTCTGATTGTCATACTGGCCAGTCCCATCCAGATTGACCTCGACCGTGATCTCGGTTTCGGCGGTCTGACGGCTGATCTTTGCGCTGCGCATGGGCGAATTCCTTTTACTACAGGCGTGCTTATAGACGGGGTAGGGCGGGTTGATCCAGACCATCCGTCGCAATCGCCGCAAACTGTTGCAGGGGATTGCGCCCGGGCGCAGCCCATGTCAGCCTGCGGCCAACTCAACCAACAAGGCCCGGCCCATGTCCACCTGTGTTTTCATCCAGATCCGCTGCAAACCCGGCACCACTTACAAGGTGGCTGAAGAGATCGCGTTGCGCGAAATCCACTCGGAGCTCTACTCTACCAGCGGCGAATATGACCTGCTGCTGAAGCTTTACATCCCCGAGGCCGAGGATGTGGGACATTTCATCAATGAAAATCTGCTGGTGATCTCGGGTATAGAACGCTCGCTGACCACAATGACGTTCAAGGCCTTCTAGCCCTGCTCAAACGTTGTCACTCGGAAGATTCGGTCCGGGTCGTGATCGGAGTACTTCGGCGCGGTGTCAAAGACGTTCTTATGCGCCGTCCGCGCGGCCAATGTGAAGGTGGCTTTGTTCGGTTGCGGCATATGAACATATACGCGGGTCATGCTTTTTCAGCAGGCCGCGCCATAAGAAAACAGCGTTGAGTGAGAGGGTTTGTATCTGGAGCGGGCGAGGCGATTCGAACGCCCGACCCTAACCTTGGCAAGGTTATGCTCTACCCCTGAGCTACGCCCGCATCAGATACATATTTGGTCCGGAGACCTCTCAATGGAGCGGGCGAGGCGATTCGAACGCCCGACCCTAACCTTGGCAAGGTTATGCTCTACCCCTGAGCTACGCCCGCGCCGTTGAGTGAGGCGTGAAGTATTAATTCTGGCGGAAAGCTGCAAGGGGAAAAACGCGACTTTTGCAAAAAATCTTCTCGTGCGGAGGAAATCCAGACAGACTTGACCTCGCGTAGCAGCAGCCCGGTTCAACTGGACCGGTCGAGATTCCGCGTTAAGCTTTGCCCAGAGCTTAGGAATATTAATAGACGGAGCCACCCATGCTGACAATTACACCGGTTTATGCGGCATTAGCCGCCTTTTTGTATCTGGCGCTGAGCCTTCGGGTCATTGGCCACCGACGGGGCGAAAAGGTTTCCTACGGGGATGGTGGCAAGGGGCAAATGATCAAGGCGATCCGAACTCATGGCAATTTCGCGGAATACGCGCCGTTTGCGCTGTTATTGATGGCGATGGTTGAATTGCAGGGCGCCAGCGGGTTGCTGTTGAACCTGTTGGGATTGGCCTTGCTGGGTGGTCGCCTGCTTCATGCATATGGGTTTGGCAGGTCTCCGCAGATCGTTATCCTCAGGCAAATCGGAATGCTGCTGACATTTGGTTCAATCTTCGTAGCTGCAATAGCCAATATTGTGCTGGCGGTGTGAGCGCGGTGGGTCGCACACGCCGAAAAAAGCCACCATTTTACCCAAATTCAATTATTAACTAACTGTCAACGTTAACTCAGGTGCTTGATTTTGTGGTATCTGCTGCCACTGCTCAAGAAGGACAGGTGAATAATATGAAACGGTTCTTGTTACTTTCGCGTGTAGTTGCGACCTCATTTCTGCTGCTTGGCGCTGTAAGCTTTGTGGCAGTTGTTGCCGTACCTGATATGGCCATCGCCAAAAATGGTGGCGGCAAAGGTAATGGCGGTGGCAAAGGCAATGGTGGTGGAAATGGGAACGGCGCGGATAAGTCTGGCGACAAGTCCTCACAGGTGAAAGGTGGCAAGTCCTTGGGTAAAAAGGGGACTGGCAAAGGGTTGCTCGCCAGTCTTGGCCTGAAAAAGCAAAAAACTGCCAAAACGGGCGCTACGACTCAAAAGAAAAACGGGCTGGTCGCTTCGATTGGTAATCTGGTCAAGGGCAATAAGAAACCTGCCAAGATGACCAAAGTTACCACTGCTGTCGTTGATGAGGAGCCGGTTCACCCCAACAAGCACGGCAAAATTGCATCGGAGCTTAAAGGTCTGAACGCAGCCCATGCCAGCCAAACGGCTCTTATGAATGCGTCTCCGAACAGTATGCCAGGAAAACTGTACTCTTATCAGCAGAGCATTCTTGGTCATACCGATGCGGCGACAGATCTGCAGGATAAGAACGACGAACTGGAAGACCTGCAGGAACTGACCGCAGAAGAGATCGAAGAGGCCTATGAGCCGACCGAAGACGAGCTTGCCGAGGGCATCACCGCTCAGGACAAGTACGACGACGCGGTCGAAGAGGCTGCGCTGGCTGTAGAGGAGGCCGAGACAAACCTGGCCGGATCTTCTGACCCGCAAGAGGCTCTGGATACTCTGACCGGCGGTCGCGAGTTGTCTGACGACGCCCTGAACGAGCTGCACGACCTGCTGGGTCTGCCGGCGCTTGCGGATTATGATGTTTCTGGTGATGAAACAGAAAAGGCATTGGTCGAAGATGAGGTTGAAGAAGAAACCGTAGACGGATGAACCTTAACCCAATGAAATGGAAAAGGCGCGCCTCAGAGGCGCGCCTTTTTTGCTATTCCAGCTCGATCAGCAGGTCCTTGGCGTCAATTTGGCCGCCTGGCTGAACGTGGATGGCTTTGACTACGGCGTCCCTTTCGGCGTGAATGCCAGTCTCCATCTTCATGGCCTCGATGGTCAAAAGCATATCGCCTTCTTTGACCTCTTGTCCCGAAGTAACCGCAACGGTTGCCACGACACCCGGCATCGGTGCGCCGATATGTGCGAGGTTGCCGATTTCCGCTTTGGGTCGGGCCTGCGTGGTTGATGTCACCAGACGGTTTGGCACCCGGATCACACGGGGCTGACCGTTCAGTTCAAAGAACACTTTGACCTCACCATTTTCATCGGTTTCACCGATGGCCTGACAGCGAATCTCCAGAGTCTTGCCGGGATCGATTTCCGCGGCGATCTCCTCGCCGGGCTCCATTCCATAGAAGAATGTGCGCGTGGGCAGGGTGCGGACGGGGCCATAGATCCGATGGCGACCCATGTAATCAAGGAACACCTTGGGATACATCAGGTATCCGTTCAGATCCTCGTCGTCGACCTCTTTGCCGTCCAGTTGTTTGGAAAGCTCGGCGCGCGTTTCCTCCAGATCGACCGGGGGTACGTCTTTGCCGGGGCGGTCAGTGTTGGGGCTTTCGCCCTTAAGCGCCTTGCTGATGATCGCATCAGGGAACCCGCCCGGAGGCTGCCCCAGATTGCCGCGCATCATGTCGATGACCGAATCCGGGAAGGCCACGTCCGAGTCCGGGTTTTCAACATCGGCGCGCGTCAGCCCTTGGCTGACCATCATCAGCGCCATGTCGCCAACCACTTTTGACGAAGGCGTGACTTTGACGATATCGCCGAACATCTGGTTCACGTCCGCATACATCTGCGCCACTTCATGCCAACGCTCTTCCAGGCCAAGGCTGCGCGCCTGAGCCTTGAGGTTAGTGAACTGGCCACCGGGCATCTCGTGCAGATATACCTCGGATGCAGGGGCCTGCAGGCTAGATTCAAAGGCCGCATACTGGCCTCGGACCACCTCGAAATAGTCGCTGATTTCGCGGATGGCCTTGATGTCCAGACCGGTGTCGCGTTCCGTATGGCGCAGCGCTTCGACCACAGTGCCCAATGTCGCCTGAGAAGTGTTGCCACTGAAGCTGTCCATCGCGCAATCCACTGCGTCCACACCCGCCTCGGAGGCGGCCAGAATGGTGGCGCTGGCGATACCGGCAGTGTCGTGCGTGTGGAAGTGGATTGGCAACCCGACCTCTTCTTTCAGCGCACGGATCAAAATCTTGGCCGAGGCTGGTTTCAGCAGGCCGGCCATGTCTTTCAGGCCCAGAATATGAGCCCCGGCATCGCGCAGCTCTTTCGCCATGCCAACATAGTATTTTAGGTCATATTTGGCACGGTTCGGGTCCAGAATATCGCCAGTATAGCAAACGGTGCCTTCACAGATTTTACCGTTCTCGACCACCGCATCCATCGCGACACGCATATTTTCGACCCAGTTGAGAGAGTCGAAGACGCGGAACACGTCGATATTTTCTGACGCCTGACGAACGAATTCCTGCACCACGTTGTCGGGGTAATTGGTGTATCCAACCCCGTTTGCGCCGCGCAAAAGCATCTGGGTCATCAGGTTCGGCATCACCTCGCGCAGGTCACGCAGACGTTGCCACGGACATTCCTGCAAGAACCGATAAGCCACATCGAAAGTGGCGCCGCCCCAGCATTCGACGCTGAACAGCTGCGGCAGGTTGGCCGCATAGCTCGGGGCCACTTTGATCATGTCGATCGACCGCATCCGCGTCGCCAGCAGCGACTGGTGCCCGTCGCGCATCGTGGTGTCGGTGATCAGCAACTGGCGCTGAGCCTTCATCCAATCGGCCACCGCCTGCGGGCCCTTTTGTTCTAGCAGATTGCGGGTGCCCATCTGCGGTTCACTTTTCAGAGCCGGGGCCTTGGCCTCTTTCAGATCGGTACGCGGTTCGGGACGATCCTTGGTTTCGGGATGCCCATTCACCGTGATATCCGCAATATAGGTCAGAACCTTGGTGCCCCTGTCACGGCGTCGTTTAAAGGTGAACAGCTCGGGCGTCGTGTCGATGAACTTGGTGGTGTATTCATTCGACAGGAAGGTCGGGTGTTTCAGCAGGTTGATGACAAAGTCGATATTGGTGCTGACGCCACGAATACGGAACTCGCGCAACGCTCGGTCCATTCGCGAAATCGCGGCCTGTGGCGTCGGGGCCCAGGCCGTGACCTTGGTCAGCAGCGAGTCGTAGTACCGCGTGATTACACCACCCGCATAGGCCGTGCCGCCATCCAGGCGAATACCCATGCCAGTAGCCGAGCGGTATGCGGTGATGCGACCGTAGTCGGGAATGAAGTTGTTCTGCGGGTCTTCGGTTGTGATCCGGGTCTGAAGGGCATGACCGTTCAGGTGCACATCCGCTTGGCTGGCGGCGCCGGTGGCTTCGGCCAACGATTTACCCTCGGCGATCAGGATCTGTGCCTGCACAATGTCGATACCTGTGACTTCCTCGGTGACGGTATGTTCCACCTGAACGCGCGGGTTCACCTCGATGAAGTAGAACTTGCTGGTTTCCATATCCATCAGGAACTCGACGGTGCCTGCGCATTCATAATTTACATGGGCGCAAATCTTGCGGCCCAGTTCGCAGATTTCCGCGCGTTGTTCTTCGCTGAGATACGGGGCAGGCGCGCGTTCCACGACTTTCTGATTACGGCGCTGGACCGAGCAGTCGCGCTCATACAGATGGTAAATTTCGCCATGTTTGTCGCCCAGAATCTGCACTTCGACATGGCGGGCGCGGATAATCATCTTTTCCAGATAGCCCTCGCCATTGCCAAAGGCAGCCTCGGCTTCGCGGCGGCCTTCCAGGACTTTTTCTTCCAGTTCGTCCTCGGATTCGATTGGGCGCATGCCGCGGCCACCTCCGCCCCAGGATGCTTTGAGCATCAGGGGATATCCGATCTCTTTGGCTTGTGACCGGATCGCGTCCATATCGTCGCCCAGCACTTCGGTCGCTGGGATCACCGGAACTCCGGCGGCGATGGCCACGCGGCGGGCGCTGGCCTTGTCGCCCAATGCGCGCATGGTTTCGGCCTTTGGTCCAATGAAGGTGATCCCGTTCTGGACGCAGGCATCCACGAAATCTGGGTTTTCCGACAACAAGCCATAGCCCGGGTGGATGGCATCCGCACCACATTCCTTGGCCACGCGAATAATCTCGTCAATGCTGAGGTAAGCGGCAACCGGCCCCATCCCCTCGCCGATGCGATAGGCCTCGTCCGCCTTGAAACGGTGCAAGCCAAGCTTGTCCTCTTCCGCATATACGGCGACTGTGCGTTTGCCCATCTCATTCGCTGCGCGCATCACGCGAATGGCAATCTCGCCGCGGTTGGCGATCAGGATCTTGTCGAAATGTGTCATATCAGGTCCCGGTCCTGTTTGTTTGGCGAACTTCTAGGCGAACAATACGCGCAGGTATATCGGTGATTTGGGTAGAACCGGCATGTTAACGCTCGCAAACGCCTCCTGTTGGTGAATGCTTGATAGCCTTGCTGCGCTGCGGCATCAAGACTGGTGAATTGCGGCGTGATTTGGTGTGTTCATTAAGGACTTTTTGACCACGGTCGGCAGGTGCTTTGCCGAGTTTCGACACATTAGGCAAGTTGCGCGCATGGTCGTGCCGGGTGCCGAGCCGATTGACTTCAAGAACGTTGGGAATGAAAGGCCTGACCGTGTCCGGTTATCGTGGATGTGTAGCCCCGAGAGGTTTTGGGCAGATCGTTTGCGTGCTGCTTGCCTCAAATCATTGCGTTACTTCTTTATCCGATCCTCTGAAAGATCACCGACCGTTTAAGAGTCTAGGCTCCAGACTCATTGATTTACAGCCAGAATAGGACTGTAGCAGCGAGAGCGATGGCCGAGAGGAATACCTTTGG
>NZ_JBXWOK010000005.1:0-219973 GCF_059610845.1 Ruegeria sp. CDSC021
AGAATAGATTGCTCATGTCATACCCCTGAAACTCACGGGTATGAATCACGCAGGCGGGATGACGGCAACCAAATTAATAGGTCCAGAACCTAGGGATTGTGCCGCTCAAAGGCGATAGGGCTGGCTAGGACGGTTGGCAAGATCGCGATGTGGCCAAGATCTTGGAGAAAGCTAACAAGTATAGAAGTGGCTACCTTGCCCGCGCAATCAGGCGCCGGGTAAGTGAAGTTTTTGCTAAGTATTAGCTAGAGCTTCACGCCGCCGCGACTGGGCCTGAAGTCCGAACCTTTTGGCCGTTGCTATCAGCGGACCCGGTTTCGGTTGGCGTTCCCTTGGCGACTTGCACCTGATTGCGCCCTTTGTCTTTTGCCATATACAGCGCGTCATCGGCGGCGCGCATTAAATCTTGCGGCATGGTGCCGTGCGCCGGGTAATGCGATAAACCAACCGAAATCGTTATTCGCGGCAGCGACTTGTCACCGTATCGGACCGAAACCGCTTCGACCGACTGCCGTAATTTCTCGGCACGGCTCACCGCGTCATCCGGGGTGTTGTCCGGCAAGATCAGCATGAATTCCTCACCACCAATACGGCAGGCAACCTCGTCCCGGTCACAGCCCTGTTCCAAGGCGGCTCCGACTGCGCGCAGCACCATGTCGCCTGCATCATGGCCATGAGTGTCGTTGAACTTCTTGAAATGATCGACATCAACGGCGATCAGGCTCAGCGGTACACCGGTCTGTTGACTGCGTGAAATAGACTTGCGCAGGGTTTCCGTCATATGACGACGGTTGAACAGTCCGGTCAAAGGATCACGCACGGACTGGTCGTGCAGCTGATCGCGCATCCTCACATTTGCAATGGCCATGCTGATCTGTTCAGCACAGAGCTGCGCCAGTTTCCTGCTGACGTGAAACTCTTCTTCGCAGTTTTCATGTGCCCGAAGATGCAACAATCCAACCGTCTCGCCATGAGCCAGAATCGGAAAACAGAAATATTGGCGCCCGTCATGCGGTTCCGCATGTTCGCAGATGAAATCAATCTCGGAGGCGCCGAATTCATAGGTACGCCCCCGGCGCAGACCCCAGCACCCCTCGGGGTGGATATGTGCCTTATGGGTGCCGCCGTTCCAACTGGCACAGCCATCAAGCACATCGCGCGAGTTCGAGTAGACGTAAACGCTGCCCTCTGCTTCGGGCAGGATATGGGTCATAAAGCGCGAAACCATATCGAACAGTTCATCCAGCGAACGGCTGGATTGCAGCCATTCGTTCAGCTCCCCTAGCAGCCGCACCTCACGCGCCAGGCGGAGCTGGTCTGCCATCAGATCACGCTCTTTCTCGGATTGTTTGTGCAAAGAGCGCAGTTGCGCCCGGTTGGTCCTGTAGGTCACCAATGACACCATCGCCAGCGCCAACAGGGCCACACCGCTTAGAACGATCAGCGAAATTCTCAGCCGGGTTATGAAGGTCGCCCGCAAATCCGAGATATCGGTAAAAAACTCTATCGCACCGATGAAGCGACCGTTTTTGGTAACCGGCATAAAGACTTTGACTATGTGATGCGCACTGGAGTTCTGAATGTTGCCTGTGTGCAAGTCCAAGCCGTCAATCTCGGATAGGGGCACAACCTCTTGTAAATAGTACACCATTCCCCGGGCAACATCGGCGCGAAAGAACGCGCTGTCTTCGCTCAGGCCGACCTCACCTTGACGAGTGGACCAGACCACGCGTCCACTCGTGTCGAACAACCTGAACCGGTAGACATCCGATGCTTCGGGCATCGAGGTCAGAAACTCTGCGTCATGCCCGTCTATATGGCCGGTTCGCAGCGTTTTTTCGGGGTCTTCAAGATGCAAAACAACCCGGCGTTTCCACAATTCTGACTGTTTGAGGATATCTGTCCGCAGCATCCGTTCCACCAAGGGCGCAGGAAGCCTATAGACACCCCAACCCGCACCAATGGCGAGGCTGATCAGCAATAGGGTGATCCCGGTCCATTTGAGTCGATGATTGATCGTCCCCCGCTCAGCCAATGCCATATCCATATGCTCCCAAACCTTTGGGCCAAGCATCTGACCTAAGGCTTTACAGAGAGTTAATGGCATCAGTCGAACACCGCTTCATTTGGTTGGAATTGAACGCAAGGAAAATCTTAAAAGCTTGTGAACAAGCCGTGAACAAAGCCTTTCCCTTTGCGCCCATCCGGCGTAGTTTGAGAGTATGAGCAGTTTTGACGAAATGGACGCCTTCGAGGGCGCATTGCTGTCGGCGCGGGCGATGCCTGCGGTGGCTGTCGACTATTTGAACGACCTCAACCCGGCACAGCGCGAAGCGGTCGAGCGGCTGGACGGTCCGGTTTTGATGCTGGCAGGTGCCGGCACGGGCAAGACCAAGGCACTGACCGCGCGGATCACCCATCTGCTCAGATCTCATCGGGTGCGTGAGAATGAGATTCTGGCCGTGACCTTCACCAACAAGGCCGCGCGCGAGATGAAAGAACGGGTCGGGCGCATGCTGGGCCGACCTGCCGAAGGGATGCCGTGGCTGGGAACGTTCCACGCGATCTGCGTCAAACTGTTGCGCCGCCATGCCGAACTGGCGGGCCTCAAGTCGAATTTTACCATTTTGGATACGGATGACCAAAAGCGCTTGCTCAAGCAACTGACTCAGGCAGCCAATATCGACGACAAACGCTGGCCTGCGCGGATGCTGGCCGGGATCATTGATGACTGGAAAAACCGCGCGCTGACGCCAGATAGAGTGCCTGCTGCGGATGCCGGAGCTTATAATAACAAAGGCATTGAGCTTTATGCCCAATACCAGACCCGCCTGCGTGAGCTGAATGCGGTGGATTTCGGCGATCTGCTGTTGCACATGGTCACGATCTTTCAAACCCATCCGGATGTTCTGGAGCAATACCAGCGCTGGTTCCGCTACATCCTTGTGGACGAGTATCAGGATACCAACGTCGCCCAATATCTCTGGCTGCGTCTGCTGGCCGGGGGGCATAAGAATATCTGCTGTGTTGGCGATGACGATCAGTCGATCTATGGCTGGCGCGGGGCCGAGGTAGGCAACATCCTGCGGTTCGAGAAAGATTTTCCCGGTGCTTTTGTGGTTCGGCTGGAACAGAACTACCGCTCGACCCCGCATATTCTGGCGGCGGCTTCGAACGTTATTCGGGGCAATGAAAGCCGGTTGGGCAAAGAGCTTTGGACCGACAGAGAAGAGGGTGAAAAGGTTCGCCTGATTGGCCATTGGGATGGTGAGGAAGAGGCGCGTTGGATCGGAGAAGAGATCGACGCGATGCAGAGCGGGACGCGTGGCGTGCGTCCGATGAACCTGGACGAAATGGCTATCCTCGTGCGCGCGTCGCACCAGATGCGCGCGTTCGAGGATCGGTTCCTGACCATCGGGATGCCCTACAAGGTGATCGGCGGGCCACGGTTTTATGAGCGGATGGAGATTCGCGATGCCATGGCCTATTTCCGGTTGGTGGTCAGCCCCGAGGATGATCTGGCGTTCGAGCGGATCGTAAACACGCCCAAGCGCGGCCTTGGGGACAAGGCGCAGCAGACCATTCAAGTGGTGGCGCGTGAAAACGGGGTGTCCCTGGTCGAAGGGGCGCGGATCGTGGTCGAGCAGGGGCTGATCAAGGGCAAGGGTGGCAAGGCGCTGCGCGAGTTGATCGACGGGCTGGCTCGGTGGAATGCGATGACACGCGGACCACGGATCGAAGTGGATGATGACACCGTCATTGATGACGGGGTGTCTCCGATCCGCTATGGCGCGCCCGAGCACACGCATATCGAACTGGCGCAGATCGTGCTGGATGAATCCGGCTATACCGCCCATTGGCAGAATGAGAAAACGCCCGAGGCGCCGGGGCGGCTGGAAAACCTCAAGGAACTGGTCAACCAGCTGGACAATTTCGAGAACCTGCAAGGGTTCTTGGAACATGTCAGCCTGGTCATGGACAATGAAAAGGAAACGGATGGGGCAAAGGTCTCGATCATGACTTTGCATGCGGCCAAGGGGCTGGAGTTTCCCGCCGTGTTCCTGCCGGGTTGGGAGGATGGCTTGTTCCCGTCGCAGCGGTCGATGGACGAGACCGGAATCAAAGGGCTCGAAGAGGAACGGCGCCTGGCCTATGTGGGCATCACCCGTGCCGAAGAGGTCTGTACGATTTCCTTTGCCGCCAACCGCCGGGTGTTCGGGCAATGGCAGAATTCGATGCCATCACGGTTTATTGACGAACTGCCCGAGGAGCATGTCGAGGTTCTGACGCCTCCGGGACTCTATGGCGGGGGGCAGCCCTCGGCCGGGATCGAAACCCGTGCGGCTGAGGCAAATGTCTATAACTCACCCGGCTGGAAACGGCTGCAGGCGCGGCAGGGACAATATGGCATGTCGCAACCGCGCGAAACCCGCAACACGGTGATCGACGCAACCGCAGTGGCAAGTTTCACGCTGGGCGAACGGGTGTTTCACAAGAAATTCGGCTATGGCGCTGTGGAGGGCATCGAGGGCGACAAGGTTGAGGTCGCGTTCGACAAGGCGGGCACCAAGAAGGTTGTTGCCCAGTATCTTTTTCCGAAGGACGACGTTCCGTTTTAACCAAAAGGAATGCGCCTGACGGCGCATGCTCAATGTTTTGAAAGGCGCCTGGGTGGGCGCCTTTTTCTTTGGGAGAAACGAAAAACGGCGGTTCCCAGGGAGGAGGAAGGAAACCGCCGTTCTTTTCAACACCAGGGCAGGGAGGAGGAGAGCCCCGATGTATCCGAACCCGGGTTTGATCCCGGTATGAGGAAGACGCGGCGACGTCAGGGAGGAGGAGAGACGTCGCCGCGTACTTTCAACATCAGGGCAGGGAGGAGGAGAGCCCCGATGTATCTGCTTCCGGCGTTCAGGGCCGGTATAAAAGGCGGCAACGTCAGGGAGGAGGAGAGACGTTGCCGCAGATTGCAGACCCAAGGGAGGAGTAGGGTCTGATCTCTGTATTGCTGTGCGCTTAACGCGCGAATTGTTCTTCTGCGGCCTGCATTGCCAGCCGACGGATCATTGAGCGGTGCAGGCCCAGGTCGGCCAACTCGCGATCGGACAGCTCGGACAGTTCGTTAACCGTCTGGCGGTAGGCTCGATAGCGTGCAAACCGGGTCTTTGCGGTTTCGATCATCGAAGCCAGGCCGAATGCCGGAGCGCTTCTCAGAGCGGTTTGTTGTGTTGCTACACCCATCTGCGTAACCCGTTTCGTATGTTGGTGCCGAAGTGTTTCGGCGTTTGCTTGAGGATGAAAATAAGCAAATGCTGCGATTGCACAATAGTTGACGTCGTCAATGCTGCTATGCAGCAAATGCATGGATATCAAAGAGTTGAATGTTGGCAATCGAATATGCCTTAAAAATATGGGTTTGAGTTGCGCCAAGGGTGTCGCTTCTAATGCGGTTCCACTGAAAACCATAGGATCGTGACGTAAGGTCCGATTGCTTCGGTACGGTTATCGAAGAAGCCGAACGGCTGTGCTCGTGCGTATATGGGAAATCGTGGGTTCAGGTGGTTTTTAGTAACTTGGGGGTGCATGGGAGCCGAGCCACCTTTGTTGATTCGTAGTTTGGAATGGAGGATTTGCTGGCTCTATCTACGGGGAATCGACGAAAGTAAAAAAATGTTGGGAATTCATGGGACGTTCAGAATTTCTCTGATTTATCTATATATGGTTACTATAAGGTAGTTGTATCCTAATTCTGGTGTATAAATTGAGTTTCCATTCATTTTCTTATCGATTACATTGTGAGCTGGGGCATGAGTGTGAGAAATTTTCTATTGATTTCCATGAATTCCCATGCCATCCCTTAGTTATCCGATGAGGACGAGGCACATGGGGCGCTAAACGACCCCGAACCAATAAAATCAGGTTTCATACAGGCTTCTCGCTTTCATCAATCAAGAGATCCGGCGCGCGGGCGAGCAGACATCCCCCCAGGTGGCGCGCGCAGCTGGACATCCCGCAAAGCGGGTCAATGCGGCGGGTTGATCAGTGGCAGCAGATCAACCCGCCGTTTTAATTCTGGGGGGAGTGAGAATTTCAAGTGGGGCGCAAGCGAAAGGGACAGTCGTCTTGGCGCGCAGGTTTAGAGGTGAAAGCCACCATAAGGTGGACACGAAGGGCAGGGTATCAATCCCGGCCTCGTTTCGCCGTGTGCTTGAAGCTTCTGATCCCAACTGGAAGCCCGGTGACAATCCCGAACTTGTAATTGTTTATGGCGACCACAGGCGCAAATTCCTTGAATGCTATACTATGCAGGCGATTGACGAGGTTGACGCCAAGATCGATGCGCTTCCGCGCGGTTCGATGCAGCGGAAAACCCTGCAGCGTATGTTCCACGGGCAATCCTTTCCGACCAATGTGGACGAGACCGGGCGTCTGGTCCTGCCTGCCAAGCTGCGCAGCAAGATTGACCTAGAGGGCGAAGCCTTCTTTATTGCTGCCGGCGACACGTTCCAGATCTGGAAGCCTGAAACCTATGAGTCTGATGAATTAGCGGCGGCCGAAGAATGGCTGGATGATCAGCCCGAAGATTTTGACCCTCTGGTGTTCCTAGATGGCGTCGGGGACGCGTGACGGCATGGCCGGTGCGCAACCCTCTTCTGACAAACCACATATTCCGGTATTATTGCGCCCTTTGCTGGCTGCGGTCTCTCCGGTGTCGGGTGTTTGGTTGGACGGAACCTTTGGTGCCGGGGGATATACCCGTGGCCTGCTCGAGGCAGGCGCGGACAAGGTCGTCGGCGTTGATCGTGATCCGCTGGCCTTTGAAATGGCTGCGGACTGGGCCAAGGGCTATGGCGATCGGCTGGTGATGCAGCCCGGCGTCTTTTCGCGTCTGGACGAATACGCGCAGGACTTAGACGGGGTGGTGCTGGACCTTGGGGTTTCCTCCATGCAGCTGGATTTGGCCGAGCGTGGCTTTTCCTTTATGAAGGACGGCCCGCTGGACATGCGCATGAGCCAGGACGGCGAAAGCGCGGCTGATCTGGTCAACACCGCAAGCGAAGCGCAACTCGCCGACATCCTGTTTCACTATGGTGAAGAACGCGCCAGCAGGCGAATTGCCAGGTCTATAGTCAAGGCGCGGGCGGAAGAGCCGATCACAACCACTTTGCGGTTGGTGGGGCTTATCGAATCCTGTCTGCCCAGGCCCAAACCCGGTCAATCGCATCCCGCGACACGCAGCTTTCAGGGGCTGCGCATCGCGGTGAATGCAGAAT
Source organism: Ruegeria sp. CDSC021 (assembly GCF_059610845.1). Classification (NCBI taxonomy): domain Bacteria; kingdom Pseudomonadati; phylum Pseudomonadota; class Alphaproteobacteria; order Rhodobacterales; family Roseobacteraceae; genus Ruegeria; species Ruegeria sp. CDSC021. The sequence continues at coordinate 7,272 of NZ_JBXWOK010000005.1, forward strand.
ATGAAGAATTGTTCCAGGGCCTGATGGCCGCTGAGCGCGCGCTGAAACCTGGCGGGCAGCTGGCTGTTGTGACGTTTCATTCGATCGAAGACCGCATGGTCAAGCGGTTCTTTCAGTCGCGGGCGGGCAAAACAGGCCGGGCAAATCGCTATGCGCCCGAAATTGCGCAGGACCAGCCGCAATTTACGCTCAAAACCCGTAAGGCAGTGGGGCCGGACGAGCAGGAATTACAAGAAAACCCGCGTTCGCGCTCAGCCAAGCTGCGTGTTGCTGTGCGCACTGAGGCTCCGGCGGGGGAAATTGAAGCCCGCGCCATTGGGATGCCGCAACTAGAGGGAAGGGCAAAATGAAGAGTGTATTGTATGTGTTGACTGCCTTGGCCGTGTTCGGGGTGGCCCTTTGGGCGTATCAAGAGAACTACCGCACCCAGCAAGTTGTGAAAGAAACGCAAACACTGCAACGAGAGATCGGCGTGGCGCAGGTCCGACTGGCCGTTCTGAATGCGGAATGGGCTTATTTGAACCGTCCTGATCGTCTTCGAGAGCTGGCGGATCTGAATTTTGAACGTCTCGGCCTGCTGCCCTTGCGAGCAGAGCAGTTTGGGCGCGCGGATCAGGTTGCCTATGCCGAGGATCCAGATCTTCCGATTGTCGATCCCATCGAATTGCAGGCGATAACCAACATTAAGGCGTTGGGAGAGGTTCAGTTCCCATGACGCGCACGCCCCTCCGCCCTCTGGCCCGTGTCCTGGATGCGCGTGCACGCGGTGAAAATCCCAAGGTTATCGAGCGCGAAAACATCCAGAAGCGCCATGAAGATATGAAGGACAGGGCCCGCGCTCGGGCCGAGGGCCGTTTGCTGGTGCTGGGTCTTTTCTTCTTTTGCGCCTTCTCGGTGGTGGGCGTTCGGATGGGGATGCTTGCGACATCCGAGGCGCAAGAACCCTTGGCCAACGCCCCCGGTGCCACAATCGCGATGCAGCGCGCCAATATTGTTGACCGCGAAGGGCGCATTCTGGCGACCAACCTGGACACCTATTCCGTCTATGCCCAGCCGCCGTTGATGATCGATCCGATTGCCGCCGCGGATCAACTGGTGGCAATCTTCCCGGATTTGGAAAAAGACCGTCTGATCAAGGATTTCACCGGCAACCGCAAGTTCCTGTGGATCAAAAAGCGTATCTCGCCCGAGCAGAAGCAAGCCGTGCATGACATCGGTGATCCAGGTATTCTGTTCGGCCCGCGCGAAATGCGCCTATACCCGAATGGCAAGCTGGCAGCACATATCCTTGGCGGGTCAGGTTTTGGGCGTGAAGGTGTCAGTGCTGCCGAGGTGATCGGCGTGGCCGGGATTGAAAAGCAATTCGACGATTATCTGCGGGACCCTGCCAACGGAAACAAGCCGCTGCAACTCTCGCTGGATCTGACTGTACAGGCCGCTGTCGAACAGGTGCTTTTTGGTGGCATGAAGATCATGAACGCCAAAGGCGCCTCAGCCGTTTTGATGGATGCGCATACGGGCGAGGTCATCTCGGCGGCGTCGCTGCCATCCTTTGATCCCAATGATCGCCCGCGCCCCCCGACCTCGGGGTTCGATCCATCGGACAGCCCCTTGTTCAACCGCTATGTGCAGGGCGTTTACGAGCTGGGATCGGTGTTCAAGATATTCACCGCCGCGCAGGCAATTCAGCTTGGTCTGGTGAATTCTGAAACGATCATCGACACCTCGGGTCCGATGAAAATCGGGCGTTTTCCGATTGGTGAGTTCAACGGCAAGAATTACGGCAAGATCAGCGTGGCGGATGTGATCGTCCACAGCTCGAACCGGGGTACTGGGCGTCTGGCGCTGCAAATTGGCGCGCAGCGGCAACAGGAATTCCTGCGTTCGCTGGGCATGTTCGAACCGACCCCGTTCGAGATTGTCGAAGCAAAAGGTGGCGAGCCGCTCAAGCCCAAGAAATGGGGTGAGCTGAGCACAGTGACCATTTCTTATGGCCATGGCTTGTCGACCAGCCCGATGCATCTGGCGGCGGGATATGCGGCGATTGCCAATGGCGGGTATTATGTCAGCCCAACCATTCTGCGCCGGAGCGGGTCACAATATGGCCCGCGCGTGATGTCGCAGGGGGCGGCGACGCAGGCGCAGAAGATGCTGCGCAAGGTTGTCACCGATGGCACCGCCAGCTTTGGCGATGTCGCGGGGTATGACGTGGCAGGTAAAACCGGTACGGCAGACAAACCGAAACCGCGCGGTGGGTACTATGATGACAAAGTCATCGCCACTTTTGCGACGATCTTCCCGGCCTATGATCCGAAATACGTACTTATCGTCACTCTGGATGAACCTTCCATCGTGGCCTATGGCGAAAAACGCCGTACAGCAGGGTGGACAGCCGTACCTGTGGCTGCGGAGCTGATCGGGCGTGTCGCGCCCTTGTTGGGATTGCGCCCCCGGCTTGAGCCTGAGGCGCGCGCTGCTATAACGCTGACCTCGAATTAGGCGTCCGGCGAAAGGTGGGTCATGGGCACTAGGACTAAGAAACTCAGCCAACTGGCCCTGACCGCACGTGCGGGTGCAAACCCTGAGATTACCGGGTTGGCCGTTGATAGCCGCGAGGTCAAAGACGGTTATCTGTTTGCGGCACTTCCGGGAACGCGCGTCCATGGCGCAGAGTTCATTCAATATGCTCTGCGCATGGGGGCCGCCGCAATCCTCACCGATGCCGAAGGGGCCGAGGTCGCAGCGGGCGTGCTTGCGGGGTCGGATGCCGCGCTGGTGGTGGTTGAAGACCCAAGGCAGGCGCTGGCAGGATGCGCAGCACTGTGGTTCGGAAAGCAGCCTCAGACCATCGTGGCTGTGACGGGGACCAATGGTAAAACCTCTGTCGCGACCTTTGTCCGCCAAATCTGGATGGAACTGGGTCATGCGGCCGTCAACCTGGGCACAACCGGGGTCGAGGGCGCATGGACTGCCCCTTTGGCGCATACAACGCCCGAACCGATCACCCTGCATCGGTGTTTGGCCGACGCGGCTGAGAACGGTGTGACACATGCCGCGATGGAAGCATCCTCGCATGGTCTCGAGCAGCGCCGCCTGGACGGGGTACAGTTGGCGGCAGCGGGTTTCTCGAATTTCACCCAGGATCATCTGGATTATCACGAAACCTTCGAGGCGTATTTTGCCGCCAAAGCAGGACTTTTCGACCGCGTGTTGCCTCAGGACGGCACGGTTGTGGTCAACATGAGCGATCCAAAGGGTGGGCAGGTTCGTCGTATCGCTGAAACCCGTGGGCAAAATGTGCTGACCGTTGGATTGGGTGATGCAGATCTGTGTCTGCTCAATCAGCGCTTTGATGCAACCGGGCAGGATCTGCGATTTTCGTGGCAGGGTAAGGTATATCAGACCCGATTGAACCTGATCGGTGGGTTCCAGGCTGAAAACATCCTGCTGGCATGTGGGCTGGTGATCGCTGGTGGCGAAGATCCCAGGCGTGTTTTCGAGACCCTGCCACATCTGACGACGGTCCGGGGACGGATGCAACTGGCTGCGACGCGTGAAAACGGAGCTGCTGTGTTTGTCGATTACGCCCATACGCCAGATGCTGTGGCCACGGCACTCAAGGCTTTGCGCCCTCATGTTATGGGCCGGCTGATTGCCGTCATCGGTGCCGGCGGAGATCGTGATGCGACCAAGCGACCGCTGATGGGCAAGGCTGCGGCCAATAACGCTGATGTGGTATTTGTTACCGACGACAATCCCCGCACCGAAGACCCAGCTACCATTCGTACTGCGGTGATGCTGGGCGCGCCCGAGGCAACCGAAGTGGGTGATCGTGCCGAAGCCATCCTGCGCGGCATAGATGCCCTGCAACCGGGTGATGCGCTGCTGATCGCCGGTAAAGGGCACGAGACAGGCCAGATCGTGGGCGATCAGGTTTTACCTTTCGACGACGTAGAACAGGCCAGCATCAGCGTGGCCGCCCTCGACGGGAGGGTAGCATGACGCTCTGGACTGCGGCCGAGGCTGTTGCGGCCACTGGCGGGCGTGCCACCGCCGATTGGCAGGTCAATGGCGTATCCATCGACACCCGCACATTGCAGCCCGGAGATCTATTTGTTGCGCTGAAGGCGGCGCGCGATGGTCACGACTTTGTGACGCAAGCGCTTGAGAAGGGCGCAGGCGCCGCGCTGGTCTCGCAGATACCCGAAGGCGTTTCCCCGGACGCGCCGTTACTGATCGTCGAGGACGTGCAGACCGGGCTTGAGGCGCTGGGACAGGCGGCTCGTGCCCGGACAGAGGCGCGCGTGGTCGGTGTAACCGGCAGCGTCGGCAAGACATCGACCAAGGAAATGCTAGCCAATATTCTGGAAACGCAGGGGAAAACTCATGCCAGCGTTGCCAGCTACAACAACCATTGGGGTGTGCCGCTGACGCTGGCGCGGATGCCGCGCGATACCGAATTCGCTGTGATCGAGATCGGGATGAATCATCCCGGAGAGATTGCTCCGCTGGCGCGTCAGGCCCGTCCACACGTGGGAATGGTCACCACAGTTGCGGCAGTCCATCTGGAAGCATTCGAGTCGGTTGCAGGTATAGCGAAAGAGAAAGCCGCGATATTCGAAGGGTTGGTCCCGGGCGGTGCGGCCATCGTGAATGCGGATATCGAACACGCCGACATCCTGCGCCAATACGCAGATGAGGCCGGAGCAGGGATCGTCGATTTTGGGCGCGCTGCGTCAGATTACGTGCTGACCGGAGTTGTGCAAAAACCTGACTCGGTCCATGCAACGGCCGGCGTCGACGGAAAAGACATCTCTTTTGATGTGCAATCAGCAGGCACTCATTTCGCCATGAATGCGCTTGGGGCATTGGCCGCCTGCGTTGAACTTGGTGTTGACCTGAACGACGCCATCACCGGCCTGCGCAACTGGTCGCCGGTAAAAGGTCGCGGCGTTCGCGAGCAGATTTCGCTGGCCGGTGGTGGTCAGATCGAATTGCTGGACGACAGCTATAACGCCAATCCAACTTCGATGGAGGCTGCCTTGGAAGTTTTGGCCGCCTCACAGGGCATGCGCCGGATCGCGTTTCTGGGTGATATGAAAGAGCTGGGCGCGCAAGAGATCCCCATGCATGCAGCGATGGCGAATGTCGCGGCTATGACGCAGATGGATCAGGTTCACTGCATTGGCCCGCTTATGAAAGCGCTTTACGATGCGTTGCCAGCGGAAAAGCGCGGACTTTGGTTTGAGACCAGCGTTGAGATGGCTGAACGGCTGCCAGAGCTGATCTGCGCAGGCGACACTGTTCTGGCCAAAGGATCACTCAGCATGGCGCTGGCGCGAATTGTTGACGGTTTGCGGGAAATGGGGCAAGGGGACGCGCTTGAGCCATGATCGCCGCACGGGAAAGGTATTGATATGCTCTATTGGTTGACCGGCCTGTCGGACGGAGGGGATTTTTTCAACCTCTTCAGGTACATCACGTTCCGGGCAGGCGGTGCCTTTATGACAGCGCTGATTTTCGGGTTTATTTTTGGCAAACCGCTGATCAATGTTCTGCGTCGCAAGCAGGGCAAAGGGCAACCGATCCGGGATGATGGCCCCGAGGGGCACTTTTCCAAGGCGGGTACGCCGACCATGGGCGGCTTGCTGATCGTGGGCGCGCTTGTCACATCGACACTGGTTTGGGCACGGTGGGACAACCCCTATGTCTGGATGGTCTTATTCGTAACGTTGGCCTATGCCGCCATTGGGTTTGCAGATGACTATGCCAAGGTCTCCAAGCAAAACACCAAAGGTGTTTCTGGAAAAATGCGGTTAGGACTTGGTGTGATTATCGCGGTTCTGGCATCTATTTGGGCCACGATGCACCACCCTGAGGCGCTGCAGAATCAGCTTGCGGTACCGGTGTTCAAAGACACGCTGCTTAACCTGGGGATATTCTACATTCCCTTTGCGATTGTCGTGATTGTTGGCTCAGCAAATGCGGTGAACCTGACCGACGGGTTGGACGGTCTGGCGATCATGCCCGCAATGATCGCGGCATCGACCCTGGGGATCATCGCCTATGCGGTGGGCCGGGTCGACTTTACCGAGTATCTGGATGTGCATTACGTGCCCGGTACCGGCGAGATCTTCATTTTCACCTCGGCCCTGTTCGGCGCTGGCCTTGGGTTTCTATGGTATAACGCGCCGCCTGCGGCCGTGTTCATGGGGGACACCGGATCGCTTGCCTTGGGCGGCGCTTTGGGCGCGATTGCGGTGGCCACCAAACACGAATTGGTGCTCGCCGTTGTCGGAGGTCTGTTCGTGGTCGAAGCGCTGAGCGTGATCATCCAGGTGCTGTACTTCAAACGCACAGGACGCCGCGTGTTCCTGATGGCCCCTATCCACCATCACTATGAGAAAAAGGGCTGGGCCGAGCCCACCATCGTGATCCGGTTCTGGATCATCTCTCTGATCCTGGCGATGATCGGTCTGGCCACGTTGAAAGTGCGCTAACAACGCCTGTTCCCTGCAGATTACGCCCGAACTCAGGCGAAACCCACCTTCCAAACGCACCACATGCCGGTATGGTGGTGCAATAGATTATGGATTGGTGCGGCGTTGGATTGGCTTGCAGATTTTGGGTTTTCCATTTGGGCTTGGTTTGGGGATGAGGATCACCAAAACAGGGTGACGGCAATTTCGGCTGCGGTCGCAGTTTTCTTGACGTTAATCGGGATGGTACTGGGTGCGATCTGGTTTTGTATTCAATGGATATCGCCAAAATCAAAACCCCTGCACGACGACCCTAAACCAACCCCGCTTCCGGACGTCAACGTGCTGACTCTGGATCAGCATTTGGCGATTCTAGAAAAGCGTGAGCATCAGTTAGAGCAGAAACTGGCAACTGCCCGTGATGATGAGAAAGCGCAGTTAATTGCACAGATTGCTGAGCTCAAAAATCAGATGGCCAATCCAGACGCGTCGCTTGCAACAGCGCGAAAACGTATTGCCGAGTTAGAAGCGCTGTTGGAACGATCCGGTAATGAAATCGGCGGGGATCGTCTGGCAGAGGCGCGGGAGGCTTTGGAAAAAGGCGATTACTCCATCGCGGATGATTTGTTTGCCGAAATTGAGGAGCGTCGCAAACTGGAGATTGAGGAAGCCGCGCGCGCGGCCTTTGGCCGTGGAGAGATTGCTGAGGCTGAAGTCCGCTGGGCTGATGCTGCTGCGCACTATGCCCGGGCGGCAAAACTGGATGCACGTTTTGAGAACTTGCGAAAGGCCAGCGACCTTGCAGAGCGCTCTGGCAACTATGATGCAGCCTTGCGTTTCAGCGGTGAACTTCTAGAAGTTGCCCGATTGGATGAAACACTTGAAGGTCTCGCTCAGGCACTCAACGAACATGCAATCAACTTAAAAGCGCTGGACCGCATCGATGAGGCCGAGCTACTCTCTCGCGAGGCACTGGAGATTGGTCGTAAAACGGTCGGTGTCGAGCATCCGGACTATGCCATCCGTCTCAACAATCTCGCCTCGTTGCTGGAAACAACGGGTCGTTTAGATGATGCTGAGGGGCTCTATCGCGAGGCACTGGCCATTGGTCGCAAAACGGTCGGTGTCGAGCATCCAGACTATGCCATCCGTCTCAACAATCTTGCCGGGTTGCTGCAGACTATGGGTCTTTATGACGAGGCCGAGCCGCTCTATCAAGAGGCATTGGAGATTGGTCGCAAAACGATTGGTGCCGAACATCCGAACTATGCCATCCGACTGAACAACCTCGCCGTGTTGCTAAAGACAATGGGTCGTTATGATGAGGCCGAGCCGCTTTATCGCGAGGCACTGGAGATTGACCGCAATGCGCTGGGCTCCGAGCACACCGGCTATGCAACCGACCTCAACAATCTCGCCATGTTGCTGGAGGCTACTGGTCGCTACGATGAGGCCGAGCCGCTTTATCGCGAGGTGCTTGAGATTGACCGCAAAGCGCTTGGTGTCGATCATCACGGCTACGCAATCGACCTCAATAACCTCGCCGGTTTGCTGACTGCAACGGGTCGGTATGATGAAGCCGAGCCGCTATGTCGCGAGGCGCTGGGCATTCTTGAGAAGGCTCTAGGGTCCGAGCACCCAAAAACGGTAACCGTCCAGAAAAACTTGAATGACTTGCGCGCAAACAAGCCCGGCTAACCGCGCTTGCATTCCACATCGTGGCCTGTACAGGGTAGTCTGCGCGGCAAACGGCAAGGATGGAGTGCACGAATGATCCCGGTCAAAGGGTTTTCTGGACAGAAAGTTGCGGTTCTGGGGCTGGGTCGGTCTGGCCTGACCACGGCGCGCGCCTTGCGGGCCGGTACTGCCGAACCCGTCTGCTGGGATGATAATCCGGCTGCACGCGCGGCGGCCGAAGCCGAAGGGTTCACATGCTGCGATCTAGGCCGTCACGGGGCGTTTGATGAGGTTGCCTGTCTGATTGTCTCACCCGGGATACCGCATCTCTACCCATCGCCGAACCCTGTGGTGGCCGCAGCGCTTGAGGCCGGGGTGCCGGTGGATAACGATATCGGTTTGTTTTTCCGCTCGTTCGCTGGGCCGGAATGGGACAATCTCGATATTCCGCCCCGCGTCGTCGCGGTAACCGGGTCGAACGGGAAATCAACCACCGCCGCCCTTATCCATCATATCCTTATCGAAGCCGGCCGTGAGGCACAGCTGGCGGGGAATATCGGCCGAGGCGTTTTGGACATTGATCCAGGGGGCAATGGCTCGGTCGTGGTGTTGGAGTTGTCGAGCTATCAGACAGAGCTTGCGCGGTCGCTGACACCTGATGTGGCCGTTTTCACCAATCTGTCACCGGATCATCTGGATCGTCACGGCGGCACGGGGGGCTATTTCGCCGCCAAGCGCCGTCTGTTTGCCGAAGGTGGCCCTGACCGTGCCGTGATCGGCGTGGATGAGGACGAAGGCGCCTTTCTGGCTGGTCAGCTGGCCGAAGCGCCAACGGATGACCGGGTGATCCGTATTTCGGTTGCCCGCAAGTTGACCGGACCCGGATGGCAGGTATTTGCGCGCAAAGGGTTCCTGTCGGAATATCGCAAGGGGCGACAGGCGGGGTCGATTGACCTGCGCGAGATCAAAGGTCTGCCCGGTGCACATAATCACCAGAATGCCTGTGCCGCCTACGCCACGTGCCGCGCGTTGGGGTTGGCCCCACGGATCATTCAGGATGCGTTGCACAGCTATCCGGGCCTGCCGCATCGCAGTCAGATCATTGCCGAAGCGGATGGGGTCACCTATGTGAACGATTCAAAGGCGACCAATGTCGACAGCGCTGTAAAGGCGTTGAACGCGTTCAAGAAGGTCCGCTGGATCTGTGGCGGGCTTGAGAAAGAGGGCGGGTTGTCTGCACTCAACTCAGCCAGTGAACATGTGCTCAAGGCTTATGTGATCGGGCGCGAAGCTGCCGGATTTGCAATGCAGTTACAGGCAGATACCGTGGTTTGCACCACAATGGCAGAAGCCGTTGAACAGGCAATGAACGACGCGCAGTCGGGCGAGACGATTTTGCTGGCCCCTGCCGCAGCCAGTTTTGATCAATATGACAATTTCGAACAACGCGGTGAGGATTTTGCCGAACAGGTTCGCAAACGGCTTTAGAACACGCCATTTGCAATAGATCGCCGGTTGGGCCAAGCTGAGATGCTATCAGCTTGACGCGCCATATTTTTTGGTTTTGCTACCCGTCAAATTCAACACGAGGTTATGACTATGCCATATCGTAAGTTTTCCCTGATCCTGCCTGCCATTCTGATTGCGGGTGCCTGCACCAACACTGGCGCAAACTACCAGCCGATCATTGATGGTCCGGTTGGCCCTAATTACAACGTTGATCTGCAGCAGTGCCAACAGCTTGCGGCATCGCAGGCATCTGTTGATGGCACCACGGCCGGGAATGCAGCCATCGGCGCCGTTGGCGCAGCCGCAGTGACCGGGATCGTACAGGACAGCAGCGATAATCTGGGCCGTGCTGCAGTTGCAGGTGCGTTGGTTGGCGCCGGTGCGGATGTGATCAACAAGAACCAGAACAAAGAAGTGTTGGTGCGTAACTGCATGCGTGGCCGTGGGTACAACGTCGTCGGCTAGTGCCGCGCAAATACCGTGTCGGCTAACCACGACTGGCGATTGCAGTTCCAGCGGCATGGCCTGAGGACCATGCCCATTGGAAATTGTACCCGCCCAGCCAACCGGTGACATCCACCGCTTCACCTATCGCATAGAGGCCGGGGACATCCCTGGCCTCCATCGTTTTTGACGACAGATCATCGGTGTCGATGCCGCCCAGCGTGACCTCGGCGGTGCGATAGCCTTCGGTCCCGGAAGGGGTCAGATGCCAGTTCGACAGGGCCTCGACCAGGTCCGAAAGGGCAGTGTCCGATTGGTCGGCCAGATTGCCCTGCATGGGAATGTGTTGGCTCAGGAAATCGACCAATCGCGCGGGTAACTGCCGGGAAAGTTCAGTAGTCAGGGCTTTGCGTCCGCTGTTTTGGCGCTGATCTCGCAGCAGGTCGAACAGTGGCATATCCTGGATGAGGTTGACCCGGATCGCCTCACCCTCGCGCCAGTATGAGGATAGTTGCAGCGCAGCTGGTCCGCTGAGGCCGCGATGGGTGAAAAGCAAAGCCTCGTCAAAGCTGGTCCGGTCGTTCGACAGCCGCGTCGGCAGCGAGACACCGGACAGGTCCTTGAACCTGCCATCGGAAAAGGTGAACGGCACCAGAGCCGCGCGTGTCTCGGTCATCCGCAATCCAAACTGGTGCGCGATGTCATAAGCCAGACCCGTCGCCCCCATTTTAGGGATCGACTTGCCGCCTGTGGCCAGTACCAGATTGGTGCAGGTCAGGGCATGACGCTGCCCCTCGCGCTCAACCGTCAGCGCGAAACCAGTGTCGGTTTTGCGCAGGTCCTTCATCTCGGTCCTTACCCACAGCTCGGCCCCGGCGCGCTCTATTTCATCCAGCAACATTTGGATGATCTGTTTCGAGGAACCGTCGCAGAACAGCTGTCCCAGTGTTTTCTCGTGCCAAGCGATGTCATGACGCCCGACCATTTCAATGAAATCCCACTGCGTGTAGCGCGCCAATGCGGACTTACAGAAATGCGGGTTCTGAGACAGGAAGTTGCCTGACCCTGCATACATATTGGTGAAATTGCACCGCCCGCCGCCCGATATGCGGATTTTCTCACCCGGCGCCTTCGCGTGATCGATCACCAGAACGCGCCCAACGCAATGGGCGGCACACATCAAGCCAGCAGCACCGGCGCCCAGGATGATCGTATCATAAGTCATGCGCGGGGGATGGCGTGGAATGGCTGGGATGGCAAGGGGGAGACGTGAAAACGCGCTGCAAACGTCCGTCCGTGACTGTGGCTCCGTCCTCTGATTGGTTTGGGAAAATGGAATGAAATTGGCAGTTGGAACATTTGTGATATTGGCCGGAATACCATGTGCCAGAATACGCCTGACAAGGAAGCTCAATTTGACGCACTGCACAGGAGGCCGGTTCAGTGATCACGCGCATTTCCCAAGTCACAGTTCAACTGGGAAAAAAGGCTGAATTGGTCGAATCCAGGAGGATAAAGCACTACGATCTTGTTCCCTAGGTGATCCGAACGCCCGGGACGGGAAGCCATGAAGCGGATCACTGGCTTGAAGGCGCCAATTTCCCCCTGTTGCGGCGTCATTCCACTAGCCCAAACGCTAAAACCCCTGTAGACTCGCACGTAGACCCCGAAAACGGGGCGTTGACGAGGCAGATAGTGGCGGTATCTCATGACTGAGATGGTGTATGGCGCGGTCCAAGACCAGCGCGGAGAACCGATTCTACCGAAGTGGTGGCGGACGATTGATCGTTGGACGATGTCCTGCGTACTGATCCTGTTTGTCATCGGGCTGTTGCTGGGGTTGGCCTCATCGCCGCCGCTGGCTGGTCGCAACGGGTTCGACCCGTTCCATTACGTCGAACGCCAGGCGTTGTTCGGCGGAATGGCGCTTGTTGCGATGCTGCTGACTTCGATGATGTCGCCCACACTGGTTCGACGTCTGGCGGTGTTGGGGTTTCTTGCTGCTTTTGTCGCGCTGGTCTTCCTTCCCGTCTTTGGCACAGATTTTGGCAAAGGTGCGGTGCGTTGGTATTCGCTTGGCTTTGCCTCGCTGCAGCCGTCTGAATTTCTGAAACCCGGGTTTATCGTTGTGGCGGCCTGGTTGCTGGCCGCGTCACAACAGATCAACGGCCCGCCCGGTCGGCTATGGTCTTTTGCGCTGTGCATGGCGATTGTCGCCATGTTGGTTATGCAGCCCGATTTTGGTCAGGCCTGCCTGATCCTGTTTGGCTGGGGCGTGATGTATTTCGTTGCCGGTGCGCCGATGTTGTTGCTGGTTGGTATGGCGGGGTTTGTCGTGCTAGGCGGTATGTTCGCCTATTCCAACTCGGAACATTTCGCCCGACGTATTGACGGATTTCTGAACCAAGAGGTCGATCCGACCACCCAGCTGGGCTATGCCACCAATGCGATCCGCGAGGGCGGGCTTTTCGGTGTCGGCGTGGGTGAAGGGCAGGTGAAATGGTCGCTGCCCGATGCCCATACGGATTTCATCATCGCTGTCGCGGCCGAGGAATATGGCCTGATCCTGGTGCTGATCATCATCGCGCTGTATTCCCTGATCGTCGTGCGGTCATTGCTGCGGCTGATGCGCGAGCGCGACATGTTCATCCGCCTGGCGGGCACCGGTCTGGCCTGCATGTTCGGGGTTCAGGCGATGATCAATATGGGCGTCGCCGTGCGCCTTTTGCCTGCCAAAGGCATGACTTTGCCGTTCGTTAGCTATGGTGGGTCCTCGCTGATTGCAGGTGGTATTGCAATCGGCATGCTTCTGGCGTTTACCCGCACCCGCCCACAGGGCGAACTTGGTGATATTCTACGCGGACGAGGCTGATGGGCAAACCCTACCTTCTGATTGCGGCTGGCGGGACCGGGGGCCACATGTTCCCGGCTCAGGCGCTAGCCGAGGCGATGCTGCACAGGGGCTGGCGTGTGCGCTTGTCCACCGATACGCGCGGCGCACGATATACGGGTGGCTTTCCGCATTCGACTGAAATTGTCGAGGCGTCCTCGGCAACCTTCGCTCGTGGCGGACTGGCCGCCAAACTGATGGTCGGTCCCAAGATCGCAGGTGGTGTCGCCGGTATGGCGTTTCAGATGCTGCGCGACCGACCGGACGTCGTGGTCGGCTTTGGCGGTTACCCCTCGATCCCAGCGCTGGGCGCTGCGACGATGTTGAAGATCCCGCGCATGATCCATGAGCAGAACGGCGTTTTGGGCCGCGTGAATCAGCTGTTTGCGACCCGCGTGGCGCAGGTGGCTTGTGGTGTCTGGCCGACTGATCTGCCGGACGGTGCAAAGGGCATACATACCGGCAACCCGGTTCGGGCCGCCGTGCTGGACCGGGCTGCGGCGGGCTATATCCCACCGGGCGATTACCCGATGTCGATCCTGGTGATGGGTGGCTCGCAAGGTGCGCGCATCCTTAGTCAGATTGTGCCCGAAGCGATTGCCGCGCTGCCTGATGAGATGCGCCGACATATTCGTGTCGCGCATCAGGCCCGCGACGAAGACGGCGCCCGTGTTTCCGCGTTTTATGACGACCACGGTATCCGTGCCGAAGTGAAACCGTTCTTTCAGGATGTGCCCCGTCGCATGTCTGATGCGCAGCTGGTGATATCACGCTCAGGCGCGTCAAGTGTGGCGGATATATCCGTCATCGGGCGGCCCTCGATCCTGATCCCGTATGCCGCCGCAGCGGGCGATCATCAGACCGCCAATGCACGCGGGCTGGTTCAGGCCGGAGGGGCAATCATGATCCCCGAGAACCTGCTTGACGTTCCTTCGCTGACACAGCAAATCACCGCAGTTCTGACAAACCCCGAAGCCGCGCAAAAGATGGCCCATGCCGCCTTATCGACCGGCGCACCGGACGCGACCGAGCGCTTGGTCGCCCAGGTCGAACAGTTGGCGCAGAAGGAGACCGCATGACCCCAGCAACCAAACTGCCGCAGGATGTCGGGCCGATCCATTTTGTGGGGATTGGCGGGATCGGGATGTCGGGCATTGCCGAGGTGCTTTTGAATCTAGGCTATCGTGTGCAAGGTTCGGACTTGAAGGCCTCGAAGATCACCGACCGTTTGGCGGGGCTGGGGGCCGAAATCTTCGTTGGTCAAAGCGCTGAAAACCTTGAGAACGCCGCCGTGGTTGTGGTGTCGACCGCGATCAAACCGGGCAACCCGGAGCTGGACGGTGCCCGTGCGCGCGGCCTGCCAGTGGTGCGTCGGGCCGACATGCTGGCCGAGTTGATGCGCCTGAAATCCAACATTGCCATTGCCGGAACCCACGGCAAGACCACCACCACCACGATGATGGCTGAACTGATGGTGGCAGGGGAATTTGACCCGACCGTGATCAATGGCGGTATCATTCACGCTTATGGCTCGAACGCGCGGATGGGGCAGGGCGAATGGATGGTGGTCGAGGCGGACGAATCCGACGGCTCGTTCAACCGTCTGCCTGCGACCATTGCCATTGTCACCAATATCGACCCCGAGCATATGGAACATTGGGGCGATTTCGACCAGCTGCGCGACGGGTTCTACGAATTTGTCTCGAACCTGCCGTTTTACGGGCTTGCCGTCTGCTGCACCGACCACGCCGAAGTGCAAACACTGGTGGGTCGCATCACAGACCGGCGCGTGCGGACTTATGGTTTCAACGCGCAGGCGGATGTGCGGGCCGAGAACCTGACCTATAAGGGCGGCGTCGCACATTTCGACATTCACCTGCAATACGAAGACAAGAGGATCGAGGGTTGCACCCTGCCGATGCCCGGCGACCACAACGTCTCGAACGCATTGTCGGCCGTCGCTGTTGCCCGCCACCTGGGCATGAAAGCCGCCGAAATCCGCGAAGCGTTGGCTAATTTCGGTGGCGTCAATCGTCGCTTTACCAAAGTGGGTGAGGTCGATGGCGTCACGATCATCGACGATTACGGTCACCACCCGGTTGAAATCGCAGCGGTTCTGAAAGCCGCACGCCAGGCCACTGAAGGCCGAGTGATAGCGGTCCATCAACCCCACAGGTATTCGCGTTTGTCTAATCTGTTCGATGATTTCTGTACCTGTTTCAATGACGCCGACGTTGTTGCCATCGCCGATATTTTCGCTGCCGGAGAGGACCCGATCGAAGGGGCGTCCCGCGATGACCTGGTTCAGGGGCTGATCCGGCATGGGCATCGACATGCCCGCGCTTTGATGGACGAATCCGATCTTGAACGCCTGGTTCGTGAACAGGCCCGCCCCGGAGACATGGTTGTCTGCCTTGGTGCCGGTACGATCAGCGCCTGGGCCAATGGCCTGCCTTCGCGCTTGCAGAAATAACAGGCGATGTGACGTAATGGACTCTTTTGTGGTGCAACCCTAAAGAGTGATCGTGCAACCGCAGAAAAAGCGGTCTCGGAGGCAAGATTTGGCGTATTCGGTATTATTTGCAGGGTTGTGGGTCATAGCATCGACTATCGTGGCCATGCTACCGATGCGCCTGCAATTTCCACCGGGGATTGTGTTGGTTATCGTTGCGCCGGCGCTGATTGTCTGGCTGGGTTACGATTTCGGCTGGTTCTTTTCGGTCCTGGGCTTTGCGGCTTTTGCATCCATGTTCCGAAACCCAATTCGCCACTATTGGCAACGTTGGACAGGCCGAGGGGACGACGAATGAATTGGTCCATTGCCCTTGCCGCCCTGTGGGGAGTTGTTGCGAATGTCCTGGCGATGATCCCCAGCAAGGATAATCACTGGACCCGCGCCTATTTCTTGATTGCTGCGGGTATTCCTATCGTTGGCTATGTCACGCTGCAGAACGGTCCGTGGATCGGGTTGATTGTTCTGGTTGCTGGGATCTCGGTACTGCGTTGGCCCGTGATTTATCTGGGCCGGTGGTTGCGTCGGATCCTGGGTGCCGCGCAATAGCGGATACAGCTTGCTTTGGCGGTTCGAATCCGCGAATTAGCGGCCATGACTTCTGTTCCCTCGCCACGCGGCAAGCTCACCCAGAACCGCCCGCTGAATGATCTGACCTGGTTGCGGGTCGGAGGACCGGCGGATTACCTCTTTCAACCCGCCGACCAGGAAGACCTGCAGCAGTTTCTGCGCGACTTGCCTGACGATATCACGGTTTTCCCGATGGGCGTCGGCTCAAACCTGATCGTCCGGGACGGTGGGCTGCGCGCCGTAGTGATCCGGTTGGGCCGGGGATTTAATGGCATCTCGATTGAGGGCAACATTGTCACCGCAGGCGCGGCAGCGCTGGATGCGCATGTGGCGCGCAAGGCAGCTGATGCGGGCGTGGACCTGACGTTTTTGCGAACCATTCCGGGGTCGATTGGCGGCGCTGTGCGGATGAATGCGGGATGTTATGGCAGCTATACGGCGGATGTTCTGTGCAAGGCGACGATCATTACGCGGCAAGGGCAGGTCGTCGATCTGACGCCCGAAGAACTGAATTTTCGCTATCGTCAGTCGGATCTGCCTGAGGGTGCGGTGCTGATCTCGGCCACGTTCGAAGGCCCCCTAGATGATCCTGATGAACTGCATGCCCGCATGGACTCGCAGTTGAAAAAGCGGGATGAGACCCAGCCGACCAAAGATCGCAGCGCGGGCTCGACCTTTCGCAATCCGGCGGGATTTTCCTCAACCGGTCGCGCGGATGATGTGCATGACCTCAAGGCCTGGAAGGTGATCGACGACGCGGGAATGCGGGGCGTGATGCGGGGCGGGGCGCAGATGAGCCCCAAGCATTCCAATTTTCTGATCAACACCGGCTCTGCCACCGCTGCCGACCTCGAAGGGTTGGGCGAAGATGTGCGAAAAAAGGTTTACGAAACAAGCGGCATCACGCTAGAGTGGGAAATCATGCGGGTCGGTGATCCGCTGACAGATTAAAGCTCCGACCGTCAGACCCAAAACAGGCAAAATAGGGCGACGGATCAAAGGCATAAAGCAGGACGGACCACCACATAAGGTCCGCAGAATTTGAGGCGCACGACGTGGGTAGTTCGAGCAGGACAAACCCCAAAGTGGCGGTATTGATGGGTGGACCCTCGGCGGAACGTGAGGTGTCTCTCAGCTCTGGGCGCGAATGCGCGGCCGCCCTAAGGGGAGAAGGCTTTGAAGTGGTCGAACTGGACGCGGGTCCGGACCTCTATGTGCGCCTTTTGGATATCAAGCCGGATGTGGTCTTCAACGCTCTGCATGGTCGCTGGGGCGAGGATGGCTGCGTGCAGGGTCTGCTGGAGTGGTTGCGTATTCCCTATACTCATTCCGGTGTGCTGGCATCGGCGTTGGCCATGGACAAGCAGCGCAGCAAAGCGGCGTTCCGTATCGCGGGTCTGCCAGTCGCCGAAAGTGTGATCGAGGCCAAATCCGAAGTTGCCGCGCGTCACACGATGGAACCGCCCTATGTGGTCAAGCCCAACAACGAGGGTTCCAGCGTCGGCATTTATCTGGTGCATGAAGGCGCCAACACTCCACCGAAACTGGCAGACGACATGCCCGAACTGGTAATGGTCGAACAATATGTGGCTGGCCGCGAGTTGACCGTCACAGTCATGGGCGACCGCGCTTTGACCGTGACAGAAATCATGACGGATGGCTGGTACGATTACGATGCCAAGTACAAGCCGGGTGGGTCGTGGCATGTGCTGCCTGCTGAAATCCCGCAGGACATTTTTGACCTTTGTATGGGCTTTGCCAAACAGGCGCATGATCTGTTGGGTTGCAAAGGCGTCAGCCGCACAGATTTTCGGTGGGATGACAGCAAGGGCGCAGAGGGCTTGTTCCTTCTGGAAACCAACACCCAGCCGGGAATGACGCCGACGTCACTGGCTCCGGAACAGGGCGCGCATTGCGGGATAACCTTCGGCCAGCTTTGCGCATGGATGGTGGAGGACGCATCATGCGACCGCTGACAGCCACCCGTGCGCCGGTTATCCATCGCTCAAAGCCACTTGCTGGTCCGGATGCCGATTTCGCTTCGGGGGACCGCAACAATGTAGAACCCAAGTTCCGCCTGCGGCGACTTTGGGGGCGTAAGTCATCGGCGTTTGATCCGGCGCCGTCCCGCCTAAGCTATCGGTTACAGCGCTGGATGTTGACGCCTGGTGTTCGCCGTGGCCTGAAATACGGGCTGCCGGTCTTCGCTGTGTGTGCAGCGCTTGGCGGGTATTTCAGCTCTCAGGACCGGCGCGAAGCGATTGTGGCTCATGTCCATGATGTGAAAATCTCGATCCAGCAGCGACCAGAATTCATGGTCAACCTGATGGCGATTGATGGGGCGGGAACCAACCTTTCGGAAGACATTCGTGAAGTGGTGCCGCTGGACTTCCCAATCAGTTCCTGGGACCTGGATGTCGAACAGATGCGCGAAACGATCACAGGATTGGATCCGGTTAAATCAGCCTCTGTGCGCATCCGTCCAGGAGGTATCCTGCAGGTGGATGTTGTCGAACGGCAGCCCGCCATTGTCTGGCGTACCCGCCGAGGGGTCGAATTGCTGGATGAAACCGGCGCGCATGTTGAAATCATCGCATCGCGGCAGGATCACTCCAATTTGCCACTGATCGCGGGTGAGGGCGCGGATTCCTATGTACCCGAAGCGCTGCAACTGACGGCCACAGCCAGCAGTCTGGGCAATCGGGTGCGCGGTCTGGTGCGAATTGGCGAACGTCGCTGGGATCTGGTTCTGGATCGCGGTCAGCGCATCATGTTGCCGACGGAACGGCCAGTGCGCGCATTGGAACGCGTGTTGGCCGTGAACGAGGTTCAGGATCTTCTGGAACGCGATGTGGCCGTGGTGGATATGCGCCTGGGTCAGCGACCGACAATCCGAATGACCAAAGCCGCCAGCGAAGACTGGTGGAATACAAAAGTAGATGTGAGTAGCGGGCAGTAACGACAATGATGACCGATCTTTATCAGTCCCAACGGGCCATGCGGCAAATGCGCAGGCAGGCGATGCAACGCGGCGTTGTCGCTATTCTAGATGTCGGGAGCTCTAAGATTTCCTGCCTTGTGCTGCGGTTCGACGGCGCCGGACGTTTGCACGAGGACAGTGGCATCGGGTCTCTGGCCGGACAATCCGGGTTTCGGGTGATCGGTGCCGCGACCACGCGTTCCCGTGGTGTGCAATTTGGCGAAGTCACTGCGATGCAGGAGACCGAGCGCGCCATTCGAACCGCGCTTCAGGCCGCGCAGAAAATGGCAGATATCCGTGTCGACCATGTGATCGCCTGTTTCTCGGGGGCAAACCCGCGGTCCTATGGTTTGGATGCCCAGGTGGATCTGGAAGGTCAGCTGGTAACCGAGGCCGAAGTCGGCCGTGTTCTCAATGCCTGTGACGTACCCGACTATGGTGCGGGCCGCGAAGTCCTACATGCTCAGCCGGTGAATTTTGCGCTGGATAACCGATCGGGCTTGATCGACCCAAGGGGTCAGATGGGGCAATCGCTGGCCGTCGATATGCACATGCTGACCGTGGACGCGGTTGCAATCCAGAATATCGTGCGCTGTATCAAGCGTTGCGATCTCGAATTGGCCGGTATCGCGAATTCGGCCTATGTCTCGGGTATTTCGGCGCTGGTTGAGGATGAACAGGAACTGGGTGCCGCCTGTATCGACATGGGCGGTGGCACCACGAGCGTGTCAATATTCATGAAGAAACACATGATCTATGCCGATTGCGTGCGCATGGGTGGGGATCATGTGACCAGTGACATCTCGATGGGGCTGGGCGTTCCGGCGTCTGTTGCCGAACGGATCAAGACATTCAATGGCGGCGTTCACGCGACCGGCGCGGATGACCGCGACCTGATCGACATTGGCGGTGATACCGGCGATTGGGAACATGACCGCCGTACCGTCAGCCGGGCAGAGTTGATAGGTATCATGCGTCCACGTGTCGAAGAAATCCTGGAGGAAGTGCGTGTACGGCTGGATGCGGCTGGCTTTGAGCACATGCCCAGCCAGCAGATCGTCCTGACCGGAGGCGGCAGCCAAATCATGGGGCTGGACGGGTTGGCCTCTCGTATTCTGGGGCAGCGTGTTCGCCTTGGTCGCCCGCTGCGGGTCCATGGGTTGCCGCAATCGGCCACAGGGCCGGGGTTCTCTTCGGTTGTGGGGCTAAGCCTGTTTGCAGCCAACCCACAGGATGAATGGTGGGATTTTGAAATCCCCGTAGACACCTATTCCGCACGCCCGTTCAAGCGCGCTGTGCGGTGGTTCCGTGACAACTGGTAAAGCCGCGATCGCGGCGCTGGTCATGGCTGTGCCGTCAGCGATAGAGGCTCAGACCCGTATCACACCCGAAGCCTTCCTGGGGGCCGTTCAAGGAAAGACCGTAAAGTTTCACGTCTATGACAGCGGTATGCTGGTCGGCACCGAAGAGTTCCTGAGCCCGACTCTCTCGGTCTGGCGTATGGAGGGCAAGGGTTGTGTGTACGGGAAAATTACAACTCCTAATGGGCAGATTTGCTTTCTGTACGACGATGACGAGGATGGTCTGCCAGTTTGCTGGTGGCCGTTTTTGTATGAAGACCAGTTGATGGTGCGAATGGTCGGTTTCTCTAGGACAGAAATTCAAGAGGTCAGGGACATTTCTGAGAAGGGTCTTAACTGCCCAAGTGCCCCAATTAGCTAAAGAAATATCTTGCAGGGGCTGTCAAAATCCCGCAAGATATCCACAGGGCCCGTCAGAGGCCTTGCGAGAGGGCTTGAGCAGTTTTCCGCAGTCAGAATGTAAATGAATTGCAAGTGACGCGCCCGTCAACCGTGGCGCGAGCGTCGCATGTTTTGTGGTGCTTTGAGATAATTCCGCAACATCTGGCAATCTCTGCCAAATACTGTTTTCAGGTGCCTTATTTCCTCCATATTTTGTGGATTTTCGCGATTTTTGGCGTGACGTTTGCCGTTTGGATCGGTAGGATTGTTAGTGGATAGGTAAGAAAAACACCGCGTTGGCGGGTTATATAAACAGGCGGACAGAAGCATGACATTGAATCTTTCGATGCCCGGGCACGACGAGCTGAAGCCTCGGATTACAGTTTTTGGCGTTGGCGGAGCGGGCGGTAACGCCGTCAACAACATGATTGAAAAACAGTTGGACGGTGTCGATTTTGTCGTTGCCAACACCGATGCCCAGGCGCTGCAGCAAAGCCAGTCTTCGTCACGAGTTCAACTGGGCGTGAAAGTCACCGAAGGTCTGGGTGCGGGCGCGCGTCCGACAGTGGGTGCGGCAGCGGCCGAAGAAAGCATCGAGCAGATTGTAGACCATCTGGCAGGCGCGCATATGTGCTTCATCACGGCCGGTATGGGCGGTGGCACCGGCACGGGTGCCGCACCGATCATCGCGCAGGCAGCGCGTGAATTGGGTGTTTTGACCGTCGGTGTTGTGACCAAGCCTTTCCAGTTCGAAGGCGCCAAGCGGATGCGTCAGGCCGAAGACGGTGTTGAAGCCTTGCAGCGCGTTGTCGACACGCTGATCATCATTCCAAACCAGAACCTGTTCCGTCTGGCCAACGAAAAGACCACGTTTACCGAGGCGTTTTCGATGGCGGATGACGTTCTGTATCAGGGTGTCAAAGGCGTGACCGACCTGATGGTGCGTCCGGGCCTGATCAACCTCGACTTCGCGGATGTTCGCGCCGTTATGGACGAGATGGGCAAGGCGATGATGGGCACGGGCGAAGCCACCGGCGAAGATCGCGCCGTACAGGCCGCCGAGAAGGCCATCGCCAACCCGCTGTTGGACGAAATCAGCCTCAAGGGTGCCAAGGGCGTTCTGATCAACATCACTGGCAGCCACGACCTGACCCTGTTCGAACTGGACGAAGCCGCAAACCGTATCCGTGAGGAAGTGGACCCAGAGGCGAATATCATCGTCGGCTCCACGCTGGATACCGCAATGGAAGGCGGCATGCGCGTTTCGGTTGTGGCAACAGGTATCGACGCCAGCGAAAAGCAGGATGATGTGCCTGTCGCGCGTCGTTCGATGTCGGCACCGCTGACCCGTTCGGTTTCTGCAGAGGAAGCGGCCCTGGAAGAAATGTCAGTGGCGGCAAGCGCCGAACCTGAACCTCAGCCCGAACCAACGCGTGAACCTTCGCTGTTTGAAACAACTGAAGAGCCGATGGAACCGCAGTTCCAACCGCGCGCAGAACAGGATGATGACGGCCTGCCACCCCCGGCTTATCAGCCGCGCGTGGCCGAATTCGAGCCGACTCCCGAGCCGGTCGAATACGCCCCAGAAAGCTTTGTTGCACCTCAGCCGCAAGCACCCGCAGGATCGCCATCACCTGAAGCGCTGAGGCGCTTGCAGGCAGCCGTCCAGAATGTACCTCCGGCTGAAAGAGGTCATCCTGCGCCTCGGCCGCAGGAGGTCTCCGATAGTCATGGGGATGCCGACCGCCCGCGGTTTGGTTTTAACCGCCTGATTGATCGCATGACCGGCCACGCAGCCGATACTCCGGCGCAGCAACCGGCCCGCCAGCAGCCGGTCTTGCGCCAATCTGACGCTACGGCACCTGCACATGTCGAGGACGACCCGGAGCAGGATCGGATCGAAATACCGGCCTTCCTTCGCCGTCAAGCCAACTGATCGCGGTAACAATATACTAAAGAGGGGCTGCCATTTGGCGGCCCTTTCTTATTTTAAAACAGTGCATTATCCCTATGTGAGCAGGGTTTTGCCGACCTGTCACATTCATGTTTCATTCGGTTGCAAAGAGTGAGTTGAGCCTTTTGACCTGCTTCCTTAGTTGAATGCCAACACGGCCATCACAGGTCGGACGCCACTCACCGAGGTCACACTTGCAACATACGCTCAAATCTTCGATCACGTTTACAGGCCTCGGGCTGCACAGCGGTAAGCCTGCGACGATGATCCTGAAGCCGGCTGCTGCTGGCCACGGCATCTGGTTCAAACGGACGGATATCGAGCTGGGCAATGCGTTGATCCCTGCAATCTACGATGTGGTCGATCGTACCCCGCTTTGTACCCGACTGGTCAATGAAGCGCGCGTTACGGTTTCCACCGTCGAGCATATCATGGCAGCTTTGGCTGGATGCGGTGTCCACAATGCGCTGATCGAGATTGATGGCCCCGAGGTGCCGATCATGGACGGGTCTTCGATTGAATTCGTTCGTGGCATCATGTTGAAAGGCGTGCGTCGTCAGGCAAGCCCGGTCCTGGCCTATGAAGTTCTTAAACCTGTGACCGCAACCCGAGAGGGTGCCAGTGCTTCGATTGCGCCTGCGGACGGTTTGATTATCGATTTTCATATCGATTTTGAAGACAGCGCCATTGGTCGTCAGACTAAGACGCTGGATATGTGCAATGGCTCTTTTGCACGCGAGCTTAGTGATTGCCGGACATTCTGCCGTCGTACCGACGTCGAAGCAATGCGCGAGAACGGCTTGGCTCTTGGCGGCACGCTTGAAAATGCTGTGGTCGTTCAGGGCGACGAAGTTCTGACCCCGGGTGGCCTTCGCCACGCGGACGAGGCGGTGCGTCACAAGATGCTAGATGCTCTGGGGGATTTGTATTTGGCGGGTGGACCGATTCTGGGTCATTTCACCGGCGACAAGTCTGGTCATGCAATGACAAACACGCTGCTGCGCAAGCTGTTTGAAACACCCGGTGCTGTGCGTCCGATCCTGTGTACCCCCGAACAGGCCGCGCGTCTGCCCGGACAGGGTCTGGTCTGGGACGAAATCCCCGAAGTCGCCTGATTGGTTCCACTCTGCTGACAAATCCGCCAAAGGGCCTACTAAGGCGTTTTGCACTGGAATTTTATGTGCTAGACCAAGGCCCAAACCGGGGTATTCCCATTAAGCAAGACGACAAGGATTGGCGGAATGATAGGCACCAAAGCGGCGGTCAGATTCGCAGGGGCGGTACTTCTGACAGCAGTTTTGACAGCGTGCAACAGCGGGGGCGCTGACCGCAATCAGAACCTAGAAGGGTTCACCCCCGAACAGATTTTCACGCGTGGGGAATTTGAGCTGTCGGAGAATCGTTCCGACGATGCGGCGTGGTACTTCTCTGAGGTTGAACGTCTTTACCCTTACTCTGACTGGGCAAAGCGCGCGCTGATCATGCAGGCGTTTTCGTACCATGCAGATGAGAATTACGAAGAAAGCCGTGCAGCGGCACAGCGCTATATAGATTTCTATCCAACCGACGAAGATGCGGCCTATGCCCAATATCTGTTGGCACTCAGCTATTATGACCAGATTGACGAGGTGGGCCGCGATCAGGGCCTGACGTTCCAGGCGCTTCAGTCATTGCGCACGGTGATCGAAGTCTATCCGGACAGCGAATATGCCACCTCCGCCGTGTTGAAATTCGATCTGGCCTTTGACCATCTGGCTGGCAAAGAAATGGAGATCGGACGTTATTATCTGCGTCAGGATCACTATACTGCCGCGATCAACCGGTTCCGTGTTGTGGTAGAGGATTTTCAGACAACTTCGCATACCGCTGAAGCGCTCTATCGCCTGATCGAGGCCTATCTCTCGTTGGGTCTGGTGGATGAGGCGCAATCGGCCGGTGCAATTCTGGGTTACAACTACCAATCCTCGGAATGGTATGACGCTGGCTATAAGCTGCTGACCTCTCGCGGGCTGAAACTCAAAAGCCGCGGCAACAACTGGCTCAGCACGATTTATCGCCAGACCGTCAAAGGTCAGTGGTTGTAATCGCCATGGCTAAAGGCGTGGGACGCTGAGACCCGATGCTGCGCGCCCTTGATATCCGCGATATGCTGATCATCGACCGGTTGGAACTGACGTTCCAGCCGGGATTGAACGCGTTGACCGGCGAGACCGGCGCGGGCAAGTCGATCCTACTGGATTCGCTTGGGTTCGTTCTGGGCTGGCGCGGGCGGGCCGAGCTGGTGCGTCAGGGGGCCGCTCAGGGTGAAGTTGTGGCCGAGTTCGAGCTGCACGAAAACCACCCCGCACATGCGATTTTGGCCGAAGCCGGATTGCCCGGAGGTGAAGAGCTGATCTTGCGCCGCGTGAACACAGCCGAGGGCCGGAAAACCGCGTGGGTCAATGACCGGCGTTGCTCGGGCGAGGTGCTGCGGGCCTTGTCGGAAACCCTGGTGGAACTGCATGGCCAGCACGATGATCGCGGCCTGCTGAACCCACGTGGCCACCGCGCGATGCTGGATGATTTTGCCGGGGCAGGGGGGCAACTGGCCACTGTGCGCTCTGCATGGTCCGAGATGTCGCGTGCGCGCAAGCTTTTGTCTGAGGTCGAATCTGCCTTGGCTGCCATGCGGGCAGAGGAAGAATTTCTGCGCCATGCGGTCACTGAGCTTGATAAGCTTGATCCGCAGCCCGGCGAGGATGCCGAACTGGATGCAAGGCGCCGCATGATGCAGGGGGCAGAGCGGATTCGCGATGACGTCGCCCGTGCCTATGACTTGCTTGGCAGTGATGGGGCTGAGGGCGCGATGTCTGATGCTCTGCGCTGGCTGGAAGGCGTGTCCGATAATGCAGGCGGGCAGTTGGAAGAGCCTGTTGCCGCACTGGGGCGTGCACTGGTCGAATTGGGCGAGGCGCAAGATGGCGTTAATGCCAGTCTTCAGGCGCTGGACTTCAATCCGGTTGAACTGGAAGCAGTCGAGGAACGGCTTTTCGCCATTCGTGCGTTGGCCCGAAAGCATGACGTTGCCCCGGACGACTTGGGCGGGTTCGCGGAGACTTTGCGTGAGCGGCTGAACCGTTTGGATGCTGGTGACGCTGATCTGGCCGACAGGCGCGTTGCGGTTGAGACTGCGCAGGCAGTTTATCACAAGGCTGCGGAGGCACTCAGCAGCCTGCGCCAACGGGCAGCGGGTGAACTTGACACCGCTGTGATGGCCGAGCTTGCACCGCTGAAAATGGAACGCGCTGTGTTCCAGACCGAGATCACCCCGTCCGATCCCGGCCCCGAAGGTGCGGATGCTGTGGCGTTCTCCGTTGCCACCAACCCCGGTGCACCGTCTGGACCGTTAAACAAAATCGCCTCGGGCGGTGAACTGAGCCGCTTCTTGCTGGCGCTCAAGGTCTGTCTGACCGGCGATGACAGCGCGCGCACGATGATCTTTGATGAGATCGACAGGGGTGTTGGCGGCGCGACCGCGGATGCTGTTGGCAGGCGTCTGGCTGCGCTCGCGCAGGGGGGGCAGGTGTTGGTTGTGACGCATTCGCCGCAGGTCGCCGCCCGTGCCGCCTATCATTGGCGTGTTCAGAAACATGTGACCGACGGGCAAACCCTGTCGACCGTGGTTCCATTGGCCCAAGCCGACCGGGTGGACGAAATTGCCAGGATGGTCGCCGGTGACACGATCACGGACGAAGCGCGTGCCGCTGCCCGTGCTCTTCTGGACGCATAGGCCCTCACAGACGCGCGATCCGGCTTTTATCCGTGCCCTCCGTGGCTTAGTAAGGGGTGTATCCTGATCCCCCGAGGGCAAATGACCCAGTCAACCCGCACCGTTCTGCGCAACCAGCTCAATCAGGCTCTGGCCGCGATGAAGGACGCGTGGCGGGTGATGCGCAGGCGCGGGCCCAGCCAAATTCAGTTCTGGTTCATCGCGCTGGCGATTGGGATTGCCGCAGGCTTTATGGCATTGGGATTTCGTAAGGCAATTCAGGCATTGCAGGCCTATGTCTACGACACCGGGGATATCTCGTTACTGCACAGCCATGTGGAAAAGCTGCCGTGGTTCCTGATCCTGATCACACCGATCATCGGCGGTCTTATCGTTGGCATCATCCTGCACCGGTATACCGATGACGGGCGCGTGCGTTCAGTTGCCGATGTAATCGAAGGCGCTGCCCTCACCGATGGTCGGGTCGAAGGCAAGGCGGGTATCGCGTCTTTTTTCTCCTCGCTGATTACGCTCAGCACAGGTGGATCTACGGGTCGAGAAGGGCCGGTTGTGCATATGGCAGGCGTGATCTCGACCTGGGTCAGTAATCGTATCCATGCCGACGGAATTACCGGGCGTGATTTGCTGGGATGTGCGGTGGCGGCGGCAGTTTCGGCCAGTTTCAACTCACCCATTGCCGGTGCTTTGTTCGCGCTTGAGGTGGTGCTGCGCCATTTCGCGGTGCATGCTTTTGCGCCCATCGTTATCGCTTCGGTCGCCGGGACGGTGATTAACCGGCTGGAATACGGCGACGTGACCGAATTCACGCTAGATACCCCCGGATCCCTGCAATTCTATGTCGAGCTGCCCGCGTTTCTGATCCTTGGGTTGATCTGCGGGTTGGTGGCCTTGCTTCTGATGCGGTCGATCTTCTTTGCAGAAGATATTGGCAATCACATTCAAAGCCGGCTGTCCTTGCCCGGATGGCTGCGTCCTGCTGTATCAGGCGCAATGTTGGGACTGATCGCGATCTGGTTTCCCCACATCATCGGCGTTGGATACGAAACCACGATCCGGGCTCTGGCCGGAGATTTGGTTCTGACAACCGCCATCCTGTTCGCAATCATCAAAACTGTGGCTGTTGCGATCACGATGGGGGGACGTATGGGTGGCGGTGTGTTTTCACCCTCGCTGATGATAGGTGCGTTAACCGGGTTGGCATTCGGGTTGATTGCAACGGGTTTGCTGCCCGATGTATCGGGTACCCATACCCTCTACGCATTTGCCGGGATGGGCGCGGTGGCCGCTGCCGTGCTTGGTGCCCCGATTTCGACCACGATGATTGTCTTTGAACTGACCGGAGATTGGCAGATCGGTCTGGCGGTGATGGTGTCGGTTTCAATGTCCACGGCGCTGGCTTCGCGCCTCGTGGATCGATCCTTCTTCCTGACACAACTGGAACGGCGCAATGTGCATCTGGCCGCGGGGCCACAGGCCTATCTTCTGGCAATGTTGCGCGCAGGCGCAGTGATGCGACCGCTTGGCGATGCACGTTCAATCACCCGGGAAGAAGCACAGGTTTTGATTGATCAGGGTCTTTTTGTTCAGGCAAGCGCTACGCTTGAGGCGGCGATGCCGTTCTTCGACCGAGACGAAATCCTCTGCATACCGGTTGTTGTGAGCGGTGATGACGGAGCTGAGACGCCAGTCGGTACGCTCTACCATATTGATGCGCTAAAGGCCTATAACCGCGCGTTGGCGGCCACAGCTGCAGAAGAACATTCATAACAGGGGCCCCTGTAACATTGGTCTTTGTCCATCTTGTTCCTTGAAACAGGCGAGGCATTGACGCGATACGATCTTTGGATCTGCACCTGCCGGGCGTGGCCAGTCGAAATCCCGAGGCTCATGTGTACGATTCTATTGCGGACTTTTGTCGGTATCTGGTCAAAGAACGGCAGTGTGGCACAGCCCAATTCCGCTGCGGCTGCGCCAATGTCTGATTTTGGAAGTTAGATTCAATTTCCTCAGAATCGGATTTGTACACTCTTTGTCTGTCATCGCGCTCTGAGGGCAACAATCCGAGCGAGTGATGAACTTTGCGCCAACACCGCTCCTTACGATCTGTTGGCATTCGCCGCTGGAAGGAGGCCATCCGGGCGCAACAGCAGCAGCAAGATGACTGAGGCCAGAACCATTGCGTCCCGGTATGGGGCCAGACTGTCTGGCAAGAAAGCCTGTAGCAGAACCTCCAGCCCGCCGACGATGAACCCACCAAGGACAGCGCCGCCCAAGCTGCCCAAACCTCCAAGTACGGTCGCAATGAAGGCCTTGAGAACGGGGAAAAATCCCATCAGTGGATCCACTGACCCGCGTTGTGCCGTCCAGATGACAGCGGCAATACCCGCAAGTAGCCCTGACAGGGCAAAAGCCACAGCAACGACCCGGTTGGCCTTGATACCCAGCAGTTTGAGCATCTCGATATCTTCGGCAGCGGCGCGCATGGCCATGCCAATCGTTGTGCGCCGCAACACGAATGTCAGGCCTGCAAGGGCTGAAAATGTTACTATGATTGATACGGTCGGGATAATGCCAAATGTCGTCTGGCCGATATGATAAGTGCCAGACCATGACGCTGGAAAAGAGATCGGGACGGGTCTGGCGGAAATTCCGTTCTGGAACAGAACTTTGAGGATCTCGGACACAGCGAAAGATGTGATCAAAAGTGCAACGACATCCGCGCCGCGCATGGCGCGAAACGCTGTACGCTCCATTGCCATGGCCATGAACACAGAAGCGCCAAGCCCGACAACAAGAGCGGCGATCGGCGGCAGGCCAAAGCTCATGGCCAGAAAGATGCCATAGCCCCCAAAAGTCATGATTTCGCCATGCGCGAAATTGATCAACCGCACAATAGAGAACACAATCGCCAGCCCCAGGGCCAGCATCGCATAAATTCCCCCAAGGCTAAGCGCGTTGATCATTTGTTGAAGAAGAACTTCCATCGCTCAAGCCGCCAGATATGCGGATTGCAAGACCGCGTCATTTGCTAGTTCCGATGGTGCACCGGCAGCGGCAACAGCGCCATTCGCCAGCACCACGGCATGATCGGCAATGTCCAGGGCAAGAGCCGCGTTTTGCTCGACCAGAAGCACTGAAATACCGTCGGCTTTCAATTCTTCTACGATGTCGAAAATCTGATCCACGACCTGCGGCGCAAGACCAAGCGACGGTTCGTCCAGCAACAGCAAGCGCGGTCCGCTCATCAAGGCACGTCCCACCGCCAGCATCTGTTGTTCGCCCCCCGACAAAAGCCCCGCCATCTGACGGCGGCGTTCGCCCAGGATCGGGAAACGCTCTTTCATCTCGGCCAAACGTTTGGCGCTGAGCTTCTCGTCGCCCAGAATTGATCCGGCCAGCAAAAGATTTTCTTCGACCGTCAGCTGCGCAAACACGCGGCGTCCTTCCGGTGAGATGGCCACACCCGCCCGCACAATGGCGTCGGGTTTGGCCCCTGTCATATCCTTGCCAAAAAGGGAAACAGCGCCCGATACCACGGGCAAAGCACCTGCGATGGCCATGACCGTCGTTGTCTTGCCTGCGCCATTGGCCCCTAAAAGCGCCGTTATGCCGCCTTTGGGGACGATCAGGTCAATGCCCTGAACCGCGCGGATTGGGCCATAGCGGACGTGCAAGCCTTGGATATCGAGTGCTGTTTCCATTGGGTTCAGACCTTACGGCTGTGGCAGGATTGCGGGATCAGCTGAGGTGCGCAGGACAAACTCTTTTTCGCCTGCATCGGTAATCCGCGCGACCACAACATCACGCAGAGGCATCCGGTCGGTCCCCGCGAAAGTGAAGTTGGACATGATACCCTCACCATTCTCAATGCCGGCCATTGCGGCAGTCACGGCAGCAGGGTCTGTCGTGCCAGCCGCTGCGACAGCATCCTCGATCATATGCGCAATATCGCAGCCATTGACGTAGTAATTGTTGTCAGGCGTGATCCCCTTTGCAGCAGAGAACCGAGCGATGAAATCGGCATAGGCAGAGCCTTCGTCTGGGAAGCCACCAGATGTATGCGCTACGCCTGTGACGACATCACCAAGGCCGCGTACGGTTGGTGAATCGAGTACGTCACCTCCCATCACCTGGGTATCAACCCCGGCACCGCGCAGCGCACGGATGAAGGCCGGGAAATCAGGCTCCCAAGCCCATGTGACGATCACATCCGGGGTGGTATCCGCATTCTTGATGGTCGTCACGATGGCAGAAAAGTCCGGCTGGTTCAGCGAATAGTTGCTTTCCCCGACAACGGCACCACCAAGCGATGTGAAGGCCTCGCCAAAGTACTCGGGCCCACCCAATGTGTAGGCACTGTCTGGGGATTTCACGAGCCAGACACGTTCGAACCCTTGCTCGCGTGCGTGGCCTGCCAGTACGGCGGCCTGTTGGTTGTCCGCAGGGTAACTGCCAAAGACATGTTCACCGACTTGCGTCAGAACCGGGGCTGTTCCGGCAAAGGTCATTGTTGGGATGCTGTCAGCCGCTGTGATCTGGGCCGCGGCGATTGTCGGATCGGCATCGGCTGACGCCACGATGAACTGCGCGCCGTCATCGATCATTTCCTGTACGACTTTAACGCCTTCGGCGATGTCAGACCGGGTGTCGCGCACGATCAGCTCAACCGGTGTTGTGCCGTTCAGGCCCCCCTTGGCGTTCATTTCGTCAATGCAGAACTGGAACCCGGCATAGGCGGGTCCATCATAGGGGGCCAGATAGCCCGATTGCGCGGACATTACGCCGATTTTATAACTCTCAGCCATCGCTGTTCCAGCCAGGCCGGTGATAACTGCTGTTGAAAGAAGAAGGGCATTACGTATCATTTTATTGCTACCTCTGTTGGTTGACTTCGGTTGGTTTCGCTAATTTCTGCTTTTTGGGCTGTGCGCCCTTTGCCGATGTAAGCCTCGATGACTTTGGGATTTGCGCGCACGTCTTCAGGCGTGCCTTGCGCGATGACGCCACCTTGGTGCATCACCACGATCCAGTCCGACAGGCGGTTCACGAACCTCAGGTCATGATCGATCAGAAGGACACCGATGCCGCGTGTTTTGCCGACCTTAATCAGCCGATCAGCCAGGTCATCTGTTTCGCCGGGATTCATGCCAGCGGCCGGTTCATCCAGTAAAAGAATCTTCGGGTCTTGTGCCAAAGCGCGGGCGATTTCCAGGCGCTTGCGGGCACCATATGGCAGGCTGTCGGCGCGATACCCGGCGACTTCCCCAAGATCAAAGGCATCCAGTTCACGCAGGGTGATAGCCGCGGCAGTCTTGCGGTCGTGACCTGCGGCCAAAGCGGCAACAAGAACATTTTCGTAGGCTGTCAGACCGCTGAACAGGCGCAAGTTCTGGAAGCTACGCGAGACACCAAAGCCTGGCACTTTGTGATGCGAGACACGGGTCAGATCAACCTCGCCCATATGCGCAGAACCGGTGTCCGCCTGATAGGCGCGTGTCAGCAAGTTAACAAGCGTGGACTTGCCAGCACCGTTGGGGCCAATCAGGCCAGTGATGCGCCCAGTCGGAGCTTCGAAACTGACGTCTCTTACGGCTTTGACGCCTGCGAAACTTTTTGACAGGTTTGATGCTTTCAGCGTGGCTGGGACGACGGGCTCGGGCGTGCGCGCAGGAGTTACTCGGGACTTCAGGCGCCCGAGCAGGTTTGCATCGGCGCCAGGGCCAAGTTCAAAGCCTCCGACCAGACCCTGAGGTCGCGCCCAGATCACCAGCAGGATGGCAAGCCCCAGGACAATCGTCGTCAGGCCAAAGACCTCGGGCAAGGTGACGCCAAGCACAGTTGAGCCGCCTTCGAACTGGCGCACAGTGTCCTGCAGCAGCGTCACCGCGATCACCCCGACCACTGCGCCGCCAACCGATGACATTCCACCGACAATCATCATGACCACCTGCGCAAAGACGAGCCCAAGGTAGAAGGATGCGGGTGAAAATGCCCCCAGCATATGCCCGTAAAGTGCACCCGCGACTGTCGCCATGGTACCAGAGGCACACCAAGCGATGAATCTTGTGCGTCGGGCATTGATGCCAAGTGCTGTTGCGGCATCCTCATCGTCACGGGCCGCGCGGGAAAACAGGCCCAAACGGCTTTCGCGATACCAACGGGCCAGCAGGATTGCGACCGTGGCCGCGCCGAGGGCCAGAACCAGATCTGTCACCCTTGGCACACCGTAAAACGTCTGGCTGCCGCGTGTGATCTCGCGTGCGGCGATGGCCACGCCATGGGCGATGATCAGCAGGCCAAGCGTGGCAATCGTGGCAGACGCACCCACAAGCCGAGCGATGGCGCTTCCGGTTAGGGCTGCAAAGGCAAGTCCCGCAAGGGCGACCACCGGCAGCGACACCCAGATCGTTACTTCATGGCCTGCCAGAAATGACGGAAGATCCGGCAGGGCAGAACGTTGAAGAGCAGCAGGCATGGTGAGAATGCCTGACAGATAAGCGCCTAGCGCCAAAAACGCGCCATGCCCGAAAGACACAATGCCCGTGTTGCCGCAATAAATCGCAAGGGCCACTACAGCGACCACATTGACACACATCTGTACAGCAATCCGCTCGCCAGTGCGTCCAAAAATCAACGTCAGCCCAAGCACCACAGCCAGCAGCACAGCAACCGCCGCCGCCGTCCGGAGCAAGTTGGACGCCCGCAAGCGTCCGGGATGTGTATGAAGGGGGGCGATGCTCATGAGGGAATGTCCCCTACCGCTGTAACGATTGCGTCTGCCAGCAGATCCGCCCACAGCCCGACTTGCGATTGTTCGCGGATTTGATCGTTTCGAATTTCAATCAGGCAATGCACAAGCTCACGGGGTTCTGCATGCGCTGGAATAAACCAATCGCCCTCAGTTTCGATCTGATAGGGCTTGTTCAACGCAAAGGTCATGTCAGGGCGGCGCTGCGCGATATGTGCCATCAATGCTTTGGCAGCACCGCCTGTTCCGCGGCTTAAAAAGCCTGCCTGCCAAGGCCGGTCCTTGCCATCGAGATGCGGTGTAAAGGAATGGATCGAAAACGCGGCACGACGCGGACGGTTGGCAAAGAGCCGATTCAACTCTGCATCCATAGGTCGAAAGATTTCATCGACACGCATGGCCCGGCTCAATTCGGTGATCGCGCTGTTCCCCGGCACCTCAACCTGGTCGCTGATCGCAGGGACCGCCAAGGGGCTGTCAGGGGGACGGTTACAGTCAAATACCAGCCGTGAGTAATTTTGGATGACGAGAGGCGCGTTCAACTGTTCAGCCAACTGGCGCGCTACATTCTGGGCACCAATGTCCCAGCCGCGGTGGCTTTCAATGACGTCGCGGGGGACGCCCAAATCTCCAAGCATCTCGGGGACCGCATTGCCTGCATGCTCACACAGCAGCACGATCTCCGACGTGCTATCTGCATTAACGACGTCAATCGGCGCAGGATCGTTCGGCCCCAATAAGGTATCAGTACACAAATTCATGCAGCTTGGACCGCACGGTGTGTGCATCGTCTTATTATACCGAGCAGATCCTTGGGGTCGTGCGGGTCGGCAACCAGATCCAGCATTTCGCTTGGGGCGCCGTCAGTCGCTTTTTGGTGCAGCCAGCGTGTGGCCGAGAAATCCTCGACCACAAAGCCAACACCATCAAAAACCGTGATCTGATCGTCGTAGGTTCGTCCCTTTTTAGAACCGGTTAGAACCTGCCACAGTTCGTTGACCGCGTGATCCGGGTCGAGTTGCTGGATATCGCCCTCAATGCGCGTCTGTTTTGGGTACTCTACAGAAATGTCATTGCGCATCAGAATATCCCGTTGCCGATACTCGCAGCGGTTTTAGCTGATTTGGGGGCCAGTATACGCGTCACCATCGCCGATATTGCCACCGTGCGAAGCGCCGTTAGAAGGGTCATTTCAGAAATGAGTCGTCGATAGCCGGTATCAACAGAGGCCAGCACACCAACGACGGTTAGGGTTTGCAGGCCGACCTTGGTGTTCGATCGGTGTCCGTTCATGGACTTGAAGGTGTGATCCACACCATCATAGGTTGGCATCAGTTCAATCACACCGACCTTAGAATGGGACGCCACGCGCGGTGTCTTGTCAAATACCGGCCAGCGTTTGAAATCGGCTTTGATCATATTGGCCAATCCTGCAAGGCAGTCCCGTAGGCCATGCTTATGGACCAGGGACCGCATGTTTTCGACGCTGACAAATGGAACCAATGCTCTGTCAGAGGGCGCGCTCATCAGTATGTTCCTTCGTACGCGGCGCATTTCTGTGCTGTGTCCATGTCTTTTACCGCGTCGATTTCTGCAGCCTTATGGGCGGCGTAGACGCTCGCGAAATCTGGTCCGAACCAACTGGTGACGGTCGTATCCGCCTGAAACGCCTCAAGGGCGGCCTCAAGCGTTTCGGGCAGGCGCACAAAACCACGCGCCGTGAGATCATCCGCTGACAGAAGCGACAGGTCTTCCTCGGTCGGCGCAGGCGCTTTCAGCCCATCTTCGATCCCCTGAACACCAGCATGTACAACAGCGGCCAAAGCCAGGTAAGGCGACGCCGCTGCATCCGCCGCGCGGTATTCAATGTTGAATTGTCTGGCGATTGAAGCGGGGTCCTTTGCCGTCACAGGGCAGACCCTTAACGAGGCCTCGCGGTCTCGGAACCCGAGATTGTTATACGCAGCCGACCACCGGTGCGGAGTAAGGCGTTCGTATGACACGACAGACGGTGCCGTCAGCGCTAAAATGTTAGGCAGGTATTTTAGCACGCCAGCAGCGAACCCATCAGTAAGTCTGGACATCCCGCAGGGGCCGCTTGCATCAAATGTGACCGGCTCGCCGGCATCGTCGACAAAGCTCATGTGGATATGAACGCCATTGCCGACGCTCGCCACATCGCGGATTGGCGTAAAGGTTGCAGCCTCACCCAGGTGACGCGCTGCCGAGCGAGTAAGCTCGCGCAGGACTACTGCCGCATCTGCCGAGCGCACACCTTTGGCAGGGCCGATAACGACCTCGTATTGATTGGGGCCGAATTCCTTCATGATACTGTCTGGCTCGAGCCCGTTTTCGGCGAGTGTCGCCATCAGCACTTCGCAAAGCTTCCGCTGAATCTCGAACCCTTCGCGTCCGTATCCCTGGTTTTCCACCGCCGGTGGGCTTTTCAGTTGAAACTCGTGCTCGAACGCCGAGATCAGATGAACGCCCGCCACATCATGCAGGCGCTTCAGCGCGGATTTGAGGATAGCGCGCGTACAAAAGGCCCAAGGATCCCCGTCAAGCGTGACGACATCGCCCATCAGGAAATGCTCGGTCACATCTCCAAATGTCGCCCGGGCCTCTGCGTTTGCATCGGGAATCAAAAGCAAATCACCTAGTGCGCCGAACGGGCTGTCAGCGATTATGTCGAAACAGGTGATCTGCACATTGGTAGGGGTCCAGCCGACCCCCCGCACCAGCCGTTTTTCCAACTGATCAGCGGGAAAGGCTTTGCCGCGCACCTTTCCGGCAACATCGGATATGGCAGCAAAAATTAGCGGCAGGGTCATTTTTCATTTTCCTCTTGAGTAAAGCGCAAAGCATCCCAGGCCTTGATGCGGTCTCGGGTCTGTTCCCAGTTGTCCTCGGCAATCCGCGTCACGATGGCCTCGGTCACCGAGAGTGCCGCCGAGTAAGTATCCCACAAGGTGCCGCTATCAATTGGCACCGGCATGACCTCATGGGCGTGTTTGGCAATCGGTGAAATCCATTTGTCCGTCATCAGGATCACACGGGCATTCCGATCGCGTGAGGCAACAAGCGACAGCTGCTCCAGCGCCGGTTGGTAACGGCGAAAATCAACAGCATAAAGGATATCCCCGGGCCGCATCCGCAACAGATATTCTGGCCAGCCTTCAGGCGTATCAGGCAGATGAAACACATCCTTGCGGATCTGACGCAGGTGGAACGAAAGATGCTTGGCGATCGTATCGCTGATCCGGCCACCCAGCACGTAAACGCTGCGTTTCGGGTTGGTCAGAAGGGTGCAGATCTGGTTAAACTGATCTTCGGTGATAGCATCAGCCGCCATGGCCATCTGGCTGGCCGATTTGGAAATAAAGTCCTTCAGATATCCCCCATGAACGGGCCGTTCCGCCTGGTGGAGTTGAACCGGCGAGCGGTGCCCTTCTTTCAATTCCGCGATAAGATCACGTTGGAAATCCTGATATCCATCAAGTCCAATCTTGGTAACAAACCGTGAGATTGAAGGCGGTGACACCTCGGCGTGTTTTGCCAGCTCCTGGATCGAGGAAAGGCCAGCAAATGGGTAATCCGACAGGATAGCTGCAGCAAGTTTGCGCTCTCCGCTGGTTAGCATATCGGCTGCGTTCTCGATGCGGTCTCTGATCAACATGCGTTATATGGTGATGGAAAAATATTTTCTGTCAATCTAAATTGAATTGACTTTGGAATTTTATTTTCTTTTAGTATGGACGTCATGATCGCCCTCATTCATAAAATTAGACCTCTTGGGCAAACATTTGAAAGCAGAGACAGACATGGAATTGACCCGCGATCTTCCACTAGAATATGACCAATCGGGATTGCTGTTTATTGACGTGCAGAACTTTGCAGCCCACAGGGATGGTGCCGAATTCGAAGGGCTGACAAATGCCGAGTTTGACGCAAAGTTTGGCTGGTTTTTTGAGCAGCTGAAATCCCGTATCGTACCTAATATGCAAGCCTTGCAAAAGGGATTTCGCGCGGCGGGAATCGAGGTTCTTTACACAACGATTGAAAGTCTGACCAAAGACGGGCGCGACAGATCTCTGGATTACAAAATCACGGGCTTCAACGTGCCCAAAGGATCCTGGGACGGCAAGGTGATCGACGAACTGGCACCAGCCGATGATGAGATCGTGTTTCCAAAATCTTCGTCCTCAGTCTTTGTCTCGACCCACATAGATTACGTGTTGCGCAATCTCGGCATAAAGCAATTGGTGCTGGCAGGGATCGTGACCGATCAATGCGTCGAAAGCGCAATTCGCGATGCCTGTGATCTGGGCTATCTGGTCACCCAAGTAACGGATGCCTGCATGACCTACACGCAAGAGCGTCACGACAATTCCCTGCAAACGATCAAAGGCTACTGCCGTCAGGTGACGACAGCCGAATTGCTTGACGAAATCGGTCGTGGCTAGGTCGGTGAGGCGCCCAGCCGATCCGTTTGACGGCGCGTCTCAGGCGTTACCCACACCCGTTTTCTCGCCAAATTCCGATTTTCCCCTGCGCGTCAGTTCAACCTGTCATCATCCAAAAAATCGCTCAGAAATGTTTGGCGAGCCACACTCAAAACAGCATGTGAGATCAGAGACAAACCCACACTTTTCGGTAAAACGTCCAAGCATTATCTGCCCTCACCACATGTTTTCCTTGATGCAGCGAATGCCAGTTTCAGAGTGACATAGTAAAAAGGCTACATAAGTGGTCACGGATTTGCCGATACACAAAGTAAATGCCAGGTTGAAACCATTTTTTTGATCGGTATCGGGGCCTTGGGAACAGCGGTAGGGCCACGAGCGTTGTAATTGCGGCTCCAAGTGGTTACATAGGAAACACTAAAGTTCTGGTTTTCTGCAGCCTAGGCGTATCGCCTGCTAGAGTGAACTAAGTTCTTCCATCATGAAAATTCAGCTGTCACGTCCTCTACTTGGATTTGATGTTTGGGAAAGTTGCCGATGTTATCGCGCACGACCACATCGCTTGTGATGTTAGTTGATCCGTTTGTGGTGATCAGACGCACCGATGGCTTGCCAATAAACCACAACGCAACCGTTGATCAAATGAGCTTCCGATAGGCAAGAACTGCGCCTATCGACCATCGCGTCCTGAGAATGACCTGGGCGCAAGATTAAGATTGCGCAGAAAGACATAAAACAGCGAGGCGGCGCTTTCTCCGCCAGAGGATCTAAAATGACATTTCCAGAATGGACGAAACCAGGCATCTACGGTGCTTTGTGTGGTGCGGTTGCGGTCTCAATCCTTGGCTTTACCTGGGGCGGATGGACAACCAGCGGCAGCGCTCAAGAGTTGGCGAAAGACCATGCTAGCGAAGAAGTAACGCTTGCGATGGTGCCGGTCTGCCTGAATAGGTCAACCGCTGACCCCAAGCGCGAAGAAATAATCGAAACACTGCAAGAGGCCTCTGGCTTTAACCGCCGCAAGGCCATGATGGATACAGGTTGGGCAACACTGCCGGGGTCAGATTCGCCAAGCCGCGACCTCGCAGATGCCTGTATCGCGGGGCTTGAGCTGGATGGATCATAAGGCAAAGGCAATGCCGCAACTCTTTCGGACGACTTGGCGCGCAAATCTGTCACTAGGCATTCAGATGAGTGCGGTGCTGATTGGGTTTACACTCTGTGCTTTGCTTTTATTTTCGATGCCTGCCTTCGCTCAATCTACATCGCAATCGGTGCCAGAAAATGCCACTGCAACAAGTTACGGTGACGGTTGGAAATGCAACGCCGGGTATAGGTTGAGTGGCGACGTCTGCGCAGCTGTCGTAGTGCCAGAAAATGCCTATCCGACCAACCGTACCTATGGTTTAGGTTGGGAATGTCTTCATGGTTTTCGCGAGAACGATGAAGCGACCTGTGTTGCGGTGATTGTACCCGATGGCGGATTCCTTGATTCATCAGGTGAACGCTGGCATTGCTCGCGCGGTTTTCTCAAAATCGACGATACGTGCCAAGAAATTGTCGTACCCGCAAACGCTTATCTGGCTGATACGACCTATGGACCCGCGTGGGAATGCAAACGTGGGTTCGAAGCATTGGACGACCGTTGCGTCGCCATTGTGGTCCCGGCCAACGCGTATTTGAATTCATCAGGATACGGCCAACCCTGGACATGTGAACGTGGATATTTTGTACAGGATGGCACGTGCGCGGCCGTCATGATCCCTGAACATGCCTACTTGGACGATGCAACGTACGGCACGGGATGGAAGTGCGAGCGGGGATACGCGACCTCAGGTGTGAAATGCGAAACAATAGAGCTTCCTGCGAATGCCCATCTTGACAGGTCCGGAAACCGTTGGAACTGCAACAAGAATTTCAAGTCATCTAAAGGTCTGTGCGTTCTCGATAACTGAGCGCGCGGCGCGACTATTTCGACTTTGGTATCCGATGGTGACGACCGTGTTGCCTTGGGTGTCGACCACACAAAGGAAACATCATGAAAACCGACTTTAACGTGGCAAACACGATCCGTCGTCCTGTTAGCGGGGCGCAGGCGCCGCCATTTACCAGCGACGAACCCATAAGATCAACTTCTGCCACTCAGATCATCTTGCCGCCAACTGCGATTGTCTATTGCCAAGGTAACTTTGCCAAGGCGGATGGCAAAACTGCAAATGGCCTCGTTCGCCATTCAGAGGCCTACAGGATCCTGTCTGTCATCGATAGCGATCACGACGGCAAAGACAGCGGGTTGGTTCTTGACGATACTGTAAACCACATTCCGGTCTTCAGAAGTCTGGACGCTGCTGTTGTCCATGAAGCTGTAATCCCAGAAACCCTCATTTACGGGATGGCACCATCTACGGGCAGGCTCTCATCGACAGATCGTGACGTTGTTCTCGACGCGATTTCACTTGGTATGAACATCGTCAGTGGATTGCATGAATATCTGGGCGATGATCCAGAAATCGCCTCTTTTGCGGTCGAACGCAAAGTCACCATCCGAGATATTCGCAAACCCAAACCCAGCAAGGATATGCGCCTGTTCGATGGAAGTATTGCAGGTGTGAAAGCACTGCGCATAGCTGTTCTTGGGACCGACTGCGCCATCGGAAAGCGGACAACAGCGACTGTTTTAGCCCGTGCCTTGAACGCAAGGGGTATCAAGACTGTCCTTGTTGGTACGGGCCAGACAGGTTTGATGCAGGGTGCAAAATATGGGGTGGCAATGGATGCCGTACCGCCGCAGTTCTGTTGCGGCGAACTTGAAGGCGCGATCGTTGACGCTTCCGAGTCTGAACGACCCGATGTCATATTGATCGAAGGTCAAGGCGCGTTGAGCCATCCGGCATTCTGCACATCC
The DNA here is from genome assembly GCF_059610845.1 of Ruegeria sp. CDSC021. Lineage (NCBI taxonomy): Bacteria > Pseudomonadati > Pseudomonadota > Alphaproteobacteria > Rhodobacterales > Roseobacteraceae > Ruegeria > Ruegeria sp. CDSC021. The sequence continues at coordinate 47,914 of NZ_JBXWOK010000005.1, forward strand.
GCCTTTATCCTGCGGGGCAGCCAGCCGGACGCCGTAATCCTCCAGCACGCTCCAAAGCGCGCGCATCGCTGTGACTTTCCCAATATGCCGATGCCCAAGCCTGCAAGTGAGATTGCCCTTATCGAAGCATTTGCTGACACAAAGGTCATTGGTGTCACGCTCAATCATGAGGGGATGTCCGAGGCCGAGGTAACCGACACGATCGCTGCACAGTCACAAATACTCGGGCTGCCGGTAACGGATGTACTCAGCCGGCCGGCTTCGCATTTGCTTGCAATGGTTGTTGCCGCTTACCCTGGGTTACATCACTCGACACCCGTGGCTGCGATATGAGTACCCCTCGCATTGAGGTGCATCTGAGCAAGATACGTCACAATGCGAAGACTGTTGTCGAGCGCCTCAAGACACGCGGCATCGGTGTCACCGGTGTGACCAAGGCAGTGTGCGGGCATCCAGCCATCGCTCAGGCAATGCTCGACGGCGGCGCTGTGGGGCTTGCGGAAGCGCGGCTTAGTAACGTGCGAAGGTTACGCAACGCGGGCATGACATGCCCGATCACATTGATCCGTACACCAACGCTGAGCCAGGTCGATCAGGTCATCCAATACTGTGAGGCGAGCTACAATACAGAAATCCTCGTGATTACCGCTCTGGCCGCCGCCGCGATCCGAAGAGACTGCATTCACGGCATTATCCTGATGGTTGAGATGGGCGATCTGCGCGAAGGGATCATGCCAAAGGACCTCGGCTCGGTTGCACAGCAAGTGGTGGACATGCCCGGCGTTACACTGAAAGGCATCGGAGCGAACTTTGCATGTCTGGGGGGAATTGCCCCGAATGCTGCAGATATGGAGGCCCTATCTGACCTGGCGAATGAAACAGAGGGGCAGTGTGGTCCCTTCCTTCACACGGTATCTGGCGGAAACTCGGCCAACCTTCCTTGGGCCCTCGGCGGACACCCAGTTTGTCGCATCAATGATCTAAGGCTGGGGGAAGCAATACTTCTGGGCGTTGATCCGGTTTCCGGAGATCAGATAGGCGGGATGTATACGGATGCATTCACGCTTGTCGCTGAGGTAATTGAAACAGGGTCCAAACCTGCATCTCACCCTCAGAGCATCTGCGATCCGGTATTCAAAAGACTTCACCTCGTCCCGAAAAGCGGACAGAGCACACAAATAATTCTGGCCGTTGGTCAGCAAGATACGGACATTTTGGGGCTTTCGATGCCCCCTGGATACAGGTTTATCGGTGCAACAAGCGATCATCTTGTCGTTGGCACTTACCATTCGACGCAAAGCGTAGGATCGGAAATGAAGTTCCAAATGAACTATAGTGCATTGATGAATGCTATGTCCGCTCCTGACGTTAAGACAAAGCTGCTCCGTGGCAGTCATTCACGACACGCGCATGTCTCTCAAGGATCAGGCAATCACCTGGCATCGATTTGAACACTCAACTGATAAATGCACCGTTGAAAACGGTTAGGAGAATAACCATTGGCAAAGCTGACAAAAAAAACTGTCTTCAATGCACACGTTCCCAAGGCGGAAACACCGATGGACAAAACAACGCGGATCGTTAGAGAAATGGTCAACGAAGAAGCAGAGCAAAGACAGATCAAGAATGCCCGGCTCCGCAAAACTCGGCTCGAAAGGGATGCGAATACATTATCTGAAGCCTGTCCGCCGAAGCCCGTCAAAAAGCGGTGACAGGATAGTCGCCCCTTCTTTTTGCGCGACTGGAATGATCGAAACACGAACAAAGCGGCTAGCGAGCATTTTTTTTCCCATGCATCAATCGCACCCATACTCATTTTACGGATACTGCCATGACAATCTCAGATGAGAGCTCAGAAAAAATTCACTATATCTGCCAGACATATGTGGAAAATAAGCCCGGTCGCGGAGGGCAAGGAAGCTTGAAAATTGGCAAGCAATTTGAATATTCCACGGCAGCAGAGGCACAAAACAGAGCAGAAAGGGAAGCGCTATCCGACGATTGCGCTGGCGCTGATGCCTACATGGTCAGTGAGGACCCGAACAGTGGCGAGGTCGGGGCGCCGAGCTTCATCATTAGGCTTGGAAATGTTCCGGAATTTGATGAGTTTTAGATCTTGAGCAGGCTTCAGTTTAACTCTCTAAACTCACATTGATTGCGGCATTAGATCGACAAAAAGCAAATCTATTTGGTGCCAGAAAAACAGACCATTTTGGGCGTGGGTTTTGCCAAGAAACTGCGCCATGAATACCGGAAAAAAGCAGTTTTTAGTGTAGGCGCAGCGAGAAATCCCAAGGTGCAGGTCGGGCTCGTTTGATACTTTCGTGGTATCCAGCGTAAAGGATCGTTCTCTTACTTCGAGCCAGATTTTGACGTGAAGGCCAAAGCGATCTGGCCTTTCATATTGTGCAACAACTAGATTGAGTAGAGGTATTGCGCATCTGGGACATACGTCAGATTTGTTCGACCTTCACGGAATCAAGCGGGTAGAAGGCGACATGGCCTTTGATGTCTAAGGCAGAATGGATCGGGTCTTCATAGCTCCAAGCAGCGTTTTCAGTGACCGAGGATTTGTTGACGATCGAAAAATGCGTGGCTTGGCCCTTGTGTTTGCACTGCGTGACCTTGTCGGTAACATCCAGAAATGCCATCGCGATATCGGTACGAGGGAAATAGATGACCGGATCAAGATCGCCCTCGAGCAATTCCAGAGCATTTGTGGTTTCACCCAGAATGGCGCCTCCTGAACGGACGCTCCATTTGCCTGGTGTCTTGCGAATGGTGATCTCGGTCATCTTTGCTCTTTCCTCTGGTCCGGTTTCCCGCTTGTCCACTGCCCGGTATATGTAACGATGCGGTGTCAGATCGGTGCGGTTGCGGCATCCAACCACAGTTGGGCGTCATCTCCCAGCCTTGGTCGAACTTTTTCGGCAACTTCGCGGTGATATGCGTTCAGCCAGTCGCGTTCGACTGCCGTCAGCATATCGGTCAGAACCAAGCGTCGGTCGATAGGGACATAGGTCAATGTGCGCCATTCCAACATGGGACGTTCCGCGTCACCACTGGGCAGGGTAGGGGCAGATTGCACCACCAAAAGGTTTTCAATCCTGATTCCAAACGCACCTTCGCGGTAGTAACCCGGCTCATTCGACAAGATCATGCCCGGCAGCAAGGGCTCATGGCTGGCTTTGGACAGACGCTGAGGGCCCTCATGCACACTCAGATAGGCACCGACGCCGTGCCCGACACCGTGATTAAAGTCCTGACCCGCTGCCCATAGGGGAATACGCGCCACGGATTCGATATCACGTCCAGCCAACCCGGCAGGCCAGCGCAGCATAGACATGGCGATCATGCCTTTCAGCACGCGAGTAAAGCAGGCTTTTTCTTCTTCACCCACATTGCCGATAGCAATGGTCCGGGTAATATCAGTCGTGCCATCCAAATATTGTCCGCCGCTGTCCAGCACCAGGATATGACCGTCTTGCAGCAGGCTGTCGGTTTCCTCGGTCACCCGGTAATGCATGATCGCGCCATTGGGTCCTGTCCCTGCAATCGTATCGAACGAGATATCCTGCAGGGCATTATCCTTGCGCCGGTTCTCCTCAAGCCGAGTGACCACCTGCGTTTCCGTAACATCGCCAGCGGCTTGCGCATCCAGCCAGCACAGCGTTTCGATCACAGCGACAGCATCGCGCAGATGTGCCTCGGCACTGCCTGCGATTTCGGCAGGGTTCTTGCAGGCTTTGGGCAGCGCACAAGGGTCGCCGCCATCGACCATCTGCCCTTCTAGTACATCGGCCACTGCCTGTGGCAGCGTACCAAGATCAACCTGAACCTTACCGTCAAGCGCTGCGACAGCCGTCAAAAACGTGTCCGGCGCATGAACTGTGACTGAATCGGCCATCGCCACGTTCAGCTTTTGGTGCGCCATGAACAGATCCACGCGGCCATCCGCATGCAGTATAGCAAACCCATGCGCCACCGGGTTGTACCCGATATCGGAGCCCCGAATGTTCAACAACCACATGATCGAGTCGGGCAGGGTAATCACCGCTGCGCCACAGCCCGCGTCCTGCAGGGACTGCGCCAGACGCGCGATTTTGCTGTCTGCGCTTTCGCCCGCGAATTCGATCGGGTGCAGCTTTACCGGGTTCATTGGTGGATCGGGTTGATCCCACCAAACCCGGTCCACCAGATTGTCGCTGCGCACCAGTGTAATATCTCGTCCTTCAAGGTCGGTCTGCGTTTTCGCGATCTGACCCGCCGAATGTAGCCACGGATCAAAGCCAACCCGACCACCCTGCGGGAGTTGTTCCGTTAGCCACGCGGCAAGGCTGACCTCGGGCCATGGAACAGGTGTGTAATCGGCGGCGACCTGCGCTTTGACCTGCGTGCGATAACGTCCGTCAATGAAGACGCCGGCCTTATCTGCCAAAACCACGCAGAACCCGGCCGAACCTGTGAACCCGGTCAGCCAGGCAAGCCGTTCGTCGCGCGGGGCCACATACTCGCCTTGATGCACATCTGCGCGCGGGACCAAGAAACCGTCCAACTCATCGCGTGTCAATTCGGTCCGCAGATCGGCCAGCCGAGGCGGGCCCTGTTCCGGCCGTGCGGTCACGGCGAAGGACTGAAACATGTCATACCTCTATCAGTTTGGAGCGCGCGACGCCATGTTATGGAAAAGGCGATTCAGCCTACTCTCTTCATTCCCATCACCCGCGCTCGTGCGCGCGGATCACTGTCAAACAGAGCGGCCAGTTGCTCGGTCATGGCTCCGGCCAGTTGCTCGACATCCGTGATGGTCACGGCGCGGTCGTAATACCGGGTCACGTCATGGCCGATGCCGATGGCAAGCAATTCCACCATCTTGCGCTTTTCGACCATCCCGATCACATCGCGCAGGTGCTTTTCCAGATAGTTTGCAGGGTTCACGCTGAGCGTTGAATCATCGACCGGCGCCCCGTCCGAGATTACCATCAAAATCTTGCGCTGCTCGCGCCGTGCCGTCATCCGGCGATGCGCCCATTCCAGCGCCTCGCCGTCGATATTTTCCTTCAGCAGACCTTCTTTCATCATCAGCCCCAGATTGGGTCGGGCGCGTCGCCACGGGGCATCCGCGCCTTTGTAGATGATATGGCGCAGATCGTTCAGACGACCGGGCTGCTGTGGGCGGCCATCGTTCAGCCAGGCCTCGCGCGCCAGCCCGCCTTTCCACGCTCGCGTGGTAAAGCCCAGAATCTCGACCTTGACGTTGCAGCGTTCCAGCGTGCGTGCCAGAACATCCGCGCAGATCGCCGCGATCGAAATAGGTCGCCCGCGCATCGAGCCCGAATTATCCAACAGCAGCGTCACCACCGTATCGCGGAACTCAGTATCCTTCTCGACCTTAAAGCTCAGCGGTGTGGTTGGGCTTGCAACAACACGCGCCAGACGGCCGGCGTCCAGAATGCCTTCTTCGCGGTCGAACTCCCAGCTGCGGTTCTGTTGCGCCTGCAACCGGCGCTGCAATTTGTTGGCCAAACGGCTGACGGCGCCTTTCAGCGGTTCTAGCTGTTGATCCAGATAGGCCCGAAGGCGTTCCAGCTCAGCGGGCTCCGCCAGATCCTCGGCGGCGATCTCTTCGTCATGGGTGCTCAGGTAGACCTTATAGTCGGGATCAGCATCGGATGCAGGCGGAGGGGCAGGCGGCTCCAGCGGGGCCTCGCCCTCGGGCATCTCGGCCTCTTCTCCCATTTCATCCTCGGCCATCTCATCCATGGAGACTTGGGCCTGAGACTGATCCTGCTGTTCTTCCTGTGACTGCTCAGGGGTCGCATCCGCGTCCTGTTCGTCCTGATCATCCTGACCAGTGCTGTCGGGGTCGGGCTGTTCTTCGGCGTCGTCTTCGGCCTGATCTTCCTGATCTTCGTCCAGCTCATCCGGGTCATCGCCCAGCTGATCGCCATAGCCCAGATCCTTGATCATCTGGCGTGCAAACTTGGCGAATTCGGCCTGGTCCGAAAGCACCTCGTCAAGGTTCTCCAGTACGCCCCCCGCCTGATCTTCGATAAACCCGCGCCACAGGTTCATGACATTGTCAGCCGCAGGCGGCAGGTCGCGACCAGTGGCCAGATGCCGGATCAGATAGCCGGCGGCCACCGAAAGAGGCGCGTCAGCTGGTTGTTTGCATTGATCATACCCACGCCGGATCGCTTCGTGCCCGATCTTGACGTCGATGTTTGACGCAGTGCCTGGCATGTCCCGCGCACCCATCGCTTCGCACCGGGCAACCTCCATCGCCTCGTACAGATCGCGGGCCATGTCACCTGGAGGCGCATAGCGATTATGAGTAGCATCATCGTGATAGCGTCGCTGCAAAGCCAAAGCATCCGCGGTCCCGCGCGCCAACAGAACCTCTTCCCGCGTCATGCGCCGCGAGACCTGAGGCAACCGCATCGACTCACCCGACAGGCCCGACGGGTCGACCGTATAGCTCACCGTAAGTTCCGGATCGTCGGCCATCACTTTGGTGGCTTCGGCCAGAGCTTTCTTGAACGGATCAGCGGGGTTGTCTTTGGGTTTGCTCATCGGTGGCAGGTCCGGTCTTGTTCTACTCGGGCAACCTAGAGCCAATCATAGGTCTTGACCATAGGGTCGGCCTTGTTTTCCGGGTAATCAGCGGCACGCCCGAATTGCAAAAACGCCGGACCTGTAGAAAAGAGGCAACGCCCGGCTTCTGCGTGGCCTGTGATTCTAACTGGGGGTGACTTTTCCGTCAGTACAATGCAAAACGAACGGTACACGAACGCGTGATATAGTTATTTGTTTGGGACGGTTTTATGGGACTCAGAAGACAATTTCGAAAATTGTTCGGGATCAAAAGACAGACCATAGAATCACAGCCCTCGGGCTGGTTAGCCGAGAATGTTTTCTGTCAGTCACCCTCAACGCCGCTGAGTGAGATAGTTCACGTTTTCGATCCCAAATACAAAGATCCTGACCCAATCAACCTAGTGCATATCGTCAATTTCTTTTCTGTCGACGGAGCGATGAATGATGTCCAGCGCGCTACGTTGGATAGCATGGTGACTGCCAAATCAGATCCGTTGGCTGGTGAAGGTGAAACAACTTTGGTGCAGGTTCCGGTGCATGGGGACGAAGATCTGATTCAGGCCCATTACGGCCTGCAAGTTGCGACAAAACTGGAACGCACGGTTCTGGATGTCGGAACGTTTCGAATTCCTCGGCCTTTGCCACTTTTGTTTGATATTCTGGAAAAGGGTGCATCCGTTGCTAAACCCGGAGATTTTGTAATCTACACTAATGCAGATATTTGTCTTCAGCCCTATTTTTATGGCGCGGTACGTCAGCTTATTGCGGGTGGTTTCGATGCCATCACGATCAATCGCCGGACATTTGGCGATGCGCATGGGTTTTCCCATGACCCCCTGTCTATGGGTGAGGTCGGTATGCAGCATCCGGGTTTCGACTGCTTTGTTTTTTCCAAAGAAGTTTTCGATCAATTTGTCCGCACAGATTCCTGCCTCGGGATGTCTGGGGTCATACAGCCAATGCTATTCAATCTCGCTGCGCACTCGAAACGAATGCTGATGCTCAAGAATGTCAGTCTGACGTTTCATTTCGGCGATGATCGGCCGTGGAAAACCCAGGACTTTGATGATTATGCCATGCATAACTTCACAGAAGCGGCGGATAGTTTAACCAAATTGGCGGAAGACGTCAGTAAACGCGGTCATCTTCGCGAATTCTGTGACAATCACATTGGAATCTGGAAACTTGACGACGATGGACTGCTGGCTCCAGATGCGGCTCAAGAAGTTGCACAGGCACATTTGGCCAATAATGCATAAAGGCTAGCTTTCGTAGCTTTTGATGATGTGGCCCTGCCAGAGCTTCCGAAAGCCTATGCCACGCACAAGCCCCCGGAAGTTCCGTATATTTTGTTATCCCAAGCTGGTGCTTGCAGCGCTTTCCGGGAGTTCCTCGTCAAAACACCGCTGATAGAACTCGGCCACTGTCTGGCGCTCCAGCTCGTCGCATTTGTTCAGAAAGGATAGGCGGAAAGCATAGCCGACATTGCGGAAAATCTCGGCGTTTTGCGCCCAGTTGATCACGGTCCGGGGACTCATCACGGTCGAAAGATCACCGTTCATGAATGCAGTCCGAGTCAGATCGGCAACGGTGACCATCTGAGCGACGATCTTGCGGCCCTCGGCAGTGTTGTAATGCGGCGCTTTGGACAGAACGATCATCGTTTCTGCGTCATGGCTAAGGTAGTTCAGCGTCGCGACCAGAGACCAACGGTCCATCTGGGCTTGGTTGATCTGTTGTGTGCCGTGATACAGGCCGGTCGTGTCACCCAGGCCAACAGTATTGGCGGTGGCAAACAGGCGGAAATACTTGTGCGGGGTCAGAATCTCGTTCTGGTCCAGCAGGGTCAGGCTGCCATTGGTTTCCAGAACGCGCTGGATCACAAACATCACGTCTGCGCGCCCGGCATCGTATTCGTCAAAGACGATCGCAACAGGGTTACGCAGAGCCCAGGGCAGAATTCCTTCGTGGAAATCCGTGACCTGCTTGCCGTCGCGCAGTTTGATCGCGTCCTTGCCGATCAGGTCGATCCGGCTGATATGGCTGTCGAGGTTCACACGCACAGCCGGCCAATTCAGGCGTGCGGCAACCTGTTCGATATGGGTCGATTTACCGGTGCCGTGATAACCCTGAATCATCACGCGGCGGTTATGGGTAAACCCTGCGAGGATTGCCAGCGTCGTATCTGGGTCGAACTTATATGTCGGGTCGATCTCGGGAACCCGTTCTGTCTGTTCGTAAAAGCGTTTGACCTGCATGTCAGAATCGATGCCGAACACATCTCGGACCGAAATCTCTTCTGTTGGTTTTGCGTTTGCGTCAATCGGCCAATCCATGCCTGTCGTCCTTATCCTGATACCGCGGCCCCCGCGCGGGCTTCTGAACCCGTGTGTGGTGCAACATATTGCAGATAAGGGCAAGGGAAAGCGGCCCCCTTGGAAAGGTGAGCAGGTTTTTCTTTCAAACTGGCCCTATTGACGCGCGGGCGATCCTTGGTCGCGACGCGTACCAGGTGCAGGTCAAGCCGCGTTTGTCAACAAAGGCACTGCGGCCTGTTCGGACGCACATGCCGATCCATGTGTCGGAAATGCTGTATGCAGGTAAGTATTCAATAATCCAAATGTTGAAAATGACCTTATCAGACATATGAAAAATGGTCTCATGGGGTTTTTTGCAAGTTGCTCAAGTACACAGCAGATTTCTTTGCTAGTCGCGAGCCAGAACTGTCAGTTGGCAATACCAGACGTCGAGATGGCAGTTTCTGGATTCAGCGTCATCCTAAGGACGTGTAGAAACTAGGCAGGGCAACACTTTCGGCGAACGGGAAAGTGACCTCGGGCAAATGCCACAAGAAATTGTCACAACTTGCGGCTCGTCACGTGCAGATATTGAAATGTGTTGTGGAGGTGGTACACTATTTTGGACTTAGTTTAAGTAATAAGTAAAAGGTTGCCATGGCTTTAGTAATTACCGGTCCAACGAGGATTTTCTTTCCTCCGAACACGGACACATTTTCTGTGGACTACAACTCCAGCAAGCCAGCGTCTTGGTTTGTATCTGTAACAGATGACGGACTTCTTTCCCCTTCAGATTACTCGGTTACGATTTCCAGTGCTGGTTTACTAACAGTGGACCTGCAGCCGGGGGTTATTGTTCCCCCAAATACAACTCTGAGTTTGATCGTCAGAGCCTCCAGCGGGCCTGGAAATGGCAACAATGCCTCGATTGGGGTAACCGTTAGGTTGCCCGCTGGAACGGTGCCGTGTTTCGTGAAAGGGACATTGATTGAAACTGAAAGTGGCTGTCGCGCTGTTGAGGAACTCGCTGTTGGTGACAAAGTGCGTGCTTCCAGTGGTGAACTGCTACGCATCGAGTGGATCGGAGAGAAGACCCTGCAGGCAGAAGCTTTGAAGCGAAACCCCCAGTTACGTCCGGTTTGCATTCAGAAAGGTGCATTCGGAAAAGGACTGCCTGACCGAGATTTGTACGTTTCTCCACAACATAGGATTGTCGTGGAGGGTTGGCGCGCAGAGTTGCTGTTTGGAGAGCCAAAAGTTTTCGCCGCGGCAGTTCATCTCGTTAACGATCATACAATTCGCCAAGTAAATACTTATGATCCCGTTACATACTACCATATTGCTTGCTGTCGCCACGCGATACTGTTGTCGAATGGTTTGCCAACTGAAAGTTTGTTTTTAGGTGAAATGGCGGTGATGTCCTTCGATCGGGAAGATGCCGAGGAACTCCGTGAGCTATTTCCCGAACTGCGAAACGCGGCACCCGCTTTTGAGCAAACGCGCGTACGTTGCCTAAAACGCCCCGAAGCTGCTGCGTTACGCGATACGTTCGCGCACTGAACCCACTACCTAAAATTCCGGCTGTCCTTGATCTGGTCCCAGGCCCAGACAACCTCTTGCAGCTGCTCTTCCTGCGACCGGTCGCCGCCGTTCATATCGGGGTGCAACACCTTGATCAGCTTTTTATAGGTCTTTCGGATTTCGGCCTTGGACCAGCTGTCATTGGCTTCCAGAATCTCGATAGCGCGACGTTCGGTTGGGGGCAGGCGGCGGCCGCCTCCGCCTGTAGTGCGCCCTTTGTTCTGGGTACTGTTCGCGCCCAGCACCTGGTGCGGGTCTTCGATTCCCAAACGGGCCCAGGCACGTGCCTCGGGATCGCCCATGGGTTTGGTTTCACGCTCCCAGACTTTGTCCTTAGACTGTTGAGCATTCATTTCGGCCTCGGTCGTGCCGTCGAAGAAATTCCATTTCTGGTTATACTCGCGCACATGCTGCTGGCAGAACCAGAAGAAATCATCCAAAACATCCGGTGCTTTCGGGGCCCGAAATTTACCAGGCTCTTCACAGCCCTCATGGTCACAGATTCGCACCGAAGTTTCAGACGCGCCAGACATACCACGCCGTCCACGCGGGTTTTTTTTCTTCGCGCTGGAGACGGACATATCGAATCCAAATGGGTCTGATTTCGTCATGCTATGATCCTTAAGAACGCATCTTCTCGACTCGGAGGCAGCAGTTTAGTCTAAGCAGCCGAAAGTAGAAGAGGGGGGGCGGTAATATTTTTGCCGCTGAGCGTAAAAATGACCGTGACCGAAGAAATGCGAAGCCGCCTGCAATCGGCGTTTGATCCACATGAGCTTGAAATCGTTGACGACAGCGAAAGCCACCGCGGGCATGCCGGATTCCAAGAAGGTGGTGAAAGCCATTTCAACATCCGAATCCGCGCGGCTGCATTCGAGGGGCAATCTCGCGTTGCCCGCCACCGCGCAGTGCACAAGGCGCTTGGAGATATCGTGCCGCGGATCCATGCTTTGGCATTGGATATCGGTGTTTAGGCAGGCTTTTGTCACGCGGCCCGGAACGGTCGCACCCCTGCAGCGAAGACAATTCGCGGGTTTTGCCGTGATCGTTCAGAGATTGGCACAGGGTCGCGGGTTGGATAGGTGAAAGCCGGCCGGTAATTTTTCGGTGTTTTGGTGATTTCGACCGGTTTCTTGCAGTGATTGCAACAAATCAGGAAATTCAGTCTGAATGTGAAAACATTCCATGCATAACAGTTGCTCGAACGCGGGCCCTAATCTACCCTCCATTGACGGGATGTTTTTCAGGTATTTGGTTTTGAGAGTTCTTTTTGTGCAGGCTGGATTTGGGCCTGGGGGGGCAGAGAAAGTAATAGCCATGCTTTCAGGGCATTTTGCCCGGCGCGGTTGTGCTGTTCACGTTACCGGTTTTCAGATGCCGACCGATGGTCCCTATTTCCCGATGCATCTCAATGTTGAACTCAGCGTTGCAGAAAAGGTGACGGGACAGGCGTCACGTATTGCGCATATCCGCTCTGTCATAAAGAAATTTCGACCGGACGTTGTAATCTCATTCCTGACCAAGGTGAATGTTCAGACTCTTCTGGCCAGCGTTGGAACCGGGATTCCCGTTATCATTTCTGAACGCAATAATCCGCTGCGACAGGACGCACATCCCCTTTGGGCACCGCTTCAGGGGATTGCGGGGATAAAGGCAGCAAAGGTTGTCGGGCTGACACATCGCGGATTGGCGGATCTTCCCTTCACTTTGCGCAAGAAGGGGATGGTTATTCCGAACCCGATCCTCCCCTTTGAGCGAGTTGAATCCTCTGGCACGAGGCGGGGTGTGCAACTGGTCGCGGTTGGCCGCCTCGTTCGGCAAAAGGGGTTCGATATGCTGCTGCAGGCGATGCAGCGCATTCATTCCCAAGCTCCAGATACCAGGCTGATTATCTATGGTGAGGGCAGCGAGCGGGAAAATCTGCAGAAACTGCGCGATGATCTGGGGCTACAGTCGGTTGCTCGGCTGCCCGGCAATACGATCGAGGTCGGGGAATGGGCGCAGCGTGCGGACATTCTGGTAGCCACCTCGCGGTTCGAAGGGTTTCACAATGTCGTCGCTGAGGCGGCGGTCAGCGGGATACCGGTCGTGTCTTTCGATTGCGATTACGGTCCGTCAGAGTTCATTCAAAACGGACGGAACGGATATCTGGTTCCCGTCAACGATGTCAGTGGTTTGGAACAGGCAGTGCTGAAGCTGATCCATGAACCCGACCTCAGGGCGCAGATGTCCAAGGTGTCACCTACGCTAAAGGCCGATCTGTCCCCGGATCAGGTCTTTGCCCAATGGGACACGCTAATTCGCGACGTCACGAGCTGAGATTCAAAACGCTACTCCTGACAGCTGTTTTTGACAGATCCGGTTGGGGCAATCAGATTTTTTGACCTTCAGTCTCTGCAGTTTCGTCTTCCGATTTTTCTGTTTCAGCACCTTTCAGCGACAAAGGCGGCTCTTTGGCCTGTTCCGCAATGGGGGCCGGGGCCTGAACGGTATCGGGACCAGGAACAGGTTGAGCAAGAGCAACGCCATCCTTCGTTTCGGTCGGGCCAGGTGTCGGGGCAACAGGCACATCAATTTCACGGCGAAATATCAGCACATTGCGCCAGTTCACGGTGCTGCCAGTCAGGCCGGAGCGTTCCTCGCTGGGCAACAACTCGGCGCGTTGATATTCCCAGCCATCCTGCCCCATCTGGTTTAGCACTTGTTCAATAGAAGCAGCGAAACGTCCCTCGGCTGACTTTTCACCCTTGGTCTTGGCAGACTTTTGGGGGGAAGGGACAACTTTGTATTCGTAGCGGGGCATCGGAATTCCTACCTGTAAGTTCCGGGTAATCTAGCAGGTTGATCACAATGGGAAAGTCATCATAGCGCGGCGGGCGAATTCCGGCACATCTGCTGGTGCGGGCCTGGTGCCACAAATGACAAGCGGCGGGACTTTGCGCAAAGGCTAAAGTCCCGCCGCCGAAATCAGTAAAACCGAAAGATCTACGATCCCAGTTTCTTGGCAATCAGCTCGTTGACGGCCTTGGGATTTGCCTTGCCGCCAGTCGCCTTCATTACCTGACCAACGAACCAGCCGGCCAGTTTCGGGTTTACCTTGGCCTTCTCGACCTGTGCCGGATTGGCGGCGATGATCTCGTCCAAAGCGGCCTCGATCGCGCCAGTGTCGGTCACCTGCTTCATGCCGCGGTCTTCGACGATCTGCGCCGGATCTCCGCCTTCGGTATAGACGATTTCGAACAGGTCCTTGGCAATCTTGCCCGAGATCGCGTCCGAGGAAATCAGGTCGATGATACCGCCAAGCTGTGCAGGTGAAACCGGCGAGTCGGTGATCTCGTGATCTTCCTTTTTCAGGCGGCCAAACAGTTCGTTAATGACCCAGTTTGCAGCCAGTTTGCCATTGCGACCCTGCGCGACCTCTTCGAAATAGGCAGCCGATTCAACATCAGCAGTCAGCACCGATGCGTCATAGTCCGTCAGTCCGAACGTGCTGATAAAACGCGCTTTTTTATCGTCAGGCAGCTCGGGAAGGTTGGCGGCGATGTCGTCAACCCAGGCCTGCTCGATCTCTAGCGGCAGCAGGTCAGGGTCAGGGAAGTAGCGATAGTCATGCGCTTCTTCCTTGGACCGCATCGAACGCGTCTCGCCCTTGTCCGGGTCATACAGGCGGGTTTCCTGATCGACCTTGCCACCACCTTCGACGATGGCGATCTGGCGACGGGCCTCGACCTCAATGGCTTGCTGGATGAAGCGCATCGAGTTCATGTTCTTGATCTCACAACGGGTGCCAAGATGCGAGAAATCCTGTGTTTCCTGATACTTTTCATAGGCCCCCGGCAAACAGATCGAGACGTTCACGTCTGCCCGCAAATTGCCGTTCTGCATGTTGCCATCACAGGTGCCCAGATAGCGCAGGATCTGACGCAACTTGGCGATATAGGCGGCGGCCTCTTCCGGGCCGCGAATGTCGGGGCGGCTGACGATCTCCATCAGGCAAACACCGGTTCGGTTCAGGTCGACGAAGGACATATGCGGGTCCATGTCGTGGATCGACTTGCCCGCGTCCTGTTCCATGTGGATGCGTTCGATCCGCACCATGCGCGCGGTGCCGTCGCCCATCTCGACCAAAACTTCACCTTCGCCGACAATAGGCTGATAAAGCTGGGAAATCTGATAACCCTGCGGAAGGTCGGGGTAGAAATAATTCTTGCGGTCAAAAGCCGATTTCAGGTTGATATCGGCTTTCAGGCCCAACCCGGTGCGCACGGCCTGTTCGACGCAATATTCGTTGATCACCGGCAGCATCCCCGGCATTGCCGCGTCCACAAAGGCCACGTTCGAGTTCGGCTCGGCCCCGAATTGGGTCGATGCGCCCGAGAACAGCTTGGCATTGGACGAGACCTGCGCATGCACCTCCATCCCGATGACCAGTTCCCAATCGTGCTTGGCCCCGGCAATGGTTTTGGGCTTAGGCATTTCGTATGTCAAGTCGAGCATGGCGCGCCTCATTTCCGCAGAAGTCTAAGCCTGCGTATTAGGCTCGGCGCGCCAAAGGGGCAAGGGGGAATCAGTGTCCGGACAGGTGCAACCCTGTCGGAGTAAAGGTCACATCCATGCCGCTGCGCAGTTCCTCGCGAAACAGGTCGCCGATTGCCCGCAACGCATCGCGGTGCCCGCGGGCTGCAAACCGTTCGGGCGAGTTGATGCGGACCGAGTTATTGAACCCTTGTGCCGCATGGGCCCAGATCAGCGGATGCAGTTCGGTCAGGTGATCACGGATCAGCCAGTTGGCCGCGTCGTGGATCTGAGCGCGCACCGCGTCGGCCTTTTCATTCCCCCCAGGGCCGTTCTGGATGGTTATCGCACAATAGGCAGCCAGCATATTGACCATCTGCTGGTCGGGGCGGTTGCGCAGTATATCGTGCAAACCCTGCAGGAAGTATTCGATATCCAGCCGTGCGCAGGCTTCGTCGTCTAGGGCGATGGCATCAAACTGGACCCAAGTGTAGCCACCGGCGCCCCAAAGGTCATGGGTACGGGCTGCATTGCGCAGGGCCTGAACCTCAAGCTCTTCATAGCTGCCGAACCAGCGTGGCAGCAGATGAGTGCCCATTGCACGCATATGGCGTTGGTTATGCGGGTCCAACGTAATCAACTGTTCATACTGATCAGCCACGCGCAGATTGGACTTGCGCTGACCTGCCAGCAGAGCACAGCCAACAGCCGCAACCAGCACATTGTTGGGCGCGGCTTCGCGGCATTTTGGCAGGATATCGGCCGCGCGGTCGAAATGGGCGGTGCAGCGAGACCGGTGTAAGGGGGGAAGAACTGCGTTTGTCGCAGTGCCACGCCACGCCCAGGCCAGGTCAATATGCGCCATAGCCACAACAAGGGCGATCATCGGATCATCCTCATGCGCCCGCATTTCATCCTCTAGCTCAGAAATTCCGCCAAGAAGATCATAGTCTGACAATGCCCGATAATCGGACAGAGCGTGTTCGGCCGCCAGCACCACATCGGACCGAGCGCCGAATGCCAGCAAATCCGCGATTGGCATCCCATCGGGCGCAGTTTCGCGTGCGTCATCGGCGGCACGCATCTTTGCAGAAAGGTCTGCCCACCGATCCTGACGGGCCAGATCGCGGCCAAGTTCGATGACGTCCTGACCGATCAGTTCATCGGCCGAGACATTTGCGACGGGGATATTTACCGAACCCTGATCTGGCAGAGCAGCGGCCAGCACTGCATCGGCCGCGTCGAAATCTGACGCAATTTTCAAGGATGGATGTGGAACGCGGGCCTTTTGGGCCATCAGAAACCGGAACATGCTTACACTCGAAACAAAAAAAATCGTAACCTAGCTTTAAAGACTGGCCTCTATTTGGCTCAAATTCAAGCTACAACCGTCTTATTGTCGCTTTGTTCCGGTCAATGTGCCCTGAGGTTCGGGATCGTTTCAAAATGGGCCGAAATGATGCCGTTCAACCTTTAGACCAGCCTCTTTCAGGCGGGACTCGAGTTCCTTATGCGGAGGGGTCGACTCATCGGGCAGGCGAATCTGCTTTTCCGAGGTCAGCACCAGCGACATGCGCACCGAGAAATCCCAGCGTGTATCCAGACGCACATGGTCGATTTCGCTCAATCTTACGCCAGCCTCGCGCCGCCCCGAGAACCACCGCAGCCCATCCTGATCCAGCCGGAGCCCCGAACGGGTGTTTTGTGCAAAGTCCCATAATGCGGGCAGGGTGAACAGGGCCAGCAGGCCAATCAGCCACCAGACGGCATCAAAGGCGATGACCAACACAGCCAGCGCGGCATAGACCGACAGTAGAATTGCGATGACCTGCGGTGACCTGTTATGCCGTGTATAGGAATAGGGGGTCATGCGTTCAGGATGCGCGTCACCATTTCGGTCGTGTCCCGTGAAAGGTCTGGCGTTTCGGCGATGCGGGTCAGCTGGTTGCGGATAAGGGCCTGGCGATCTGCGTCATAGCGCTTCCACGTCTGGAATGCCGAACACATCCGCGCCGTGGTCTGCGGATTGACCGGATCCAGTTTGATCAGCCAGTCCGCCAGCAGAGAATAACCAGCTCCATCAGCACGGTGGAAACCGGCGTGATTCGTCGCCAATGCCCCTAGAACAGCCCGGAAACGGTTCGGGTTCTTCCAGTTGAAATCCAGATGCCCGGTCAGGTGGCTTACGATATCTGCAGTCTCTGCCGGGGCTGACATCGCCACCTGCAGGCCGAACCATTTGTCCATCACCAGCCGGTCATCTTGCCACCGGTCATAAAACGCGTTCAGTTCCTGTTCCCCTTTGCCCGCACGCAACAGGCAGGACAAAGCCGAAAGCTGAAGGGTCATGTTATCGGCGCGCTGATAATCCTCGGCCGCTTTTGCACCCCCGTCCAGCCGTGAGGTCAACGCCAGTGCGGCCCCACCCAGAGCCCGCTGGCCAGCTTGTTCTGCGTCCGGGCTAAAGGGGGCTTCGATGCTGGTTTCGCTGTGCAGGCGGGGCAGCAGATCCTGAACGTGCTGGGCCGTTACCTGCCTCAGCGTTTCAACAGCGGTCCAAATGGCCATCGGGTCGGGCGTGACACCCTGTTCATGCATCATCGCAGCAAGTTCAGATTGGGACGGCAACCCCAGCATCAAGGCGCGATAAGACGGGTCAAGATCGCTGTCGCGCAATACGGCGAGGATGCCATCGAGATAATCCGTTTCCGGTGCCGCATCCGTCAAGATCATCTTGATCAGCGTGTCTTCGGCTAAAGATCGCCCCGCCTGCCAGCGGTTGAACGGGTCGCTGTCATGAGCCAGCAAAAAGGCCCGCTCAGCGCTGCTCTGGTCATGTTCCAGAATCACAGGGGCCGAGAAATCGCGCAGGATTGAGGCCGTGGGTTTGGGCGGATTGGCACCGGACACGCGTTCCGGTCCTTCGCAACCCTGCAAGCGCCAGCCTTCTACTGTGTATTCGAAAGCAAAGCTTTGGATTTCCTGCGTGAACTCCAGAATGGTTGTGGGCATGGTTTCATCCCCGTTCGCGCCGATCAGCCCGACCGCAACGGGGATAACCTGCGGCAGTTTTTCTGTCTGTCCGGGGGTCGGGTCGGTGCGCTGTCTCAGCGTCAAGGTGTAGATGCCATCAGTCCATTCTTCGGTCACCGATACGCGCGGGGTGCCAGACTGGCTGTACCAGCGTTTGAACTGGGTCAGGTCGCGACCTGTGGTGTCTTCAAACACCTTGATCCAGTCCTCGATGGTGCAGGCCTGACCGTCATGCCGATCAAAATACAGCTCCAGCGCCTGCGCATAGGCCTCGTCACCTACCAGACGTTTCAGCATGCCGATCACCTCGGCGCCTTTTTCGTAGACCGTCGCGGTGTAGAAGTTGTTGATCTCCTGAAAGCTCTCTGGCCTCACCGGATGTGAAAGCGGGCCGTTATCCTCGGCGAACTGGCGCGCCCGCAGGTCTATGGCATCGTGGATGCGCTTCACCGGGGCTGAACGCATGTCCGAGGTGAACTGCGCATCGCGGTACACCGTCAGACCCTCTTTCAAGCACAGTTGAAACCAGTCGCGGCAGGTGATGCGGTTGCCAGTCCAGTTGTGGAAATACTCATGCGCGATGATCGCCTCGATCCGTTCGAAATTCATATCGGTGGATGTCTCAGGGCTGGCCAGCACGGCGGACGAGTTGAAAATGTTCAGACCCTTGTTTTCCATCGCCCCCATGTTGAAATCATCGACGGCGACGATGTTAAAGACATCCAGGTCGTATTCGCGGCCATAGACGTCCTCGTCCCATTTCATCGACTTCTTCAGCGCCTCCATACCGAAGGCGCATTTTCCCTCATCGCCCGGGCGCACCCACAGGTTCAGTTCAACCTTGCGGCCCGATTTGGTTGTGAACTGACCGGGATGTGTAATCAGGTCGCCTGCGACAAGGGCGAACAGATAGGCGGGTTTGGGCCAGGGGTCATTCCATTCGGCCCAGCCATCCCCCTTGCCGGTCGGGTTGCCGTTCGAGAGCAGAACCGGCAACGCGCCATTAATGCGTACGGTGAAGATCGACATCACGTCGGGCCGGTCGGGATAGAAGGTGATCTTGCGAAACCCCTCGGCCTCGCATTGGGTGCAATACATGCCGTTCGACATGTAGAGCCCCTCAAGCGCAGTGTTGTTGCCTGGGTCGATTTCGACCTCGGCTTCCCAGACAAATGCCGCGTCGGGAACAACCGCTGTCAGGCCGGTCTCTGTGACGTCTGGAGTGATCTCAACCCCGTCAACAGTAGCACGGATCAGTTTCAGTTGCTCACCATGCAGGAAAAACTGACGGTCTAAGGCATCAGGATTGGGCCGGAAGGCGATGCGCGAAGTCACTCGGGTCGCATTTGGGGCCAGATCAAAGGTCAGATGTACGCTGTCCACCAGATAACCAAACGGTGTGTAGTCTTTCAGAAAGATCGTCGTGGGGGCTGCGTCGCGCATCGGTGGCCTCGAATGGGTTGGTATCAGGCGCGACGTTATGGGTTGCTGCGATGGGCTGCAAGCGGTGCAAGTAAGCTTGCTCAATAGGCGATAAGCATCTGTCGATGTCGAAGTGGCCTGACGACCAAAGACCCAAACTGACCAAGACATGTTGCCTATCGGAAATATCCGCCCTAATTGGGGCCTGTATACAACGGCGTACATACGAGGGAATGTGGCATGAGCAGCAGACGGATGCGGAGCGGACTCAAGGTCGACGGGATTCTGACCGAATTCATAGAAGGGCATGCTCTGTCTGGAACAGGCGTTGCGGCTGACACCTTCTGGAACGGGCTTGCGCAGATGGTTCACGAGTTGGGCCCAAAGAACCGTACACTTTTGGCAAAGCGGGCCGATATCCAGGCGCGCGTCGATGCCTGGCATCTGGAAAACAATGGCCAGCCGCATAATGCTGCCGCCTATCAGGATTTCCTGCGCGAGATCGGCTATTTGGTGGCTGAAGGCGGGGATTTTCAGATCGAAACTGACAATGTGGATCCCGAGATCGCGTTGATTCCCGGTCCTCAGCTGGTGGTTCCTATTACCAATGCGCGTTTTGCACTGAACGCTGCGAATGCGCGCTGGGGCAGCTTGTATGACGCGCTTTATGGCACCGACGCGATGGGCGATCTTCCCGTCGGTGGTGGTTATGATGATGCGCGCGGAGCACGCGTGATTGCTTGGGCCAAAGCGTTTCTGGACGATGCCGCCCCGCTGGCCAGCGGATCGTGGGCTGAAATGTCAGAACTGCGCGTTGAAAATGGGGTTCTGGTGCCCGCGCTGGCAGATGCAGCGCAGTTTGTGGGTTTTGGCGGTGCCGCTGAAAACCCGGACTTTGTTCTGCTGAAGAACAACGGTCTGCATGTCAAAGTCGTGATTGACACCTCTAGCACCATTGGCGCCACCGACCCGGCCGGTATTGCTGACGTGCATCTTGAATCGGCGCTGTCGACGATCATGGACTGCGAAGATTCAGTCGCCTGTGTGGATGCCGAGGACAAGGTGGTTGCCTATGGCAACTGGCTGGGCCTGATGAAGGGTGATCTGACCGAAGAGGTCAGCAAAGGCGGCACGACTTTTTCACGCAAACTGGCCGATGACCTGACCTTTACCGCGGCGGACGGTGGCGCTGGTGTTCTTAAGGGCCGGTCGCTGATGCTGGTCCGCAATGTGGGGCACCTGATGACCAACCCCGCCGTTCTGGATGCCGAAGGGCGCGAGATCGGCGAAGGTCTGATGGACGCGCTGTGCACCACTCTCATTGCGATGCACGACCTGCAGCGCGATGGCGGCAACTCGGTCACTGGTTCGGTCTACGTGGTAAAGCCTAAGATGCACGGACCTGAAGAGGTTGCCTTTGCCGTCGAAATTTTCGATATGGTTGAAGACATCCTCGGCCTGCCGCGCAACACCGTAAAGCTCGGTATTATGGATGAAGAGCGCCGCACCTCGGCGAACCTCAAGGAATGTATCCGCGCCGCCAAATCGCGCGTGGCCTTCATCAACACCGGCTTTCTGGACCGGACCGGGGATGAAATCCACACTTCGATGGAGGCAGGACCAATGCTGCCCAAGGGCGACATCAAGAACACGCCGTGGATTGCGTCTTATGAAGATCGCAATGTTGATATCGGTCTGGCATGTGGCTTGAAGGGCAAGGCACAGATTGGCAAAGGCATGTGGGCGATGCCCGACCGTATGGGTGACATGCTGGACGCCAAGATCGGTCACCCGAAATCGGGTGCAACTTGCGCCTGGGTGCCGTCGCCGACTGCCGCGACTCTGCATGCAACACATTATCATAAGGTCAACGTCCTAGAGCGCCAGGACGAATTGGCTGCCGGTGGCGCACGTGGTACGCTGGATGATCTGCTGACCGTGCCTTTGCTGGGCGACCGCAACCTCAGCGATGATGAGATTGCGCGTGAGATCGAAAACAACGCGCAAGGCATCCTGGGCTATGTGGTTCGCTGGGTCGATCAAGGCGTTGGCTGTTCGAAAGTGCCGGACATCAATGATGTTGGCCTGATGGAAGACCGTGCCACCTGCCGGATTTCGTCTCAGGCCTTGGCCAACTGGCTGCATCATGGCACTGTCGATGAGGCGCAAGTCATGGCCGCGATGCGGAAAATGGCCGTAGTGGTCGATCGGCAGAATGATAGCGATCCGGCGTATCGCCCAATGGCTCCCGGTTTCGACGGCATCGCCTTCCAGGCGGCCTGTGATTTGGTTTTCAAAGGCCGTGTTCAGCCTTCGGGTTATACCGAACCTGTCCTGCACGCCCGCCGACTGGAGATGAAAGCCAGCCTTTAACCCAACAGAAATGACTGGATCGAATATGGTAATTTCTTTGCGCAAAGCCCGTACCCTTATCCGCAAAGCCCTTGAAAAAGGGCGCGAGTTGGGGCTGAAACCCCTCTCGGTCATCGTTCTTGATGCTGGTGGCCACGTCATCGCGTTTGAGCGTGAAGACGGTGCTGCCCCTGGTCGTTTTGCGATTGCGCAGGGCAAGGCCTATGGCTCGGTCATGCTGGGGATGGCGGGCACAGCCCAGATGCAACGCGCCGAGGCGCAGGCCTATTTCATGGCCGCCGTAAACGGTGTTTATGGCGGTCAGGTCGTGCCGGTTCCGGGTGGTGTTCTGCTACGTGACCGAAAAGGTGCCGTAATCGGCGCAGTCGGTGTGACCGGCGACACGTCGGATAACGACGCCATCGCTGCCATGGCCGGGATCGAAGCGGCCGGGCTGACTGGCGAAGTTTGACCTTTGGTGAACTCGGAGAGCCGGCAAAGGCTCTCCGATCTTTACGAGGCACAAGCGGCGCGCAAAGCGAATAGGGCCAATTCGGCGGTGGTCCGATCAGGCCCCTTGTTGTGCAGGGGTGAACAGAGACTTGCGCTGACACACAGGCTATGTGCTATTGCGCGCCTGTGACCCTGTCGATACCTTTCCCGGAACGTACGGAAAGAACTAGGAAAGAATAATGGCTCGACCTGTCGTCGGTATCATCGGCAATTCATATTTGATGAACGATCAATATCCGACTCATGCCGGCGGCACGATGAACTCGGACGCCGTGGCCAATGTCTCGGGTTGCTTGCCGATGCTGATCCCTGCCGACCCGCGGTATGTCTGTGTCGAGGAACTGCTTGAGGTCTGTGATGGTTTCCTGCTGACAGGGGGGCGTCCCAATGTTCACCCCGAGGAATATGGCGAACCTGCGACCGACGCGCATGGCGATTTCGACCGGGCGCGCGATGCGATCACGTTACCCTTGGTGCGGGCCTGTGTCGAAAGAGGGCAGCCCTTTTTCGGCATCTGCCGCGGCTTTCAGGAGGTCAACGTGGCCATGGGCGGAACGCTTTATCCAGAAATCCGCGATCTGCCGGGGCGCATGAACCATCGGATGCCCCCCGACGGCACCTTGGAAGAGAAATTTGCCCTACGCCATGTGGTCAACCTGACCGAGGGGGGCGTGTTTCATCGGTTGATGGGCGCTGCCGAGGTGATGACCAACACGCTGCACGGGCAGGGGATCAAAACTGTTGGACATCGCATTGTGATTGACGGCGCTGCACCAGACGGCACGCCCGAGGCGATTTATGTGCAGGACGCGCCCGGTTTCACCCTGTCGGTGCAATGGCACCCGGAATGGGACGCGGTCAATGACCCTGTCTCGCGGCCGCTTTTTGAGGCGTTTGGCGATGCGGCACGCGACTGGTCCGCAGGAGTGCGATCGGGATTGGTTAAACAAACCGCCTGAGTCCCTCCGCCGGCCCTGATTGAAGGGACCGGCGCTTTGCTATCAAACCAGCAGATTGAATTGATTGATCAACGGCAAGCTGCGGGCGCGCTTGCCGGTAAGGTCGAACAGGGCGTTGCCAAGTGCTGGCATCGACGGAGGCGTGCCCGGTTCACCCACACCACCCAGATGGCGATTGGTTTCCAGAATACGAACCTCGGTCACCGGGGCGTTATGCATCCGCAGCGCGTCATAGTCGGGGAAGTTATATTGCTCGACCTCACCGTCGGCGAAGGTGATCTCGCCCATCACGGCTGCTGACAGGCCATAGATCATGCCACCGAACATCTGCGCCTCGACCGTTCCGGGATCCAGCGCCAGACCCACATCGCAGGCGATCCACGCCTTTGCGATGCGAATGGTGCCGTCCTCATCGACCACTTCGACCACCTGCGCCACAGGCGTGCCAAAGCTGTAGGTCATTGCCACGCCACGACCAACACCGGCGGGCGTTTCACCCGTCCAGCCTGACATTTCCTTGACGGCTTGCAGGACAGCTGCCGACGGTGCGTGCTCGGTTTGGGCCAGCTCAAGACGGAACTCCAGCGGGTCACGACCGGCGGCCAGGGCCAGCTCGTCCATGAATGTCTCGTGGAAGAACCCGTTATGGCTATTGCCGACCGAACGCCAGAACCCGACAGGTACATGCAGATCGGCGATGTGGCCGCTGACGCGGTAGTTCGGCACGGCATAGGGCTGGTTAAAAAGACCTTCGACCAGGACCTTGTCGGGGCCAGCGCCGGGCAGGCCCGATATGCGTTCCACGGCCTGTTGCGTGCAGGATTGCGATGCAACCTTGGCGTCGATCAGAACTGCCTTGCCGTCTTTGACCGCGCCGCGCATCCGCGCCAGCGCGCCGGGGCGGTAGAAATCGTGGCGCATGTCCTCTTCACGGCTCCAGGTGGTCTGGACCGGAGTATTGGGCATGGCCATGGCGACCTTGGTTGCGATTTCGATGAAATCCAGCTCTCCGCGACGACCAAATCCGCCACCAAGATAGGTGGTGTGAATCTCGACCACTTCTTTATCCAGATTCGCCGTATTTGCAGCGCGGGTCAGAAGGAAGGTCGGCGCCTGGTTGCCACACCACAGCTTGAGCTTGGAACCGGTGAACAGCGCGGTGGCGTTCATCGGTTCCATCGTGGAATGTGCCAGATAGGGTACCTGATATTCAGCGGTAATTTCGGTGGCCCCGTCGGGCAGCGTGTCTACATCCCCATCATCGCGCATGGTCGAATTTGGCGAGTCGTCAAACGCCTCGGCAATCTTGGCGAAAATACCGTCGGTATCCGGCGGGTAGGGGGCGTCGGCCCAATCGACCTCTATGGCCTCAACCGCTTGAATGGCCAGCCAGGTGTTATTGGCAATAATCGCTACGCCGTTGCCCAGATCGACCACCTTCTCTACGCCGGGCATGGATTCCGCAGCGCTGGCGTCAAAGCCGTTCATCGCACCGCCTAGTTTCGGGTTCATCCGAACCGAGGCGAATTTCAGACCCTCGGGGCGCACGTCGATGCCGAACTCAGCCGTGCCCGTGGATTTTCCAACCATGTCGACTCGTGGCAGGTTCTGTCCCAGCAAACGCCAATCTGAGGGATCGCGCAGCTCGACCTGCATGGGCTCGATCTGTCCGGCGGCCTCAGCCAGTTCGGTATAGGGAATGCGCGTCCCGTCCGGCGCGATCACGGCGCCGTTTTCGGTCTTCAACTGGTCACGCTCCACGCCCAGACGATCAGCAGCGGCTTGTTTCAGTGTTTCGCGGGCGGTGGCCCCTGCCTCGCGCATACGTTCGAACCCGTCGCGCATCGAGGTCGATCCGCCGGTGACCTGCAGGCTGACAACCTTGCCCAGAACGCCTAGCGATTGTGCCAGATTGTGCTGGAAGTTCGAGATGTCATATCCCTTGTTCGGCAGGCTCTCACCCAAAATGGCCGAGTTGTAATAGGCGGCTGCCGCAGGCCCGTGAAGGACCCGGATATCGTCCAATTCGACGTCCAGCTCTTCGGCAATCAGGGCTACCCAAGTGGTCATTACGCCCTGTCCCATCTCGGCACGTGGCGCGAACAGGGTTACGCCCTGCTGATCAATCAGGATGAACGGGCTAAGCGCGGTTTCCCCATCGCCAGGCTTCAGCGGGTTGGCTGCCGGGCGGCTGACATAATAGGCGCCAAACGCGACGCCGCCAACAATGGCGGCTGAGCCGATGAGAAACGTGCGGCGAAGAATTTTTCCTACGGAGGCCATCGCTTATGCCTCCTTCAGTCTGGAGGCTGCGTCATGGATCGCGGCACGGATACGGGGATAGGTGCCGCAGCGGCACAGATTGCCCTGCATCGCATCGTCTATGTCCTGATCCGTGGGGCTGGGGTTCTCGGCCAATAGCGCGGCGGCCTGCATGACCTGACCCGACTGGCAATAACCGCATTGCGCAACCTGATGGTCAACCCAGGCCTGCTGTATCTTGGCCATCGCGTCCGGGCTGCCCAGACCTTCGATTGTGGTGACGTCACCCCAGACATCGGACAAGGCAACCTGGCAAGAGCGCACGGCTTCTCCGTCTATATGAACGGTACAGGCGCCGCATGCCGCAACCCCGCAGCCAAACTTGGTGCCGGTCAGTCCGATCTCGTCGCGCAGAACCCATAAAAGGGGGACATCCTCGGGTAGATCGACCTCATATGACGTCCCATTTATCTTTAAGCTGGCCGTCATAGCTGCGTCTCCCTCTTGGCATTTAGTGACGTTCTGACATAAATGGGTGTGAGTGTCAGAGTGTCAACTGACAAATTGAGTGAAAAGTGTCAAAAGGTACAGATGAGAGATTTCGTGCTAGACGCAAAGTGCCTTGCCATACTGGATTCGGCGCGTAAGGCATTCGCGGCTTACGGATTTAAAAAGACGTCGATGGATGAAATCGCAAAGGGCGTGGGGATCTCGCGCCCGGCATTGTATCTGTATTTCGACAACAAAGAGGCGATCCTGCGCAGACTCACCGAGTTGCACTATGAGGAGAAGATCGAAGCCGTTACGAAAGCCCTTCATGCAGACGGCTCGGTTTCGCAGATCATCGGCCAGGCAATCCACGTGCAGACCGATGGTATGGCTCAGATCATGTCCTCTCCACACGGGATGGAACTGTTGGATGCAGGAAAGTCGCTGGCCTCGGATATCATCACGCAGGGCGAGGCCCGGCTGCAATCTTTATATACCGGGTGGCTACAGAAAGAAGCGTCGAATGATCGTGTCCGTTTGTTTGATGGCGCAAGAGAGACTGCGGAGACCATTGCCTCTGCGCTGCGGGGAAACAAAATCAGCGCGACGGATTTTCAAGAATTTGACCGGATGAACTCGAACCTTGCCGCCATGATTGGTGCAGCGTTGGAAATCAGGTAACCCGCTGTCTGACTTTGTATTCCGGTGCGTCCCATAACCGGTTGGTCATGATGTCGGCCAGAATGTCCACCGCGCCGTTTACATCCTGCTCGTCGATATAAAGCGGGGTGAACCCAAAGCGCATGATGTCCGGAGCGCGGAAATCACCGATCACGCCGCGCGCGATCAAGGCCTGCATTGCGGCATAGCCATCGGCGAAACGGAATGAAACCTGACTGCCACGCTGCGCAGGGTCGCGGGGGCTGGCCAGTTTCAGGTCAGGGCAGGTGGCCTCGACGCCCGAAATAAACAGCTCGGTCAGTTCGATTGACTTGGCGCGCACGTCCATGATGTAGGCCATGTCCCAGATGTCCATCGCCGCAGACAGCGCGGTCATCTGGATGATCGGAGGTGTGCCGACACGCATCCGCTCGATACCCTGTCCGGGGCGGTAATCCAGATCGAACGTGAACGGGGCTTCATGGCCCAGCCACCCGGATAATGCAGGGCGCACGCGATCCGCATGGCGGGGCGCCACATAGATGAACGCCGGCGCGCCGGGGCCTCCGTTCAGATACTTATAGCTGCAGCCAACGGCAAAATCCGCTTTGCAACTGGACAGCTCAACCGGGATCGCCCCTGCGGAATGGGCCAAATCCCAAACGGTTATTGTGCCGTTCGCATGAGCCTGTTCCGTCAGCGCCTTCATGTCATGGATCCGGCCAGACCGGTAATCGACCTCGGTCAGCATCAGAACCGCGACGTCTTTGGTGATGTTTTCGGCAACATCCTCGGGTGCGACCACCCGTAATTCGTATTCCGATCCGAGTGAACGCAGCAGACCGTCGACCATATAAAGGTCCGAAGGGAAATTGCCGTTATCAGACAGCACAACCTTGCGGTCGGGGCAAAGCTCCAGCGCCGAGGCAACAGCCTGATAGACCTTGATCGACAGGGTATCGCCGGTCACGATGGTACCCGGTTCCGCACCGATCAACCGTCCGATACGGTCGCCAAGCCCGGTCGGAAGCCCCATCCACCCGGCCTTGTTCCAACCGGTGATCAGCATTTGACCCCATTCGTGTGTCATCATTCCACTCACCCGCTCGGCGGCAGCACGTGGCAATGGGCCAAGCGAGTTGCCGTCCAGATAAATGGTTCCATTCGGCAGATCGAACATGGCTTTGGTTGCAGCGAAATCAGTCATGGAGGTCCTGTGCAGAATTCTGACAAATGTCTGACTAAAGGGCTATCTGATCAGTTCTGCCGTGTCTACGCGTTCGGCCGAAAATGCACAGATGCGACCAACTGTGGTTTTGCTTTCGTGGATGCAAAGCGGTACATACCCCGACAAATGCGACATCCATACCGCAGGATCAGAGGAACAAGCATGAAGCGCAAACTCGACATTCCGCCCGCTTGGTTGGTGGCCTTTGCTGTTCTCGCCTGGCTGCAGGCGACCTATGCGTCCTTCGGTCTGTCGCTGGCCAGCGGGTTTACCGACCTGCTCAGCGGCCTTCTGATCGGGGGCGGCGTCGTTCTTGTCGTGCTGGCGATTGCCGAGTTTCGTCGGCATCGAACGACCGTCCTGCCGCATGAAACTCCATCGAGTCTGGTTCAAACAGGTATCTTCAAGCGCAGCCGCAATCCGATCTACGTTGGCGATGTACTTATTCTGGCCGGCTTGATTCTGCGTTTTGACGCGGTGCTGTCCTTGGTGTTGATGCCTGTTTTTGTCTGGATTTTGGAACGCAGGTTTATTGTGCCGGAAGAAAACCGTATGCGCCGTGCCTTTCGCACGGATTTCGCCAGATATGAAAGGCAAACCCGCCGCTGGATCTGAGGTTGACGGGATTTTACACGACGTAACAATGCTGCGCTTGCGAAATAATCTTGCGCAGTTAAAACTGGTTCTTCAGATAGAATGCCAACTATCCTTGCGAACTGACCGAAAATTAGGGGGACGCGCCGTTGAAGATTGGAACGCCAAAGGAAACATTTGACGGTGAGAACCGGGTCGCGATGACTCCGGATTCAGCCCGTCAACTGCAAAAGCTCGGGTATGAGTGCCTGATCGAGAAAGGGGCCGGCGCTGCGGCCGGGTTCTCGGACGCCACATATAAAGAGGCGGGTGTCGAGGTTATCGGAACCGCGGCGGCGCTGTGGAAAGCCGCCGACATCGTCGCCAAGGTACGTCAGCCAAATGAAACCGAGCTGAAGCGTCTTGCAAAGGGCAAGACATTGATCTCGTTCTTCAACCCCGCAGGGAATGAAAAGGGCATGGAGGCCGCCAAGTCCAAGGGCGCCAACGTGATCGCCATGGAAATGGTGCCGCGTATCAGTCGTGCCCAGAAGATGGACGCTCTGTCGTCGATGGCCAATATCGCGGGCTACCGCGCGGTGATCGAAGCGGGAAACAACTTTGGCCGGTTCTTCACCGGTCAAGTGACGGCTGCTGGTAAAGTACCGCCTGCCAAGGTTCTGATCGTAGGTGCCGGTGTGGCCGGTCTGGCCGCGATCGGGACATCGACCTCGCTGGGGGCAATCACCTATGCGTTCGACGTGCGCCCCGAAGTGGCCGAGCAGGTTGAATCCATGGGCGCCGAATTTGTCTATCTGGACTTCGAAGAAGACCAGCAGGACGGCGCGGCAACCGGCGGTTACGCCAGTGTTCAGTCCGATGAATTCCGCGAGGCACAGCTGGCCAAGTTCCGCGAACTTGCTCCGGAAATGGACATCGTGATCACCACCGCGTTGATCCCGAACCGCGAAGCGCCCGAGCTTTGGACCAAGGACATGGTCGAAGCGATGAAACCGGGTTCGGTGATCGTGGACCTTGCGGCGGAAAAAGGCGGCAACTGCAAGCTGACCGTTGCTGACGAGAAGATCGTGACCGATAATGGCGTGACCATCATCGGCTATACCGATTTCCCAAGCCGGATGGCGGCGCAGTCTTCGTCGCTTTACGCAACCAACATCCGTCACATGATGACAGACCTGACGCCTGAAAAGGATGGTCAGATCAACCATGACATGGAAGACGACGTGATCCGCGGCGCAACCGTGACGCATGAAGGTGAAATCACCTTCCCGCCACCGCCGCCGAAAGTTCAGGCGATTGCCGCTCAGAAAAAGCCTGAGGTCAGGGAGCTGACCCCGGAGGAGAAAAAGGCGCAGGAAGTTGCGGCCTTCAAGGCGCAAACCAAACAGCAGTTCACCTTGCTGGGTATCGGCGGTGCGCTAATGCTGTTGATCGGTCTGATTGCTCCGGCCAGCTTCATGCAGCACTTCATCGTCTTTGTGCTGGCGATCTTCGTGGGATTCCAGGTGATCTGGGGCGTCGCGCACAGCCTGCACACACCGCTTATGGCGATTACCAACGCGATCTCGTCGATCATCATCGTTGGCGCAGTGATGCAGATCGGATCCGGGTCGTTCCTGGTTATTCTGCTGGCGGCTCTGTCCGTTTTCATGGCCGGGATCAACATCTTCGGTGGCTTCCTCGTAACTCGGCGCATGCTTGCCATGTTCCAGAAATCTTAAGGAGGCCGGGCACATGGATTATGGCTTCACCACTGCCGCCTACGTTGTTGCGGCTGTTCTGTTCATCCTCTCGCTTGGCGGCCTGTCGAACCAGGAAAGCGCCAAGCGCGCTGTCTGGTATGGCATCGTCGGTATGGCGCTGGCGGTTTTCGCTACGCTGGTCGGCCCCGGTTCGGGCTTGTGGCTGCTGTCATTGCTGCTGATCATAGGTGGTGGTCTGATCGGTCAATATGTGGCGCAGCGCGTCCAGATGACCGAGATGCCACAGCTTGTGGCTGCGATGCATTCGCTGGTTGGTTTGGCGGCTGTGTTCGTGGGTTTCAACGCGCATTTTGAAATCAAGAATGTCGCCGAAGTTTTTGCGGTTGTTGATGCCGCCAAAGACGTCGACCTTTCCGACCTGGGCGCGTTTGCCAAGCTGATCGCCAAGAAGACAGCGGCAGAGCTGGCAATCCTGCACGTGGAACTGTTCCTGGGCATCTTCATCGGCGCGATCACCTTTACCGGTTCGGTCGTGGCTTATGGCAAGCTGGCTGGCAAGGTTACATCGACGGCAACCAAACTGCCCGGTGGTCACGCGCTGAATGCGTCTGCGGCGGGGCTCTCGCTGATCTGTCTGGTTTGGTACACGTCCACGGGCGGATTCCTGCCCCTGTTCCTGATGACGCTGGCCGCCTTGTTTATTGGTTATCACCTGATCATGGGCATCGGCGGTGCCGACATGCCGGTGGTTGTGTCGATGCTGAACAGCTATTCAGGCTGGGCGGCTGCGGCCATCGGCTTTTCGCTGGGCAACGACCTGCTGATCGTGGTCGGTGCGCTGGTGGGCTCGTCCGGTGCGATCCTCTCCTACATCATGTGTAAGGCGATGAACCGGCACTTTGTCAGTGTGATCCTGGGTGGCTTTGGTGGTCCGCAAGGTGAGCAGATGGCTGTCGAAGGCGAGCAGATTGCAATCGAGGCCGACGGTGTTGCCGCAGCCCTGAATGACGCCGACAGCGTGGTGATCATTCCGGGCTATGGCATGGCCGTGGCGCAGGCACAGCAATCGGTGTCCGAACTGGTTCGCAAGCTGCGGGCGCAGGGCAAGAATGTGCGCTTTGCGATCCACCCGGTTGCCGGTCGTTTGCCGGGCCACATGAACGTTCTGCTGGCCGAGGCCAAGGTGCCGTATGACATCGTTCTGGAAATGGATGAGATCAACGACGACTTCCCGGATACGGATGTTGCCATTGTGATCGGCTCCAACGACATCGTGAACCCTGCGGCGCAAGAAGATCCCAACAGCCCCATTGCCGGCATGCCGGTTCTGGAATGCTGGAAGGCCAAGCAGGTGTTTGTATCCAAGCGTGGTCAGGGCACCGGCTATTCGGGCATCGAAAACCCGCTGTTCTTCAAAGAGAACACCCGCATGTTCTATGGCGACGCGAAACAATCGCTGGACAAGCTGCTGCCAATGATCGATTGATCTAAAGCCTTAACCAAAATGCAAAGGGCGCCTTCGGGCGCCCTTTTCTTGTTTGTCATGTTGGGGGCTTTGCCTCCAAGCCCCCAATATTTTTTTGGCCAGATGAGGCGGGCAGAATGTGGTATCCTTGGGCTATTATAGAGAGACAAGGAGGTGCCCCATGGAAAAGGTCAACGGCATAGGTGGCATGTTTTTTCGCGCCAGAGATCCGGAAGCGTTGCGGGATTGGTACGAGACCCATCTTGGCGTTCATCATTACGATCCCGTCCCCTGGAAACAGCGCGAAGGCTATACGGTCTTTGCCCCGTTTGCGCAGGACACCGATTATTTTGGCCGCGCCGAGCAGCAGTGGATGATCAATTTTCGGGTTGATGATCTGTCTGCCATGACGACCCAGTTGCAAGCCGCAGGCATTGCCGTCGAGACCAATCCGGAATGGGATAGCGAGGTTGGAAAATTCGCACGTATTCACGACCCTGAGGGCAACCCAATCGAACTGTGGCAGCCAAATCAATGACATAAGGGGTTTGTATACCGTAGTATCCATGTAAGGTATTGAAATAAAAAGATAATTGATGTATTTTTGAACTGTCGTATAGTGCGCCGGACAACGCCGGAGCATTCAATGACGCCGATCGACGATCATCCATTGCGCTATTCGCTGGCCAACGAGCTGCATGCGCGCCCGTTTCCCGTGGCCTCGACGCCATGCACCGTTGCGTTTTTGGCCATCAAGAAACCCGTGGCGGCGGTTGCGCGGGACCGGAGCGAAGACATTGCCCATCTGGTCAATCTTCTGGACCGTCACGGTGCGCAGCACCCGCAGCCGGACGCGACGCATTACGCTGGTCAGATCGGGCGTCACTGGCTCAAGTGGGAGCAGCACACGGAATTTGTGACCTATACGGCGATCACCCGGAATGTCAGTGACCGGGCCTTCAACCCCGCTGATTTTGAGGCTTTCCCACCTGATTGGCTGATGGCCAGCCCGGGCCAGAGGATAACCTCGGCCATGGTTCGGGTGACTGAAAGACCAGATGATGAGGCGGTAAAAGCCGCGCTGGCCGAATGGTTCGAACCCGAAAGCCTTGCGGTTGCGCGCGTGCTGGATGATGCTGCGATTTGTGCCAGTGACTTTCGGATTGATCCGGCTGGGCATATGCGGTTCGCGCTCTTCGTGACCAAGGGAACAGGACAGCGCCGAACCGGACGCATCATCCAGCGCCTGTGCGAGATCGAAACCTACAAGGCCATGTCCATGTTGGGCTTTGCTCGAATCAAGCAACTGATGCCGAAAATCGGAGAGCTGGATGGAAAGCTGACCCGGCTTATGGGGCAGATGACAGATAACTCGGCGCATCCTGACGAACTACTGCCGGATCTGCTGTCTACATCCATCGAATTGGAAACGCTTTCTGCCCGATGCGCATTTCGCTTTGGGGCTACCGGGGCCTATGAAGCCATCGTGAACCAACGGATCGAAGTATTGCGCGAGGAAAGGTTCGAGGGCCGTCAGTCCTTTGCCGATTTCATGATGCGCAGGTATGAGCCCGCAATTCGTACTGTTAAAGCCACGGAAAGTCGGCTGCAGACCTTGTCCGACCGGGCGATCCGGGGGGGTGAGTTGCTGCGGACCCGGGTAGATGTGGAACGCAGCGCCCAGAATCAGGCATTGCTGGAAAGTATGGACCGCCGTGCTGATCTGGCCCTGAGGTTGCAGCACACAGTCGAGGGGCTTTCCGTGGTGGCGATTAGCTATTATGCGGTCTCACTGGCCAGCTATCTGTTGTACCCGTTGACCGCCACCGGGATCAGCAAGGGGATGCTGACCGCGGCGGCAACCTTGCCGGTTGTCCTGTGTGTCTGGCTGGGTATCAGGCATATACGAAAGCGGTTGGCCTAATCCGCGTTTGCTAAAACTTCCCTAGGCTGTAGAACTGACAGGGGCGGGCGCGGAGCAAAGGAAAATACGTGATCGGAATTATGGCCGCTTGGCGGGCCGTGGCGGCCATGTTCATTTTGAACGGCGCTTTGTTCGGGATCTGGGCCTCGCGTATTCCCGCAGTCAGGGATCACCTGGACCTATCGCACGAAGCGCTTGGCTATGGCTTGCTGTTCATGGCGGCTGGGGCTGTGTGTTCGTTCCCGGTTACCGGACGTCTGACAGATCGGTTCGGGGCTGTGGTGATCACACGGATCATCGCCATTCTTTATACCGCATCCCTTATCTTGCTGGCCTTTGCCGGAAGCTTTTGGGCATTGGCGTTTTTCCTGTTCGTATTCGGGGCCTTCCACGGCTCAATGGATGTGGCGATGAACGCCTGGGCAGCAGAGGTTGAGCGCGCTTATGACAGGCCCGTTATGTCGTCTTTTCACGCGATGTGGAGCCTGGGGGCCGGTCTGGGAGCGCTGAGCGGATTTGGTGCGATACAGATGGGCCTGACGGTGACACAGCACTTTTTGCTGGCCGGTGGCATCGTAGTTGGGCTGACACTGGCTCTGTCCCGTGTGCAGTGGAATTCACGCCGCGTTGCGCCCTCGGGCGGGGCGATATTTGCACTTCCGTCGGGTGCGTTGATACTTGTCGGGTTTATTGCCCTGTGCGGGGCATTGGGTGAAGGGGCCGTCGCGGACTGGAGCGCGATTTTCCTGCGGGATGTGACCGGTGCACCCGAAAGCGTCGCGGCGCTGGGATATGCCGTCTTTTCGGTGACAATGGTCGCGTTCCGTCTGGTGGGTGGTGTCGTGATCGCGCGGTTCGGACCAACCGCGACGGCCCGTTTCGGAGGGGTATGCGCCGCTTTGGGGGTGCTGGCT
The DNA here is from genome assembly GCF_059610845.1 of Ruegeria sp. CDSC021. Taxonomy (NCBI): domain Bacteria; kingdom Pseudomonadati; phylum Pseudomonadota; class Alphaproteobacteria; order Rhodobacterales; family Roseobacteraceae; genus Ruegeria; species Ruegeria sp. CDSC021. The sequence continues at coordinate 82,422 of NZ_JBXWOK010000005.1, forward strand.
GTGGTATCGGCCTATGATGCCGGGATTGCTCTGGTTGGGTTTGGACTGATGGGGCTTGGATATGCAGTGATCATGCCGCTTGCGTTCAGCAGGGCGGCAAATGATCCGCATGTCCCGCCTGGTCAAGCCATCGCCAGCGTGGCCACATTAGGGTATGGCGGGTTGTTGATTGGCCCGCCCCTTATTGGGTTTCTGGCAGAGATGCTTACATTGCGTCTTGCATTCATGGCCTTGCTGCCGCTGGCTGTTTTCATTGTCCTGTTGTCAGGCGCGTTGCGTCCCGGTGACAGCGACGAACGATGATTTTGGGAGATACACATGCCGATCAAAAACCGCTTCGCAGAACTGCAGAGTGAAATCACGGAATGGCGGCGTGATATCCACCAAAATCCAGAGATCCTGTTTGAAACCCATCGCACCAGTGCGCTGGTGGCGGAAAAGCTGAAAGAGTTCGGCTGCGATGAGGTGGTCACCGGAATTGGCCGAACGGGCGTGGTGGGTGTGATCAAGGGCAAGGCGGACACGGGCGGCAAGGTTATCGGTTTGCGTGCCGATATGGATGCGCTGCCGATCCATGAGGCGACCGGATTGGACTATGCCTCGAATACCGATGGGGCGATGCACGCCTGCGGCCATGATGGTCATACTGCGATGTTGTTGGGGGCGGCGAAATACCTTTCGGAAACGCGGAATTTTGACGGGACAGTGGTGGTCATTTTCCAACCTGCCGAAGAAGGCGGCGGCGGTGGTCGTGAGATGTGTGAAGACGGGATGATGGATCGCTGGGGCATTCAGGAAGTATACGGAATGCACAACTGGCCCGGACGTCCGGTGGGCAGTTTCGCCATCCGTCCCGGCGCGTTTTTCGCGGCAACCGATCAGTTCGACATTGTGTTCGAGGGCAAGGGCGGTCACGCAGCCAAACCCCACGAAACCGTGGACACAACCGTTATGGCGGCGCAGGCGGTTCTGGCATTGCAGACCATCGCTTCCCGGAATGCCGATCCGGTGGATCAGGTGGTTGTGTCGGTGACTTCGTTTGAGACCTCTTCAACCGCATTCAACGTGATCCCTCAGACTGTAAAGCTGCGCGGTACGGTCCGTACAATGAGCCGGGACATGCGGGATATGGCCGAAAAGCGCGTGACCGAGATCTGCACCGGAGTGGCCGCCACATTTGGAGGAGCGGTTGAGGTGACCTATTACCGGGGCTACCCGGTGATGGTGAACAGTGATGATCAAACCGATTTCGCAGCGCGGGTGGCGCGGTCCGTCTCGGGCGATTGTGACCAGGCCCCGCTAATCATGGGCGGCGAGGATTTCGCCTTTATGCTCGAAGAACGCCCCGGCGCTTATATTCTGGTGGGTAATGGGGACACCGCAGCAGTTCACCATCCCGAATATAACTTCAACGATGAAGCCATCCCCGCGGGATGCAGCTGGTGGGCCGAAATCGTGGAGCAAAGGATGCCAGCGGCTTGACCCCAAGGGGTAGGCACCTGCGCTGCCCCTAATGCCCTTAGCCAGATGAAGGTTTGGTCTCCAGTTTCAACCGGGCGCACAGTGTCTCGACAATGGAATCGAGCGCGGATTTCTGCGTGTTGACGCAGGATTTCGCGGCAGCGCGCGCTGCATTCAGCGCGGCCTGATCGGTGAGCCAAATCGTGACCGCGTTTGTCAGGTCTTGCGCAGAGTTCACCTCAATCGCGCCACCGGTTTCGATGAGCGGCGCGAAGGTTTCGGCAAAGTTGAAGTATCCGGGACCGGTTATTACCGCCGCCCCAGCCTGCGCGGGTTCGAACGGGTTATGGCCGCCGATCTCGTGCAGCGAACCGCCCAGAAATACGATTGGGCACAGCGCATACCACGTGCCCGTCTCGCCCAGTGTGTCGGCAACATAGACCTGTGTTTCAGTTTCGATCCGCCCCTCCGATGTTCGGAAAACTGCGGATTGACCGGCCTGTTTCAACAGCGCGGCCACATCCTGTCTGCGTTCGGGGTGGCGCGGGATCAACAACAGCAGCAGGTCGGGCCAGCGTTCCAGCAATTTTGCATGGGCAGCCAGAACGATTTCTTCTTCTCCGGCATGGGTCGAGCTGGCGATCCACACAGGACGCCCTGCAATCTGGGTCTGAATATCTTCCAACACAGAATTATCGACCAGCAGCGGATCGGACATCGCTTTGAGGTTGGTTCCCGGTTGCACGCGGTCCGCCACAGCCCCCATGTCCACCAGATTAGCGGCGGTTTTGCCATTCTGGGTCAGGAACAGGCTGAAATTGTCCAAAATGAATCGTGCGGTTTGTGGACGTTTTTTCCAACTTTCGACGGATTTATCTGAAAGGCGCGCATTCAACAGGGCCAGAGGGATTCCCCGTCCAGCCGCGTCAACGATCAGGCGTGGCCAGATTTCGCTTTCGACAAATACTCCGGCTTCGGGGCGCCAGTGATCCAGAAATCGCCGGACCGGCCCTGCGGTGTCCAGCGGCGGATACTGGTGTCGCGTACGGGGTGGCATCCGTTTTTCGATCAGCGCCGCCGAAGTTGGGGTGCCCGAGGTAACCAGGAACTGGGCATCCGGCAGGCGTTCACCCAGCCGTTTGATCAGGCTGATGACCGACAGGGTTTCTCCCACACTTGCAGCGTGGAACCAGATCAATCGGCCCTTGGGGCGTGGTAGGCTGGCATGGCCGAGCCTTTCATGCTGGCGAATTGTCGGGACATCTGCCGCCAGGAGTTTCTTGCGCACGGTGCGCCAAGCCAAAGGTGCAGCAACGGCGGTCAGGCTGCAATACAAACGGTAAAGCAGCGTCGGCTGGCCAGAGGGGGCGGTCATGTCAGCCGCCCGTATGGCTCATGTGGCGGCTCATCTTGCCATCGACCGCCTGGCGGGAATAGTCGAAGTCGTGGCCTTTGGGCTTAAGATTTATCGCCGCGCGGATGGCCTGTTCCAGCGGCGCCTCGGTATCGAGATGATCTCGCAGGGGGGCACGCAGATCGGCCATATCCTCTTGCCCCAGACACATATACAGCTCACCCGTACAGGTCAGGCGGACGCGATTGCAGCTTTCGCAGAAATTATGCGACAGCGGTGTGATAAAGCCGATCTTCTGGCCCGTTTCTTCAAGCCGCGCATATCGCGCGGGTCCACCAGTGCGTTCTGCCAGATCGGACACGGTATAGTGGCTTTCGTATTCCTTGCGGACATCCTTGAGCGACCAGTACTGATCCAGACGGTTCTCGTTCCCGATATCGCCCATCGGCATCACCTCGATCCAGGTCAGATCCATGTCGCGCTCAGCGCACCATTGGGTGATTGTTGGAAGTTCGGCCTCGTTGAACCCCTTCAGGGCCACAGCGTTGATCTTGACCCGCAGGCCAGCCTTTTGGGCAGTATCAATTCCGTTCAGAACCTGTTTCAACCGGCCCCAACGGGTGATCTGGCTGAATTTCTCATCATCCAACGTGTCCAGCGACACATTCACCCGGCGCACGCCCGCCGCATAGAGATCGTCAGCAAAGCGGTGCAGTTGCGAGCCATTGGTTGTCAGCGTCAGCTCTTTCAACGCGCCGCTGTCCAGATGCCGGGTCATGGCATTGAAGAATGACATGATGTTTCGGCGGACCAGCGGCTCGCCCCCGGTGATGCGCAGCTTTTCCACGCCCATCTTCACGAAGGTCGTGCACATACGGTCCAGCTCTTCCAGCGTCAGCAGGTCCTTTTTCGGCAGGAACTTCATGTCTTCGGACATGCAGTAAACACAGCGAAAATCACAGCGATCCGTAACGGAGACGCGGAGATAGGTGATGGCACGTGCGAACGGGTCGATAAGCGGAGCTGTCATGAGTCATACGTAAAGCGGCGACTGGCCTGCGACAAGCCAGAACTGTGCTTTGTGCTGGCACAGTCCTGTGAGGGGGGCTAAGTTCAGGCCATGAAATACACTCTGCTGACCATTTGTATCCTTGTTGCGGGCTGTGACACTGTCCGCTCGACAACTGATCGGGTTTTCGGTCGCGACAAACCTGCGGCTGAACCAGAGGTCGCCGCGGAAGCTGACGTCACCGAATCCGTTCCGGTCCCCGCAACCGCCGCTGGTTGGGTTGGTGCCAAGACCACCATTGCCAGCTTAGGTGATCCGACAACGCCGGGACGCTGGATGGAAACGCCTTTGGTCGAGACAGAGTTCACGGGGCGCGTTGTCGTGCCCAGAACAGGGGCGCAGGCCTATATCACGCTGGTCCCGGCCCGTGGGCCCGAAAGCGGCGGCAGCAGGCTGTCGCTGGATGCGATGCGGGCGCTGCTTTTGCCTTATGACGAACTTGTCGAGCTGGATGTTTATTCCAACTGACCTTTCAGATATTTGCCAGCTTCACGCCGGGCAAAGGGCTTCATGGCCGCACTATGGTCGCGCAGAAAGTTAACCACTCGGTCCGCGTCATGTTTCGACAGCTCGCGCAGCCACCATGCGATTGCTTTCTGGATGAACCAGTCACGGTCAGACACATAACCCGCTGCCCAGCCAAGAATACGGTCGCGCCGGTCCAGATCATCTGGCTTGGGGTGGTTCTGTTTGGTCCAGGGCAGGGTGGCAACCAGCGCGGCGCGCCGTGTCCACATGTGGTCTGACGCGGTCCAGAGTTCGACCTGATCCAACCGCTCCGGGTCGGCGGACAAGCGTTTCTGCATCGCCATACAGGCGTGATCCGCCGCCGCCCAGGCATCAAAATCAGGCAACCAGCTTTGCAGCAATGCCCAAGCAGCCTCATCGGGGCGGAAACGGGCTTGGGTCAGCAACTTGGCTGCGGCAAGACGGCCCTCGTGGATATCGGTCTGCCAGAGGGCGTCAGCCAGATCCACCCGCGCAGCAACGTCCAGTTCCTGTCGCCATAGTTTGGTCAGGTCGTTCAGAACCGGATTTGCAACGCCCAGATAGAGGCGTTCGACCTTGTGATAAGCCGCCATCTGCACGGCGCGCTCTGGGTCGGCATGGGCGCGGATCTGGTCAAGATAGGTGACGGGCGTCATAGGTCCGCAGCGCGTGTTGGCCTGCCGTCGATCGTCTGATGGTTCCGCTCAACCCAATAATCGCGGATATCGTCATCGGACTTACCGTCGACCCATTTCTGCATCGTGTCACGTTCGGACTGGTATTCCATGAACGGTACGGCATATCCGCAAGAGGTCTGAACCATGTCAATCGCAAGGTCATAGATCTGGCGGGCGCTGCGGTGGTAGGGAAACAGCCCGGCCAACGCGTCCCAGCCCTCATCCCCGGCATGCAATGTACGCGCGGTGCCATAGGTGCGCAGGATCAGCGGGCGTGTGGTGAAGGAACACCACATCAGGGTCATGCGATTGACCTCAAGCAAATGCCCGGCGGTTTCGTTGCCACTGCCGGTCAGGTTCATCCAGATAATCCGATTGGGCCCCAGTACCCGCAGCGAGTCCATCCCTTTGGGAGAGATGTTGACCCGTCCTTCAGGTCCGGCGGTGCCGACGAAGAACAGATGCTGATCCTCGATAAACTTGCGATGGGCGTTATCCAGCGCCGGAAATTGCTTGGACATGCGTCACTCCACCGTTACGGATTTCGCCAGATTGCGCGGCTGGTCCACATCCGTGCCCTTGGCCACCGCCGTATGATAGGCCAGCAGCTGAGCGGGCACCGAATAGAGGATCGGCGCAAGGCTGGGGTGCACATGCGGCATGCGGATCGTGCTCCAGACCCCGTCTTCCGCCTCGGCGATGCCGTCATCATCGGACACCAGGATGACTTTACCCTTGCGTGCCATGACCTCTTGCATATTCGACACGGTTTTGTCGAACACCGTGTCTCGCGGGGCCAGAACCACCACGGGCATGTGTTTGTCGATCAGGGCAATGGGGCCGTGCTTTAGCTCACCCGAAGCATAACCTTCGGCATGGATATAGCTGATTTCCTTGAGTTTCAACGCCCCTTCCATCGCCAGCGGGTACATCAGGCCGCGTCCCAGAAACAGAACATCGCGCGCCTCGGACAGGCGCTGGGCGGATTTCCTGATGGCCCGGTTCTGATCCAACGCGGTGTTCAGCACCGAAGGCAGCCCGCGCAACGCGGCGGCGTGATCGGCAAGTTCCTCGTCGCTCAACGTGCCACGGTCCGCGGCAGCCTTGAGCGCCAGCATCAGCAACACGCTCAGCTGACAGGTGAAGGCTTTGGTCGAGGCGACGCCTATCTCGACCCCGGCATGGATCGGCAGGGCGATGTCGCTTTCACGTGCGATCGAGCTTTCTGGAACATTGACGACTGAGACGACCTTGTCCGCTTTGCCGTCGCAATACCGCAGGGCGGCCAGCGTGTCGGCGGTTTCACCCGATTGGCTGACAAACAGCGCCATAGTGCGTTCCGGGATCGGAGGTTCGCGATAGCGAAATTCGCTGGCGATATCGACTTCGACCGGTATTCTGGCAAGTTGCTCGAACCAGTATTTGGCGGTCAAACAGGCGTAGAAAGCAGTCCCGCAAGCGACCATCGTCAGACGGTCTAGCTTGGTGAAATCCAGATCTCCCGGCAGAACGACCTGATCCCCGGCAGAGGGCAGGTAGGACCGGATCGCCTCGGCAACCACAATCGGCTGTTCCGCGATTTCCTTGGCCATGAAATGCTTGTGCCCGGCCTTGTCAGCGCGGCTGTGATCCACTTTGATCTTGCGGGTTTCGCGATTGGCAAGCTCACCTGCTTCGTTGCGGATTTCCAGCGATGTGCGGGTCAGAACCGCACGGTCACCTTCTTCCAGATAGGTGATGCGATCCGTCATCGGCGCTAGCGCGATGGCGTCCGAGCCGACAAACATCTCTCCGTCCCCGTGCCCGATTGCCAGTGGCGAGCCTTTGCGCGCGGCCACGATCAGGTCATCTTCGCCGTCAAACAGAAAGGCCAGGGCAAATGCGCCGACCAACCGGTCGATGGTTTTATTGGCGGCCTCAACCGGGGGCAGCCCCGATTTGAGGTAATGTTCGGCCATCAGGGCGACGGTTTCCGTGTCGGTTTCGGTTTCGAACCCGATCCCGTGTTCCGCCAGCTCTGTCCGCAGCTCCCGATAGTTTTCAACGATGCCGTTGTGAACAACGGCAACCGGCCCGGCCCGGTGGGGATGGGCATTCGAAACTGTCGGCGCGCCATGGGTGGCCCAGCGGGTATGGCCGATACCGGATTTACCTGGAAGCGGGTCATGCACCAGAAGGTCGCTGAGGTTTACCAGCTTGCCTACAGCCCGACGCCGACCCAGGGATCCGCCATTGACCGTAGCAATGCCTGCACTGTCATACCCCCTGTACTCCAGCCGTTTTAGGGCCTCGACCAGGATAGGGGCAGCTTCGTGCTTGCCCAATACACCTACAATCCCACACATCTGTCAGGCTCCTTTGTCGCGACGAGCCTTCTTCGCCGTCAACATGTCAAACAATTTACGCGCATAACCGGGCTTGTTGTCCTGCTTGGCGCGCGCAACGGCCAAAGCATCCGCTTCCACATCGCGCGTCACCACGGTTCCGGTGGCCGTCATCGCGCCGTCACCAATGGTGACAGGTGCCACTAACATGGTGTTCGATCCGATAAAGACGTTCTGGCCGATGGTTGTTTGGTGCTTCATTACGCCATCGTAATTGCAAGTGATCGTACCCGCGCCGATATTCGTCGCCGCCCCAACCGTTGCGTCCCCGATATAGCTGAGATGGTTGACCTTCGCGCCTTCGGCGATCTCAGCATTCTTGATCTCAACAAAATTACCGACGCGGGTGTTTTCTGCCAGCTCAGCGCCGGGGCGCAGCCGGGCATAGGGGCCAACGATGGCACCGCGGCTGACATGGCAGCCCTCAAGATGAGAAAATGCCCGGATCGTCGCGCCGCTTTCCACCGTGACACCGGGGCCAAAGACCACATTGGGTTCTATCACCGTGTCGCGGCCAATGACGGTGTCGGCGGCCAGATAAACGGTTTCCGGCGCCATCAGCGTGACCCCCAGATCCAGCAGTTCGGCGCGGGCACGGGCCTGAAAAACCGCATCCGCAGCGGCCAGGTCAACGCGCGAGTTCACACCCAGCGTTTGTGCCTCGTCACAGGCGACTGCGGTGACATTCAGGCCACGGGATCGGGCGATTGCCACGACATCCGGCAGGTAATATTCACCGGCGGCATTGTCATTTCCCACGCTGTTGATCAGCGAAAACAGCAATTCTGCGTCACAGGCTAAAAGGCCAGAATTACAAAGTGTTAAATCGCGCTCTTTATCCGAGGCGTCTTTGTATTCGACGATGCGTTCAAGGGTCTGTCCGTTCATGACCAACCGGCCATAGCGTGCAGGATCTGCGGCCTCAAAACCCAGAATAACCAGATCGTTCTTGGTCCGCGCTTCGATCATACGTTCCAACGTATCGGGTTGCAAAAAGGGCGTGTCCCCGTACAGAACAACCACGTCGCCGTTGAAACCCTGCAGCGCTTCACGCGCCTGTGCGACAGCATGGGCGGTGCCCAGCTGTTCGGCCTGAATGGCGATTTGTGCGGTCTCGTCCTCGGCCAGGGTTGCTTTGGCAACGGCTTCGGACCCGTGCCCGGTGACAATGACGGTCCGCTCGGGCGACAGAACAGCACCAGCGCGCATGGCATGGACCAGCATAGGCGCCTGAGCAATCGGGTGCAGGACTTTCGGGATATCCGAATTCATCCTGGTGCCTTTACCGGCAGCAAGGATGACAAGGGCGATACTCATGAAATCGTTTTCTCTTTGTGTTTTGTTGCAGTCCGTTTTATCCGCTGAGGGTAAAGTCGCAAGCGGTTCAGCCATCAAACTAGATTGCCGTTTGCAACAAGACGTGGCGAAAACCCGCCGAGGCAGGAGGCGTAATGCGAACAGTCATCTTTGATCTGGACGGGACACTGGCGGATACTTCCGGGGATTTGCTGGAGGCCGCAAACCATTGTTTTCGCGATATGGGGCACGGCGATGTGCTGGTCCACGGGCAGGATGCTGGCATCGCTTTGCGTGGTGGGCGGATGATGCTGACCCACGGTTTGAAGCGGGTTGGGGCCTATGACGAGCAGGCTGTTCACGCTTATTACCCGATGCTTTTAGAAGCGTACTCGGAGGCGATTGACACCCATACCCGGTTTTATCCAGGCGCGCTGGACGCGGTTGGAAAGTTGAAAGAGGCCGGCTATGGCGTTGGTATCTGCACTAATAAACCCGAGGCTCTGGCACATCAGCTGCTGACCCAAATGGGTGTGCGCGACCGGTTTGGCTCACTCGTCGGCGCGGATACTTTGCCGGTTCGCAAACCCGATCCGGAGCCCCTGCGTGAAGCTGCCCGCCGGGCCGGCGGACACCCGGATCTGTGCGTTCTGATCGGGGATTCCGACACCGACCGGAATACGGCGCGTGCTGCAGGTGTACCCTCGGTGCTTGTAACATTCGGGCCATCTGGCGACGACATGGCTGCGCTGAAACCCGAAGCGCTGTTGCATCATTTTGATGACCTGCCGAAACTTGTTTTTGATTTGGTCGGAGCTGCAGCCTGACCCCTTGACCCCGGCCCATCGCGGCCGCAAGAGCGAAAAGATGACTGAGAAGTTTACTGGCAATTTCACCCAGCAGGAACCAATCCCGGATGAGGCGATCGAGGCGGCTCTGGCCGTTTTGCGTCATGGCCGGCTGCACAGATATAACGTGTCGCCCGGCGAACTGGCCGAGACCGCCCTGTTAGAACAGGAATTTGCCGCGCAGACCGGCGCAAAATATTGTCTGGCGGTCTCCTCGGGCGGCTATGCACTGGCGACAGCATTGCGCGCGATAGGGGTGCAGCCCGGAGATACGGTTCTGACCAACGCTTTCACCCTGGCGCCGGTGCCGGGGGCGATTGCCTCGATCGGAGCCAAGCCGGTATTTGTCGGTGTGACCGAAGCGCTGACGATTGATCTGGATGATCTCGAAAGCAAACTGGATCAGTCTGATGTGCTGATGCTCAGCCATATGCGTGGGCATCTGTGCGACATGGATCGGTTGATGCAAATCTGCGATGCCGCCGGTGTGGCCGTGATCGAAGATTGCGCGCACACGATGGGCGCCGCATGGCGCGGGCAAAAATCCGGACGGCAGGGCGTTATCGGGTGTTATTCCTGCCAGACCTACAAGCACATAAATTCCGGTGAAGGCGGGTTGTTGATTACCGATGACGAGGAACTGGCTGCCAAGGCGACGGTCCTTTCAGGATCCTACATGCTGTATGAGCGCCACCTTGCAGCGCCGGGCCCGGAGGTGTTCGAGCGGATCAAGTACACCACGCCCAATGTCTCAGGGCGCATGGACAATTTGAGGGCCGCGATCCTTAGGCCGCAGCTTCGCAATCTGGAACAACAGATTGACCGGTGGAATGAGCGCTATGTCGAGATCGAAAAAGGGCTGCGCGGCACGCCGGGACTTACCATTGTCGAACGGCCCGAGGCGGAAACTTATGTGGGCTCGTCGATTCAGTTCTTGCTGCTGGACTGGTCACCCGAACGGATTGCTCTTGTGATGCAGCGCTGCGCGGCGCGTGGTGTGGATCTGAAATGGTTCGGCGGAGCAGAGCCCACCGGGTTTACTTCGCGCTATGACAGTTGGCGATATGTGGAAAGCGCGCCTCTGCCTGCGAGTGACCGCATTTTGACCGGGATCATGGATATGCGGGTGCCATTGACTTTTTCACTGGATGATTGCCGGTTGATCGCACGGATCATTCGCTCCGAGGTCGGCGCGGTGTTCCAATCCTGATCACATTTCCTGTGATTCGAGCGGGGATTTTTGGTTCTTCCGCAGCCGCTCGACCAGTCGTTTTTGCAGCCGATTTTCAGGGATCGGATAAGACGGCACTGTATTCTGGGCTTCCAGCAGATTTGGAAGGATCATTTGGATTTCTTCGCGGGCCTGCGCCGTAACGGATGCCAGCGACGTGTCGGTCAGCAACAGGCTTTCGCTCGGGGCGCCATTTGCAAAAACGATTTCGTGATTGTCGAACAGCAGGTGGTAATACACAACCTGATCAAGGCTGTTGTCTATCTCGATTCCCGGCAATTCCGACAGCTTGATGGCCGCGACCAGCACATCCGGCGATCCGAACATGCGCTGCGCCACCGCCGAAGAGATTTGCATTCTGTGCTGCCGGGAAACCAGAAGATCCTGTTTCGGCAAACCGTCCCCTAATGCGGATTTCGCGATTCGAACCGGTTTCAGGTTTGGATTGATTGCCAGATCGGTTGCCGAAAGATGCCGCTGTCCGATCCATCTGACAGGTTTCAGCCCCGATCGGGTCAGCACAAGATCACCTTCACGCAAGGTTTCAACGGGATGTTCCCCGAGTTCCGTCTCGATCAGGGTGCCCTGACAAAAACACACCAGTAACTCGATGTTATCGACAATGGCGCCAAGGCTATCATTGAGGCCAAGTTCGGTAAGGCGCAGGGTATAGTCACCGGCGGAAGGGAAATCGACCTGCATGGTGAATGTGGAAAAGCTGTTCGCAGTCGGCAGAACGGTCATCGAGGCGATAACGACGCCGTTGCTGTCCAGAATCTCGACTGTAAATCCTTCGCTGCCTGCATTTGAGTTAGATGCCGTCCTAAGTGCGGAATCCAGGCTAAGCTCGCCGGATTTGGGGTCATCCAGCGTAAAGGTTTGCTCCATCACCGTGACTTGGCTTGCGTTGCCATCCATTTCGGCCACACGATTCGATGAACCATTCCCGAGATAGGCACCCTCAGTGTGGTCAGCTTCGATATCCGTACCAGACCAATTTGCGGAACCGCTATTAAAAGTACCATTTACGATGACATTGGTTGGGGCCATTCGCAGAATCCTTGAAGCAAAAAAACTTAACGGCTTAGGCGATCTAATCGTCGAGTATGGTGAATTTGTGACGCTCCGGATCGGCTCGCGGGTGAACCTTTTTCGGTCAGCGCTTGACCCGGGTTCATGGTCATGGCAGATTATTTGAACAATCGTTCATTTACTGGGAGGGTTCGATGTTCACGGCGGCCATGCAATTCGATCTGGGTGAAGATGTGAACGCACTGCGTGAAATGGTGCATCGCTGGGCGCAAGAGCGGGTGAAGCCGATGGCCGCGAAGGTCGATGCCTCGAACGCGTTTCCCAATGAACTTTGGCGCGAGATGGGTGAGTTGGGCCTGCTAGGAATTACCGTGCCCGAGGAATATGGTGGCGCGGCCATGTCCTATCTGGCCCATACCGTCGCGGTTGAAGAAGTGGCGCGGGCCTCTGCCTCAATCTCATTGTCATACGGGGCGCATTCAAACCTGTGCGTCAATCAGATCAAGCTGAACGGCAGCCCCGAGCAAAAGGCGAAATATCTGCCTCGGTTGATTTCCGGCGAACATGTGGGCGCGCTGGCCATGTCTGAGGCGTCCGCCGGATCAGACGTCGTTTCGATGAAGCTGAAGGCGGAAAAGCGCAATGATCACTACCGGCTGAACGGAAGCAAATACTGGATCACGAACGGGCCGGACGCGGATACTCTGGTCGTTTACGCCAAGACGGATCCTGATGCTGGATCCAAAGGGATCACCGCCTTTCTGGTCGAAAAAGAGATGACGGGCTTTTCGACCTCGCCCCATTTCGACAAGCTGGGCATGCGCGGATCAAACACGGCGGAATTGATTTTTGATGACGTCGAGGTGCCCTTTGAAAATGTTCTGGGCGAAGAGGGTAAGGGTGTCGCGGTTCTGATGTCAGGGCTGGATTACGAACGCGTTGTGCTCGCCGGGATCGGAACTGGAATCATGGCCGCCTGTCTGGACGAAGTCATGCCGTATTTGGCCGAGCGCAAGCAGTTCGGCAAACCGATTGGCAGCTTTCAGCTGATGCAAGGCAAGATTGCTGACATGTACACGGCCATGAATTCAGCCCGGGCTTATGTCTACGAGGTCGCCAAGGCCTGTGACCGCGGGGATGTGACCCGGCAAGATGCGGCAGCGTGCTGTCTGTATGCTTCGGAACAGGCCATGACGCAGGCCCATCAGGCAGTTCAGGCTATGGGCGGCGCGGGGTTCCTGTCGGATTCGCCGGTCAGCCGCATATTCCGCGACGCCAAGCTGATGGAAATCGGCGCCGGCACCAGCGAAATCCGCCGGATGCTGATCGGACGGGAACTGATGAACGAAATGCTCTGAGCAAAAAAAAACGCCCCGCCGACTAGGGAACGGCAGGGCGTTCTGTGTAAAGGATCAGAAGCGGTGAACGTAGGATACGCCGACCAGCCAAGGATCGATTTCAGCGGTGCCGATATCGGCACCGTTCAGTGTGACATCCGAGTCGATATCGAACCAGCGAACGTTCAGACGAACAGCGCCTTTTTCGGTGACCATATAGTCCAGACCAGCCTGCAGTGCGAGGCCGACCGAGTTGTCGAGCTCGAGATCACCCAGAGCCGATTTTTCGTCGAAGAAGATGGTATAGTTGATGCCCGCGCCGACATAGGGTTTCCAGACCGAGTTGGTCGGGAAGTGATAGTTCAGCGACAGTGTGGGCGGCAGGTGTTTGACGGTCCCTGCGTCGAGGCTGCCACCCAGTGTGACCTCATGGCTGAACGGTGTGGCGGCCAGCAGCTCGATACCCAGATTATCCCGAACGAAATACTCGGCAGTAAAGATCGGGCGTGTGTCGGAATCGACATCTGCATCCAGCCCGGCGAGGGACCCATTGTCGGATTTCGGGTCGAGATAGCCGACACCGACACCAACGGTCCAGTCGCCCTGATTTTGGGCGAAAACGGGCGCAGCAAACGCGACGAGCGCGGTCGAAAGAGTCAAAGCGGCGAGTTTCTTGGTCATTTTACGGCCTTTGGATTTGTTGATGACCGGGTTTTGCATGAAGCAGAGCCCGCCGACTCTGATCTGCATCAAATTCCCGTGACCGTCTTTGGTGGCTCGATTCAGAAAAGACATAGAAAAACAAAGGGTTTCGGTAATGTGTCCCGCTGAAGGCATACCTGGTTTGCATCAGGGTGGGGGCTGGGATCTGCCGGACCGGTTGAACATGGCGCGGCAATGCTTGGAACAACCCCCAGAGCAGACGGCGATCATCGACCTGACCGGGGGTGAGGGCAAGGTCGTCTCGTTTGCACAACTCGGACGCTTGGCCGATGACATCGCACACGCCTTGCTCGATCGGGTGCGGCCTGGGGATCGCGTTGGAGTACTGCTCAGTCAGTCACCCGGCTGCGCGGCGGCGCATCTTGCGATCTGGAAGATCGGCGCGATTTCGGTGCCTTTGTTTAAATTGTTCAAACATGACGCGCTGGCCTCGCGTGTCGCGGATGCAGGGGCGCAACTGGTGTTGACAGACGCAGAGGGTGCTGCACTGCTGGGGGATTTGGCCGTACCGGTTCGGGTCGATCAGATAGCTCCGTCTGATGATCCGGTGCCCTTTGCGGATACCGGCCCCGAGGATCCGGCAGTTCTGATCTATACTTCCGGCACAACCGGCAGCCCCAAAGGCGCGCTGCATGGGCATCGGGTTTTGACCGGCCATTTGCCGGGGGTCTCGATCAGCCACAACCATCTGCGCGAAGGTGACTTTCTGTGGACGCCCGCCGACTGGGCATGGATTGGCGGGTTGTTCGATGTGTTGATGCCAGGGCTGGCGCTGGGCATTCCGGTGGTCGCGGCCCGGCTCGAGAAATTCACCCCCGAGGCCTGTGCGGATGTGATCGCACGTGGCGGGGTACGGAACGTGTTCTTTCCGCCTACCGCATTGCGGATGCTCAAGGCCACGGATCAGGCGATCCCCGGTCTGCGCTCGGTCGCTTCCGGAGGGGAGCCGCTGGGTGCCGAGATGTTGGAATGGGGGAAGCATGCGTTCGGCCTGACGATCAACGAATTCTACGGCCAGACCGAATGCAACATGGTGGTGTCTTCCTGCGCTCAGGATTTTCCCGTGCGCCCGGGTTGCATCGGTAAACCGGTTCCGGGGCATGAAGTTGCAGTGATCGACCAGGATGGCCAGCCCACAGATCAAGAGGGCGACGTGGCCATCCGCCAAGGCTCGGCCTCGATGCTGCTGGAATACTGGAACCGACCTGAGGCCACGGCCGAGAAGTTCCGCGGCGATTGGCTGATAACCGGAGATCGCGGCGTGTGGGAGGGTGAGTACTTACGTTTTGTTGGCCGCGATGACGATGTGATCACTTCCGCCGGGTATCGCATCGGCCCCGCCGAGATCGAGGATTGCCTACTGACCCACCCGGCGGTGGCGACAGTTGGTGTGGTCGGCAAGCCCGATCCGTTGCGGACCGAGATCGTGAAGGCGTATGTGGTGTTGAAACCGGGAGCCACGGTTGCGGAGCGAGAGTTGCAGGATTGGGTCAAGGATCGTCTGGCGCAGTATTCCTATCCGCGCGAGGTGGCGTTTCTGGAGGAACTGCCGATGACTGTGACGGGGAAAGTGATCCGGAAGGAATTGAAGGCGCGGGCGGCGTTGGAGGTCAGAAGATGAGTTTCAGAAACTCCGCGTCATTTGGAAAGCGCATCGAATATTGGGTTATCGGGCTGCTGCTAAAAGATGGCTTCGATGTATTTGTACCGCTTGTCGATGATGATGGCATTGACGCGATCATCCGAGGCAGAGCAGGACAAAAGATCGACCTGCAAATCAAAGCACGTTCGGGTCAGGTGAAATTTGGTTCTTCCGCTTTGTTCGGCGTCGGGCAGTCTCATCCGAAGGAACGAGATGGTTATTACTTTTTGTTCTATTCAGAACGTCTCGACGAAATGTGGCTAATGTCGTCAGCGGATTTCATAAAGAACTGCGTGACCACTTCCTCTGGAAAAAATGCAGGACATCGGAGTATTTGGATGAATGGGCGCTCGAAAGTCAGAAATCAAGAATATCCGAACCCAAGGTTTGATACATGGCGCATTTCAATGCAGGGCCAACCCGACTTTTCGCGATTGAGACAGGCGCTAGGGGAATAAGATGAAACTCACATCAAAAGCCATACCCACCTCTGAGGGTTTCAAGGCAAACCGCGCGGCTCATCTCGACGCGCTGGAGCAAATCTCTGCCGCTGCCGAAGCTGCCCGCATGGGCGGAGGCGAGAAATCCCGTGCGCGGCATGAATCGCGGGGCAAGATGCTGCCCCGGCGCCGGGTTGCGAACCTGCTGGACCCAGGGTCCCCGTTTCTGGAAATCGGCGCGACGGCGGCGCATAGGATGTATGGTGATGCAGCGCCAAGCGCTGGTGTGATTGCGGGCATTGGCCGGGTGCAGGGGCGCGAGGTCATGGTGGTTTGCAACGACGCCACCGTGAAGGGCGGCACTTATTATCCGATGTCGGTCAAGAAACACCTGCGCGCGCAGGAGATTGCCGAGGAAAGCCAACTCCCCTGTATCTATCTGGTTGACAGCGGCGGGGCGAACCTGCCCAACCAGGACGAGGTCTTTCCCGACCGCGACCACTTTGGCCGCATCTTCTATAATCAGGCCCGAATGAGTGCCAAAGGAATCCCTCAGATCGCGGTGGTCATGGGTTCGTGTACGGCGGGCGGGGCCTATGTGCCCGCGATGTCGGATGTGACGATCATCGTCAAAGATCAGGGCACGATCTTTCTGGCCGGTCCGCCTTTGGTCAAGGCCGCGACCGGAGAGGTCGTCAGCGCCGAGGATTTGGGCGGTGGCGACGTCCATACCCGCCTGTCCGGCGTGGCCGATTACCTGGCTGAGGACGACGCCCACGCGCTGGCTTTGGCGCGGCAGGCGGTGGGATCTCTGAACCTGCGCAAACCGCAGACCGTGGATTGGGCCAGCCCCGAAGACCCGGCTTATGACCCCGAGGAAATTCTGGGCGTTGTTCCCGCCGACCTGCGCACGCCCTATGATATCCGCGAGGTGATCGCGCGGCTTGTCGATGGCTCGCGATTTGACGAATTCAAACCGCGCTTTGGTGAGACGCTTGTGACCGGGTTTGCCCATGTCAAAGGCTGCCCGGTTGGGATCATCGCCAACAACGGCGTGCTGTTTTCCGAGGCCGCCCAAAAGGGCGCGCATTTTGTTGAGCTGTGTTCGCAACGCAAAATCCCGCTGGTCTTCCTGCAAAATATCACCGGCTTTATGGTGGGCCGCAAATACGAAAACGAAGGCATTGCGCGGCACGGGGCAAAGATGGTGACAGCCGTTGCTACGACTTCGGTACCCAAGATCACCATGCTTGTCGGGGGCTCGTTCGGGGCCGGGAACTATGGCATGGCGGGGCGGGCCTATCAGCCCAGGTTCCTGTGGACTTGGCCGAACTCGCGTATTTCCGTAATGGGGGGCGAGCAAGCGGCGGGCGTGCTGGCCACCGTCAAACGAGACGGGATCGAGCGACAGGGTGGCAGTTGGTCGGCTGAGGAAGAGATCGAATTCAAGCGCCCAACATTGGATATGTTCGAGGAACAATCTCACCCACTCTATGCCTCGGCGCGCCTATGGGATGATGGCATCATCGACCCGCGCAAAAGTCGCGATGTTCTGGCCTTGTCGCTGAGTGCCGCCCTGAATGCCCCGATTGAGGAGACACGTTTCGGCGTGTTCAGGATGTAAGATGAACGTTTCTTTGAATGATGTCATGGCCCGCTATCCGGGTGCTCAGACTTTCAAGTTTGGTGACAACGCAACGTTGAGCGCAGAACTTTTGGCCTTAGTGCGTGCAGGAAGGAAAACAGCGACCTGCGGTGCTTTGCGAGACTATCCCGAAGGCAGTGCGGATACTCCGGTCGTTGGGCGGCGCGATATCGCTTTGGACTGGGATGGTCGTCCCGCGCTGGTGATCGAAACGAATGAGGTAACGACCTGCCGATATTGCGATGTGACCGAGGATTTCGCGCTGGCCGAGGGCGAGAATGAGACGCTTGAAGGATGGCGCGAAGATCACCGCCGGTATTTCGAGCGAAACGGCGGGTTTGATCCCGAAATGGAATTGCTCTGCGAGCGGTTCCGACTTGTCGAAGATCTCGGGGTTGAGGGATAAGCCATGTTCAATAAAATCCTGATTGCTAGCCGAGGCGAGATTGCCTGTCGGGTGATGGAAACGGCTCAGAAAATGGGTGTGTCCTGTGTTGCAGTGTACTCGGACGCGGACGCCTCGGCCAAGCATGTGCGAATGGCGGATGAGGCGGTGCATATCGGTGGCGCGGCCCCGGCGGACAGCTATTTAAAGGGTGATGTGATCATTCAGGCAGCGCTGGATACGGGCGCGCAGGCGATTCATCCGGGCTATGGGTTTCTGTCTGAAAACCCCGGTTTCGTTGACGCGGTTGAGGCTGCGGGTCTGATCTTTATCGGGCCCTCGGCGGATGCGATCCGCAAGATGGGCCTCAAAGACGCGGCAAAAGTGTTGATGGAGCTGGCGGGCGTGCCCGTGGTTCCGGGTTATCACGGCGATAACCAAGACCCTGATCATCTGGCGGGCGCGGCCCAGACCATCGGATATCCAGTGCTGATCAAGGCCGTTGCGGGGGGCGGCGGCAAGGGGATGCGGCTGGTAGAGCACCCCGAAGACTTTACTGAGGCTCTAGACAGTGCGCGGGGAGAGGCGAAAACCGCCTTTGGCAACGATGCCGTTCTGGTCGAAAAATTCGTTTCCAAGCCCCGGCATATCGAGGTGCAGGTGTTCGGCGATGGCACCCAGGCGGTGCATCTGTTCGAACGCGATTGTTCGCTGCAGCGGCGGCACCAGAAGGTGATCGAAGAAGCTCCGGCGCCCGGAATGACGGTTGAAATGCGTGAGGCCATGGGGCAGGCGGGCGTGCGCGCCGCCGAGGCGATTGGCTACAAAGGCGCAGGTACGGTTGAGTTCATCGTTGATGCATCGGACGGGCTGCGCCCGGATCGGTTCTGGTTCATGGAGATGAACACGCGCTTGCAGGTGGAACACCCCGTGACCGAGGCGATTACCGGCGTTGATCTGGTCGAATGGCAGTTGCGAGTCGCCTCGGGTGAGGCGTTGCCAAAAACGCAGGATGACCTGACGATCAACGGGCATGCGTTCGAAGCCCGGCTTTACGCCGAGGACGTGCCCAAAGGGTTTTTGCCCGCAACAGGTACGCTGACACATCTGCGCTTTCCTGCGGAATGCCGCGCCGATAGCGGAGTGCGGTCCGGCGATACAATCAGCCCCTGGTACGATCCGATGATTGCCAAGGTCGTGGTGCATGGCCCGACGCGTGCAGTGGCGCTGGAAAACCTGCACCGGGTTCTTCGGCGGACCGAGGTTGCCGGGACGGTCACGAATCTCTCGTTTCTTGGCGCGCTGACCCGGCACCCCGGATTTGTGGCGGGCGATGTCGATACCGGGCTGATCGGTCGGGATATCGACGGGCTGGTCCGAACTTCTGATGCGCGCGCGGGCTTGATTGTTGCAGCAGCCATGACGGCGCTTGATCTGGTCGAGACCGGGCCCGACACGGGTTTCAGCCTGTGGGCGCCGCTGCACCGGGCCGTCCAGTTGAAGTACGATAGCGAGCTCATTGATCTAGACGTACAGGTCGAAGGACCTGACCGGCAGGTCTGGCAGATCAAGGACACAACGGTTCTGGCGCAACGGCGCAATGGAGGCTGGTACATTGATGATCGCCCGATGCCGCCCGTGGCACTGGCTGGTGCGACAATCACAGTATTCGATGACTATGGGCAAGTGTTTGAGCATGTCGATCCGCTGGATCGCGATGCAAGCGCCTTGGGCGATACCAATGTGGTCGAGGCGCCGATGCCCGGTCTGGTCAAGGCCATGTTCGCCACCGTAGGGCAAGCCGTTTCAGAAGGTGATCGACTGGCCATTCTGGAAGCGATGAAAATGGAACATTCCTTGCTGGCTGCCCGTGATGGCGTGATCGCCGAGGTGCTGGCCGAAACGGGCGCTCAGGTCGAGGCCGGCGCGGCGCTGGTCCGGCTGGAGGAGGAATGATCTGTCCCGCTGCGCCGCAACGTGGCACAGTCGGGACAACACGGCATAACGGGAGGCGAAAGCTATGGGTGAACGGGTCGACATTTTTGAAGTAGGGCCACGTGATGGGCTGCAGAACGAACAGCGGGAAATTCCTGTTGCCGAGAAGGTCGCTCTGATCGATTGCCTGAGCAAGGCGGGCTTCAATCGGATCGAAGTTGCCAGTTTTGTGTCTCCGAAATGGGTGCCCCAGATGGCTGGCAGTGCCGATGTTCTGGCCGGGATCCAGCGGGTTGGTAAGGTGCGCTATGCGGCGCTGACGCCAAATATGCGCGGGTACGAGGACGCCTTGTCTGCCAAAGCGGATGAGATTGCCGTATTCGCGTCTGCCTCGGAAGGGTTCTCGAAGGCCAATCTCAACGCGACCATCGCCGAATCCATTGAGAGGTTCAAACCGATCCTAGAGGCTGCGCGCCATATTGACCTGCCAGTGCGCGGTTACGTGTCCTGCGTGACCGACTGCCCCTATGATGGTCCGACCCCACCCGAGAAGGTGGCCGAGATTGCGGACACACTATTTGCGCTGGGTTGCTATGAGGTATCGCTGGGAGATACGATCGGGCAGGGAACACCGGACACTATCGCCCATATGCTTCTGGCGGTGCGTGAGACGGTGCCTGTTACCCGCTTGGCGGGACATTTCCACGACACCAATGGTCGGGCCATCGACAATATCGACGCTGCATTGACGCTGGGCGTGCGGACATTTGACTCAGCAGTCGGGGGGCTGGGCGGTTGCCCCTATGCACCCGGCGCCGCAGGGAACGTGGCCACCGAAGCCGTGGTCGCGCATTTAGAGCGTCTTGGATATGAAACGGGACTTGATCTGGGGATCGTGGAACAAGCGGCACAAATGGCACTGGCCATGAGGGCGGAGTAGGCGATGTTTGAAACGATCTCGGTCACGGTTGATCCACGTGGCGTTGCAACCCTGACGCTGAACCGCCCGGAAAAGCATAATGCGATGTCCGCGCAGATGATCCGGGAACTGACACAAGCGGCAGTACAGTTGGGCAGCGATGGAACTGTGCGCGTCGTCGTTCTGACCGGAGCAGGCAAAAGCTTTTGTGCCGGTGGGGATCTGGGCTGGATGCAGGACCAGATGGCAGCGGATCCTCAGACACGCTTTGTCGAAGCACGCAAACTGGCCGAGATGTTGCAGGCGTTGAACGTGATGCCCAAACCGCTGATCGGAGCGTTACAGGGCAACGCCTTCGGTGGCGGCGTGGGCCTTGCCGCCGTCTGCGACGTGGCAGTAGGTGTCGAGACCCTGAAAATGGGCCTGACCGAGACGCGACTGGGTCTGATCCCGGCCACCATCGGCCCCTATGTTGTCGCTCGGATGGGGGCGGCACGTGCGCGGCGGGTCTTTATGTCGGCCCGATTGTTTGACGCGGCCGAGGCCGTCGATTTGGGCCTGTTGGCCAAAACGGTCTCAGCAGAAGATCTGGCGGACGCTGTCGAGGCCGAGGTTGAACCCTATTTGTCATGTGCGCCTGGTGCGGTGGCCTCGGCCAAGGCCTTGGTCCATAGTCTGGGGCCGCGTGTTGACGATCCCGTTATCGACCAAACGATCCGGGCGCTGGTTGCGCGCTGGGAAACCGACGAGGCGCATGAGGGAATCAGCGCATTCTTCGACAAGCGAAAACCTGTATGGAATAGTTAGGTTTACGTTCTGTCGGTCTGGGCGTTTCACGGATCAAAGTTCGGCTGGAATGAAACGGAATATTAGGGTGCCATGCGGTTGTGTTTGGTTGACCCTCTGACCCCGCGCGGATAGAGAATGTCCAGTCAACACGCTAATTGACGGCGCTCCCCTACGGGGCACGCGCAGGAAAGGAGCTATTCGTGGAAGACCTGCTGCGGGAGTACCTCCCGATCCTGGTGTTTCTGGTCGTCGCTGCGGGCCTTGGAATCGTCCTGATTCTTGCCGCTGTGGTGCTGGCCGTCCGCAATCCCGACCCTGAAAAGGTCAGCGCTTATGAATGCGGCTTCAACGCCTTCGACGATGCGCGGATGAAATTCGACGTCCGATTCTATCTGGTCGCGATTCTTTTCATCATCTTCGATCTGGAAATTGCGTTCCTGTTCCCTTGGGCCGTGGCTTTCAAAGACATCAGCGATGTCGGATTCTGGTCCATGATGGTGTTCCTGGGCGTTCTGACCATCGGCTTTGCCTATGAGTGGAAGAAGGGGGCCCTGGAATGGGAGTGATGACGGGTGCAAACACCGCTGGCGTCGATAAAGAAGTCGCCACCCAGGCCCTGAATGCCGAGCTGCAGGACAAAGGGTTCCTGCTAACTTCGACCGAGGATATCATCAATTGGGCGCGCACCGGATCGTTGCACTGGATGACCTTCGGGCTGGCCTGTTGCGCAGTTGAGATGATGCACACCTCGATGCCGCGTTATGATGCAGAACGGTTTGGTATCGCGCCACGCGCGTCCCCACGTCAGTCGGATGTGATGATTGTGGCCGGAACGCTGACCAACAAAATGGCGCCTGCGCTGCGTAAGGTCTATGACCAGATGCCCGAGCCGCGCTATGTGATCTCGATGGGATCCTGCGCCAACGGTGGCGGGTATTACCATTATTCCTATTCTGTTGTGCGCGGATGTGACCGCATTGTGCCGGTCGATATCTATGTGCCTGGATGCCCGCCAACGGCTGAGGCGCTGTTGTATGGTCTGATGCAGCTGCAGCGCAAAATCCGCCGCACCGGCACCATTGTACGCTGAGGAGAGGGCAATGAGCGAAGCACTCAAAGAACTCGGCGCGCAGCTGGAACTCAAACGGACCGATTGCGTTCTGTCCTGGGATGTCACCCATGATGAGTTGAACGTGGACGTGGCCCCGTCGAACCTTGTGGAATTTATCGAATTTCTGAAGGGCGATGCCAGTTGCAAGTTCTCGACCCTGGTGGACATCACAGCCGTTGACTATCCCGAGCGGGCCAAGCGGTTCGATGTGGTCTATCACTTCCTGTCGATGTACCAGAACCAGCGTATCCGCCTGCGCGTGTCGATCCGTGAGGATGACATGGTGCCGTCGATTGTCGACGTTCACCCCTCGGCCAACTGGTTCGAGCGCGAGGTGTTCGATATGTTCGGCATCCTTTTCTCGGGCCATCCTGATCTGCGGCGAATCCTGACCGACTATGGCTTTCGTGGCTATCCGCTGCGCAAGGATTTCCCGACCACCGGTTATACCGAAGTCCGTTATGACGAGGCGCAAAAGCGTGTGGTCTATGAGCCGGTCAATCTGGTGCAGGAATACCGTCAGTTTGATTTCATGTCTCCGTGGGAGGGTGCGAATTACATCCTGCCCGGCGATGAGAAACAGGAGAGCGAATAATGGGTGGCATTTGGTGGCTGATCCTATCTGCACTGACCATCATCCCGATGGTGAAGATTTTGCCGTTCTTCGGGATTAACAAATACTGGTGCCTGCTCTGTCTGATCCCTTTTGGCACGATCGCGTTGCTGTGGTGGGTCGGGCTGAAACTGCAAGAGCTGGAGCGCCGCTGAGATGATGATGCTGGGAGAACTGATCGTGCTGGGTGCGCTGGGGGTCCTTCTGGCGGGGGCTGCAGCCAAGGCGGCCGAGGCCGAAAAGGTCCGGGTTCGGGCTGATGCAAAAAAGAATAAGCGGGGGCGTTGATGGACGGCTCAAGATACGATGACGGCAGCACGGACGCGCTGAGCGGAGAACAGAAGATCCGCAATTTCAACATTAACTTTGGTCCGCAACACCCTGCGGCACACGGAGTTTTGCGTCTGGTGCTTGAGCTGGACGGCGAAATTGTCGAGCGTTGCGACCCGCACATCGGTTTGCTGCACCGTGGCACCGAAAAGCTAATGGAAAGCCGGACGTATCTGCAGAACCTGCCGTATTTCGACCGTCTGGACTATGTGGCGCCGATGAACCAGGAACATGCCTGGTGTCTGGCCATCGAAAAGCTGACCGGGGTCGAGGTGCCGCGCCGCGGCTCATTGATCCGGGTACTGTATTCCGAGATCGGGCGCATTCTGAACCACTTGCTGAACGTGACCACCCAGGCGATGGATGTGGGCGCGTTGACCCCGCCGCTCTGGGGCTTTGAAGAGCGCGAAAAGCTGATGGTGTTCTATGAACGCGCCTGCGGCGCCCGTCTGCACGCGGCCTATTTCCGCCCCGGCGGTGTGCATCAGGACCTGCCGCCGGAACTGCTGGACGATATCGAGGCGTGGAGCCACGAATTCCCCACCATTCTCGACGACATTGATGGTCTGCTGACCGAAAACCGCATCTTCAAACAGCGCAACGCCGATATTGGCGTGGTGACCGAGGATGACATCCAGAAATACGGTTTCTCGGGTGTCATGGTACGCGGATCGGGGCTGGCCTGGGATTTGCGCCGCGCGCAGCCCTATGAATGCTATGACGAATTCGAGTTCCAGATTCCGGTCGGCAAGAACGGCGACTGCTATGACCGCTATCTCTGCCGCATGGAAGAGATGCGCCAGTCCTTGCTGATCATCCGTCAGGCCATCGCCAAAATCCGCGAATGCCCCGGAGATGTGCTGGCCCGCGGCAAGATCACCCCGCCCAAACGCTCGGATATGAAAACCTCGATGGAAAGCCTGATCCATCACTTCAAGCTGTATACCGAAGGCTTCCACGTGCCCGCGGGCGAGGTCTATGCCGCCGTCGAGGCCCCGAAGGGCGAATTCGGCGTCTATCTGGTCGCCGATGGCACCAACAAGCCTTACAGGGCCAAACTGCGCGCGCCGGGCTTCCTGCACCTGCAAGCCATGGATCACATCGCCGGAGGCCACCAACTGGCCGACGTCGCAGCCATCATCGGCACCATGGACGTTGTGTTCGGGGAGATTGATCGGTGAAGAAGCTCTTAGCGTTTACCTTAGCTATCCTTCCTATGGGCCATGCGGTATCGGCGGCGCCTTTGAGTGATTTTTGCCTCTTTCTATCCCCAGACATTCTGGAGAAAGTAGCCGACTGTAGGGCAACGAAAGGTTGTTATCCGGTTGACGAGTTTCCGGAGGTGTTCGAGCACTACAGATCGCTTGAAGAGCGCGCTTCGAACTATGTGTTGAGCAAACTTAGCTCATCAGAAAGCTGCATGGTGTATTCTAGATTGTTGGCGGGGTCAGGCGTTGAGAACTGTCCCGCCGGACAAGAGCCATTTTTGTGGGCCATTTTTGATCTAGTGGACGCCAAAGTGATCTCGTCCAATAATTCAAATGATCCAAATTTATGGAAACTTGGATTGGCAGAAAATGGGGAATGTGCTTAATGCTCCGCCGCCTTCATCCAGAACAACCCGAAAGCTTTGCCTTCACCGCTGCCAACCAGCAATGGGCCGAAGCGCAGATCACCAAGTATCCCGAGGGCCGTCAGGCCAGCGCGGTGATCCCTCTGCTATGGCGCGCGCAAGAACAAGAGGGCTGGCTGAGCCGTCCGGCGATTGAATCTGTCGCTGACATGCTGGGCATGGCCTATATCCGCGTGCTCGAAGTTGCCTCGTTCTACTTCATGTTTCAGCTGCAGCCGGTTGGCTCGGTGGCGCATATTCAGGTCTGCGGGACTACCTCTTGCATGATCTGCGGGGCCGAGGATTTGATTGCGGTCTGCAAGGACAAGATCGCCGCCAAGCCGCATGCTTTGTCCGCCGATGGCAAGCTGAGTTGGGAAGAGGTCGAATGCCTGGGCTCTTGCACCAACGCGCCGATGGCGCAGATCGGCAAGGACTATTACGAAGACCTGACCGCTGAGGGTTTTGGCAAGATCATCGACGATCTGGCCGCTGGCAAAGTGCCGACACCGGGCCCTCAGAACGGGCGCTATGCGGCAGAGCCTCTGAAGGGGCTGACCAGCCTGTCCGAATATGACAGCGGCCGAACCCAGTATAATGCCAGCGTTCAGTTGGCGACTGATCTGGGGGATACCGTCAAACGCATCGACGGGACCGAGGTTCCGATCCTTACGCCATGGCTGGGCAAGGATGGCAAGGCAGCGGCGACAAAGGCTGCTCCGAAACCTCCCAAGGCCCCCGCACCTGCCAAACCTGCGGTGAAACAAGCGGCTGAAGCGAAGGCGGTCAAAGAAGACCAGCCCGACACGCTTTCGGCTGCGCGGGACGGCAAGTCGGACGATCTGAAGCTGCTTAAAGGTGTCGGGCCTAAGCTTGAGAAGACGCTGAACGAGCTGGGCTTCTATCATTATGATCAGATCGCCAAATGGACGCCCGAGCAGGTTGCCTGGGTTGATGCGCGGCTGAAGTTCAAAGGCCGGATCGAGAGAGACGGCTGGATTGATCAGGCCACCAAGCTGGCGGCGGGTGAAGAAACCGAGTTCGCCAAGCGGGTCAAGGACGACGGTACATACGAAGACTAGGATGTGTGCCCGCTCTGGGCATTTAGGACAAGATGGACAAGGACAAGGAACAGGCCATGGCCCGCAAGGGTCGACATATCGGGGTGGTCATCGCCGTGACCATGCTGATCTGGCTTGCCATGACGATGTTCATTGGCCCTGCGATGGAACTGCCGGGACGCTATGCGCTGTTGTTTGATTTTGCCGCGCTGGCCGGTTTCATCTATGCGGGCGTCAACATATTTCAACTCTGGCGCATGCGTCAGGACAGCTGAAGGTAATACATGATGCTGAAGGATCAGGACAGGATCTTTACCAACATCTACGGGATGCACGAGCGTACATTGCGCGGTGCACAGGCCCGGGGGCATTGGGACGGCACCGCTGGCCTGATCGGCAACGGGCGCGACTGGATCATCCAGACGATGAAGGATTCAGGGCTGCGCGGCCGGGGCGGTGCGGGTTTTCCAACCGGTCTGAAGTGGTCCTTCATGCCCAAGGAAAGTGACGGTCGCCCGTCCTATCTGGTGGTGAACGCGGATGAATCCGAGCCTGGCACCTGCAAAGACCGTGAAATCATGCGCCACGATCCGCATACGCTGATCGAAGGCTGCCTGATAGCCTCTTTCGCGATGAATGCGCATACTTGCTATATCTACCTGCGCGGGGAATACATCCGCGAGCGTGAGGCGCTGCAGGCCGCGATTGACGAAGCCTATGACGCCGGTTTGTTGGGCAAGAACGCCGCTGGGTCAGGCTGGGATTTCGACTTGTTTCTGCATCACGGGGCGGGCGCCTATATCTGTGGTGAAGAAACTGCCCTGATCGAAAGCCTTGAGGGCAAAAAGGGCATGCCGCGGATGAAGCCACCGTTCCCGGCGGGCGCAGGTCTGTATGGGTGCCCGACCACGGTGAACAATGTGGAATCCATTGCGGTAGTGCCGACGATCTTGCGTCGCGGGGCCGACTGGTTCGCAGGCTTTGGCCGTCAGAACAATGCAGGCACCAAGCTGTTTGCGATCTCGGGCCATGTGAACAACCCCTGTGTGGTCGAAGAGGCGATGTCGATCCCGTTTGAACAGCTGATCGAAACCCATTGCGGCGGCATTCGCGGCGGCTGGGACAATTTGCTGGCGGTTATTCCGGGTGGTTCGTCGGTGCCCTGTGTGCGCGGTGAGAACATGCGCGACGCGATCATGGACTTTGACCACCTGCGCAACGATCTGGGCTCGGGCCTGGGTACGGCTGCCGTGATCGTGATGGATAAATCCACCGATATAATCAAAGCGATCTGGCGATTGTCGAAGTTTTACAAACATGAAAGCTGCGGTCAGTGCACGCCGTGTCGCGAAGGCACCGGATGGATGATGCGCGTCATGGACCGCCTTGTGCGCGGTGAGGCCGAGTTGGAAGAGATCGACATGCTGTTTGACGTAACCAAACAGGTGGAAGGCCACACGATCTGTGCCCTCGGTGATGCGGCAGCCTGGCCAATCCAGGGCCTGATCCGCAATTTCCGGGAAGAAATCGAAGACCGCATCAAGGCCCAGAAATCGGGCCGCACGGGTGCGATGGCAGCGGAGTGATTCAAATGGAAGTATTCTTGGACTATGGCCATGCACTTGCATCGGTGATGATCTTCACCCTAGTCGTCCTGTTCCTAGCCCCATTTTCGGCAATGGCCAAACAGGGTAAGGGGCTGGCGCCAGGCGCCACGCCCGAGCAAGATTATTCAGACAGGGCTTATCGCCTGAACCGTGCCTATCTGAACGGCACTGAAACGCTTCCTGCTTTTGCGGCGGTGACGATCGCGGCAATTTTGGTGGGGGTCAGCCCGTTTTGGGTAAACTTGCTCGCCTCGGTGGCACTGGTTTCGCGTCTGGCAATGCTGTTTGTTCATCTGCGTGGACTGGGTAAACCGAACTCTGGCTTGCGTTCGGTTCTTTACGTGGTTGCCTGGCTTTGCATGTTCGTGATGGGGATCATGGCATTGGTGGCGGCGTTTTAATGATTGAACGAACTGTTGATCTTGTGACCAGAACCAAGAATGTTTCCCTCATCGGCGCAGTTTTACTGCTGGTGGCGGTTTCGGCCTGCGGGCTGATTAAGCCTTCGGAAGATCGTATTCTATTCGATGGCAAGTCGTTCAGAGCCAAAGCAAAGCACATCAACAAAAAAGCGTCTCCTTCGGATTTCACCGTTGTGATCAAAGGAGTATCTGCCTCATTGGATGGTGCACGCGAGGCCGGCCGTTATGAGGGCACCAAGTTTTGCATCGCGAATTTCGGATCCTCCAGGATCGACTGGAAGGTCGGGCCGGATACCGAACCACAAAACCTTCAGATCAACGATGACAGACTAACCTTTGCCGGGAGCTGCCGCCGTCCATGAAGCGGGTTTTTGCATATCACGCCGTGACAGGCCCATTGCTATTGCATAGCAATGCTGGCCTCCGTCGTCTTGGTCTTTCCAAGACGAAAGGATTTGTCATGTCTGGTATCAAAATGCTTGCCGTTGCAACGGCGCTGACACTGCCTGCGGTTGCTTTGGCTAAACCTCCCTTGCGCGAAGTCAAAGAGATCGACAACGAACTCTATTACATCGCTATCGCGAACGAAATTTCGGAATACTGCCCCTCCATCAGCGGGCGGCGTATGAAGGCGATTGGTGTGATGTGGGGCTTGCGGTCGAAGGCGAACCAGTTGGGCTATTCCGACAGTGAAATCCGCTCTTATGTCGATTCGGATGCAGAAAAAGACCGAATGCGCGCCAAGGGCGAGGCCTATCTGGCCCAAAATGGCGTGTCGTATGACCGGCCGAATTCCTTCTGTACGCTTGGTCGCGCGGAAATTGAAAGAAACAGCGCCATCGGCGTGTATTTGAGGGCGAATTGAGTATGGGTTTCAGAGCTTTGATGACGGGCTTTGCTGGTGTTTTGCTTTTGGTCTTAGCTGGATGCGAGTCAACATCCAGCCAAGCTTTGGACGCTGACACATCTCGCGCTCAGTTTCGTACACAGGTTCCGCAGAGCCTCTATGATGTGGCCTTTGCCAACGCTATGGCAGAGCAGATTGCAGGCGGTTGTCCGAATTTGTCGCTCAATCGATCGCAGATCAGGCAAAGCATGAAAACGGTAGCTGACGACCTAGAAGCCAAGGGGTATCGGGAAAGTGATTTTGTCTATCTCGAAAGAAATTTGCCGCGGAAGCGGATACAGGACGACGCTATTCGTTATATCCAAGGAAACGGCATCGTGATTGGCGTTCCAGATACGATGTGCTCGGCAGGGCGAAGCGAAATCGCCAAAAAATCTGCTATCGGCACATTCCTGAAAGGGTAGTTTAAATCATGTCTGACCTCCGCAAAGTTAACATCGACGGACAGGAAATCGAAGTCGATGGTGCGATGACCCTGATTCAGGCCTGCGAACAGGCCGGGGTTGAAGTGCCGCGCTTTTGCTATCACGAGCGTCTGTCGATTGCCGGGAACTGCCGGATGTGTCTGGTCGAAGTTGTTGGGGGGCCGCCTAAACCTGCGGCCTCTTGTGCCATGCAGGTGCGCGATCTTCGTCCGGGGCCGGAAGGGCAAGCACCGGTGGTCAAAACCAACTCGCCCATGGTCAAGAAGGCCCGCGAAGGAGTGATGGAGTTCTTGCTGATCAACCACCCGCTGGATTGCCCGATCTGCGATCAGGGTGGCGAGTGCGATCTGCAGGATCAGGCGATGGCTTATGGGATGTCGGGCACGCGGTTTAAGGAAGCCAAGCGCGCGGTCGATGATCTGGATCTGGGTCCGCTGGTTGGTACCGCGATGACCCGCTGCATCAGTTGCACCCGCTGCGTGCGCTTTACAACCGAAGTGGCCGGGATCACTCAGATGGGTCAAACCGGACGGGGCGAAGACGCCGAGATCACGTCATATCTGAACCAGACGCTGGATTCGAATCTGCAAGGTAATATCATCGACTTGTGCCCCGTCGGGGCGCTGACCTCGAAACCCTATGCTTTTACCGCGCGCCCTTGGGAACTGACCAAGACCGAAAGCATCGACGTGATGGATGCATTGGGTTCGAACATTCGTGTGGATACCAAAGGGCGCGAAGTCATGCGCTTTTTGCCGCGCAATCATGATGGCGTGAACGAAGAATGGATCAGTGATAAGACGCGGTTTGTGTGGGACGGCCTGCGTCGTCAGCGGCTGGACAAGCCATACTTGCGTGAAAACGGTAAGCTGCGCCCGGCGACGTGGCCCGAGGCGTTGACCAAAGCGGCCGAGGCGTTGAAAGGGGCTGAAAAGCCCGCCGGTATCGTGGGCGACTTGGCCCCGGTCGAGGCTACGTTTGCTCTGAAGCAGATGATTGAAGGGCAGGGCGGGGTTGTCGAATGCCGTACCGATGGCGCCAAGTTGCCAACGGGCAACCGCGCGGCCTATGCCGGGACCGCTGCGATCGAAGATATCGACAGCGCCGAGCGCATTCTGCTGATCGGAACCAACCCGCGTGATGAGGTGCCGGTGCTGAACGCGCGCATTCGCAAAGCCTGGGCGCATGGGGCTGAGATTGCTGTGGTCGGTCCAGCAGTCGATCTGACCTATGATTACCACCATGTCGGCGATGATCGTGCGGCATTGCAGCAGGTGGTGGATATGGGCGGAGATGATGAGGTCAAGGGCAAACGCTCGTTGGTCGTCATTGGTCAGGGTGCATTGCAGGAAGCGGATGGCGCTGCGGTTTTGGCCGCTGCGCAAACCATTGCGGCGAATACCGAAAGCGGTTTGATTGTCCTGCACACAGCCGCCTCACGTGTTGGTTCTATGGATGTCGATGCCACCAACGAAGGTGGCATGGATACAATCAGCGCGGCGGATGTGATCTATAATCTCGGTGCCGATGAAGTTGAAATCGGCGACGGCGCCTTTGTCATCTATCAGGGCAGCCATGGCGATCGAGGTGCGCACCGCGCCGACGTGATCCTGCCGGGCGCAGCCTATACCGAGGAAAACGGCCTGTTCGTGAACACCGAAGGCCGCCCGCAACTGGCGATGCGTGCCGGGTTTGCACCAGGTGAGGCGAAGGAAAACTGGGCGATCCTGCGCGCTTTGTCTGCCGAACTGGGTGCGACGCTGCCTTATGACTCGCTGGCGCAACTACGCACCGCGCTGATCGAGGCGGTGCCGCATCTGGCCCGTATCGACGAGGTGATCGAAAACGAGGTTCAGGCGCTGAAGCTCGGCCCTCTGGGCAAGGCGAGCTTCCGTCACACCGTCAAGGATTTCTACCTGAGCAACCCGATTGCACGGGCCTCGCAGTTGATGGCTGAGCTATCGGCGCAGACGCAGGCACGCAAAGGCGAAAAGATCGCGGCGGAATGAACCGAAACTCTGTCATATCGCATTTCGACCCTGTGCTGGTCGGACAGGGGCTCGCCCCTGTTTTGCCTATGAAACGGAATAAAAAGGGTGGCGTAGAGGCTGCAGATGCTGTTTACACCAACGCGCCGACCCAGACGCACTTTACGCAGGCACATGGCCTTAGCATTTCGTGCGGAAAACGGAATACCCACGGTGTGAGGACCAATGGCTGAATTCTTTAACACCCCAGGCGGAATAGCCCTCATCATTCTGGCACAAGTGCTTGCCGTTGTGGCCTTTGTGATGATCTCGCTGTTGTTCCTTGTCTATGGAGACCGGAAGATCTGGGCGGCGGTTCAGATGCGCCGTGGCCCCAACGTGGTGGGCGTCTATGGCCTGCTGCAATCGGTGGCCGATGCGCTGAAATATGTTGTTAAAGAGGTGGTTATCCCAGCGGGTGCAGACCGCACCGTCTTTATCCTCGCGCCGTTGACCTCATTTGTTCTGGCGATGATCGCCTGGGCCGTGATTCCGTTCAACGACGGCTGGGTGCTGTCGGATATAAATGTCGCCATCCTGTATGTCTTCGCCGTGTCCTCGTTGGAGGTTTATGGCGTGATCATGGGGGGGTGGGCGTCGAACTCAAAGTACCCTTTCCTTGGCTCATTGCGCTCTGCCGCTCAGATGATTTCCTACGAGGTCTCGATTGGTCTGATCATCATCGGTGTGATCCTGTCGACCGGGTCGATGAACTTCGGTGACATCGTGCATGCGCAAGACGGGCGCTTTGGGTTCTTCAGCTGGTACTGGTTGCCGCATTTCCCAATGGTCTTCCTGTTCTTCATCTCGGCGCTGGCCGAAACCAACCGCCCACCGTTTGACCTGCCAGAGGCGGAATCCGAACTGGTCGCGGGCTATCAGGTCGAATACTCGGCCACGCCTTTCCTGTTGTTCATGGCTGGCGAATATATCGCCATTTTCCTGATGTGCGCGCTGACCACGCTGCTGTTTTTCGGCGGCTGGCTGTCCCCGATCCCGGGCCTGCCCGACGGCGTGTTGTGGATGGTCGCGAAGATGGCGTTCTTCTTCTTCCTCTTCGCAATGGTCAAGGCGATCACGCCGCGCTACCGCTATGACCAGCTGATGCGGCTGGGTTGGAAAGTCTTCCTGCCCTTCTCGCTGGCTTGGGTAGTCTTCGTGGCCTTTGCGGCGAAATTCGACTGGTTCTGGGGGGCATTCGCCCGTTGGAGCGTAGGAGGCTGACATGACCCAAATCGACTACACCCGCGCCGCCAAGTATTTTCTTCTACAGGATTTCTGGGTCGGCATGAAGTTGGGGCTGAAGTATTTCTTCGCAGCGAAGGCCACCCTGAACTACCCGCATGAAAAGGGTCCTCTGTCTCCGCGTTTTCGCGGTGAGCACGCCCTGCGTCGTTACCCCAACGGTGAAGAACGCTGTATTGCCTGCAAACTCTGCGAGGCGATCTGCCCTGCACAGGCCATTACAATCGACGCCGAACCGCGCGAAGATGGCAGCCGCCGTACCACGCGCTATGACATCGACATGACCAAGTGCATCTATTGCGGTTTCTGCCAAGAGGCCTGCCCGGTCGATGCCATCGTCGAAGGTCCGAATTTCGAATTCGCCACGGAAACCCGCGAAGAGTTGTTCTACGACAAGGAAAAACTGCTCGACAACGGTGAGCGCTGGGAAGCCGAGATCGCCCGCAATCTGGAAATGGACGCGCCGTACCGATGACTGACGCCCCGACAAATCCGTTTGAGCTGATGATGAAGCAGGCGCAGGACATGGCCAAGGCGATGAACCCTGCGATGGAGAGCTTCTCGCCCAAAGGGTTCGAAACTCTATGGCCGACCATGCCGAAAGAAGTCATGGAGATGATGTTCGGCAACACCGTCAACAAAGACGGGTTGGATGCCAAGACCCGCCTGTTGCTGACACTGGCCGGGCTGACCTGTCAGGGCGCGCAGGCGGATGCGGCGGTGCGTCAGACCGTGCGCCACGCTGTGGAAGCCGGTGCCAAGAAACAAGAGATCGTGGAAACGATCGGTCAGATGTCGGTCTTTGCCGGCATCCCGGCCATGACCCGCGCGCTGGAATTGGCGCAAGAGGTCATGGGCGATAACGAGGATGAGGATCAATGACCGTCTTTGCCTTCTATCTGTTCGCCATCAGCGCCATCACCGGCGGGCTGTTCACGGTGATCAGCCGCCAGCCGGTGCATTCCGTGCTGTGGTTGATCCTGTCCTTCCTGTCCGCGGCAGGATTGTTTGTGCTGCTGGGGGCTGAGTTCGTGGCGATGCTGCTGATCATCGTCTATGTCGGCGCGGTCGCGGTTCTGTTCCTGTTCGTCGTGATGATGCTGGACGTGGATTTTGCTGAGCTCAAGGCCGAGATGGCACGCTATATGCCGCTGGCCTTGCTGATCGGTCTGGTCATCCTGATGCAGTTTGTCATGGCCTTTGGGGCTTGGGACAGCGCGCAGGGTGCTTCCGCCAATCTGGCACAGCCGGTTCCAGTGGATCGTCACAATACCGAGGCACTGGGTGTCATCCTTTACGACCAATACTTCCTTCTTTTCCAACTGGCGGGCCTGATCCTGCTGGTGGCCATGATCGGTGCCATCGTGCTGACGCTGCGCCACCGTCAGGACATCAAGCGTCAGGACATCATCGGCCAGATGATGCGCGACCCGGCCAAGGCGATGGAGTTGAAGGACGTGAAACCGGGGCAGGGGTTGTGAGAATTTACGCGATCATAGGGCTATCAGCATGGCTTACGATTTCGTCAGGATCGGCCATGGCAGAGTGCCCTATCGGTAGTTGCAGTATGAGCAAGCCGCTTCATCACTTCGACAAGCCCGCCGAAGTTAAAGAGGATTGTAGCTTCTCTGAAGCTGGCGACGGTTGGAGCTCCTTTTTTTCAGGGAACGCTGCAACGGATATTGGTAGTGGTCGGGTAGGCCAGCGTTGGACCCTTACCGGGGAATGTGTTCGCAGCGAAAGTGTGCTGGTCGTGGATTGCAATTCCAAAGAGCTCATCCAAATCCGTGGCGTGTGTGCTCCTCCGGGCTCAGAATATCGGGTTTCTGTGGGTAATTTTTCGGCAGATCTTCTGTACCCACCTCACGGGAAACTGCGTTTGGCGTCTGGGACGACTGTCCAAGACTTGGTGAAATTATCCAAACAGGCTGGTTATGACCACTGGACAACTATCGACGGCTTTTTGAGCAGGGCCAAAAAGAAAAATCGCATCAACCCCTACTGCGGCTGCAAACTCTACTACCCAGACTCGCCAGGAGCGAAGCTATGATCGGACTTGAACACTATCTTACGGTCGCGGCGACGCTGTTCGTCATCGGCATCTTCGGTCTCTTCCTGAACCGCAAGAACGTCATCATCCTGCTGATGAGCATCGAACTGATGCTGCTGGCGGTGAATATCAACCTTGTGGCGTTCTCCAGCTTCCTGGGCGATCTGGTCGGGCAAGTGTTTACGCTGTTTGTGTTGACCGTGGCGGCGGCCGAGGCGGCGATCGGGCTGGCCATTCTGGTCTGTTTCTTCCGCAACCGCGGCTCGATCGCGGTTGAAGATGTCAATATGATGAAGGGGTAAGGGCACATGGAAACCACCATCCTCTTTGCCCCGCTGGTGGGCGCGATCCTGTGCGGGTTCGGCTGGAAGTTCATTGGCGAGAAAGCCGCCATGTGGACCGCCACGGGCCTGCTGTTTCTGGCCTGTCTGCTGTCGTGGATCGTCTTCCTGACGTTCGACGGCCACACCCAGCAGATCGAGATCATGCGCTGGATCGAAAGCGGCTCGCTCTCGACAAGCTGGGCCATTCGTCTGGACCGGCTGACAGCAATCATGTTGATCGTGGTGACGACCGTCTCGGCGCTGGTGCACCTGTATTCCTTTGGCTACATGGATCACGATCCGCAATGGCGCGAAGGCGAAAGCTATAAGCCACGCTTCTTTGCCTATCTGTCCTTCTTTACCTTTGCCATGCTGATGCTGGTGACCGCGGATAATCTGGTGCAGATGTTCTTTGGCTGGGAAGGTGTGGGCGTCGCGTCTTATCTGCTGATCGGGTTCTATTACCGCAAGCCAAGCGCCAATGCGGCGGCGATGAAGGCGTTTATCGTCAACCGGGTTGGGGACTTTGGCTTTGCGCTTGGCATCTTTGCGCTATTCCTGCTGACCGACAGCATCAATTTCTCGGACATCTTCGCCTCTGCCCCGGCATTGGCCGAAGAGAAGCTGCACTTCCTGTGGGGTGAATGGACCGCGATCGAGGTGATCTGCGTTCTGCTGTTCATCGGTGCGATGGGCAAATCGGCACAGTTGTTCCTGCACACCTGGTTGCCGGACGCGATGGAAGGTCCGACGCCTGTATCAGCCCTGATCCACGCCGCGACCATGGTGACCGCTGGTGTCTTCCTGATCTGCCGCATGTCGCCGCTGATGGAGTTCGCGCCGGGTGCGACCGGGTTCATCACCTTCCTTGGTGCGTCGACGGCGTTCTTTGCCGCGACCGTGGGTTTGGTGCAGACCGATATCAAACGCGTCATCGCTTATTCGACCTGCTCGCAGCTGGGTTACATGTTCGTCGCCGCGGGCGTTGGTATGTACTCGGCTGCCATGTTCCACCTGTTGACGCACGCGTTCTTCAAGGCGCTGCTGTTCCTTGGCGCTGGTTCCGTGATCCACGCGATGCATCACGAGCAAGAGATGACCGAGTATGGCGGATTGCGGAAGAAGATCCCTTATACGTTTTGGGCGATGATGATCGGCACGCTGGCGATTACCGGCGTTGGTATTCCTCTGACCACATTTGGCTTTGCCGGGTTCCTGTCGAAAGACGCGATCATCGAAAGCGCCTTTGCCGGAGGCACCGGCTACGCGTTCTGGATGCTGGTGATTGCGGCGGTATTTACGTCATTCTACAGCTGGCGTCTGATTTTCCTGACCTTCTATGGCGAGCCGCGCGGGGACAAGCACACGCATGACCATGCGCATGAAAGCCCGTTGGTCATGCTGGTTCCGCTGGGCGTTCTGTCGCTGGGTGCGGTTTTCGCCGGGATGATCTGGTATGGCAACTTTTTTGGCCACACCGACAAGGTCGGCCAGTTCTATGGCATTCCGGTTGCAGAGGCTTCGGTGGATGGCCACGCGGCAGAGGGCGCGCATGGGGACGATACCCATGCCGAAGATGACCACGGCGACGATACGCATGCGGATGCCGGTCACGCGGAGGACAGCCATGGTGAGAAGGACGCGCAGGGCGGCGATCACCATTATGCCTTTGTTGGGACGCCCGGAGAAGGCGCGCTCTACATCGCACCGGACAATCATGTGCTGGACGATGCGCATGCTGTTCCGAAATGGGTCAAGGTCTCACCCTTCGTTGCGATGCTGCTTGGTTTCATCGTGGCCTATTGGTTCTATATCGTGAATACGACGTTGCCCGCGCGCTTGGCAGCAAACCAGCGTCCGCTTTATCTGTTCCTGCTGAACAAATGGTACTTTGATGAGATCTATGACGCGATCTTCGTCAAACCTGCCTTGGCACTTGGGCGGTTCCTGTGGAAACGCGGCGACGGCAACACGATTGACGGTTTCCTGAACGGGGTAGCGATGGGCATCGTGCCATTCTTCACCCGCCTCGCAGGCAAGGCGCAGACTGGTTACATATTTACCTATGCCTTCTGGATGGTCCTGGGAATTGCTGCCCTGGTCACCTGGATGTCGATCGGCGGAGGCGCACACTAATGGACAATATCCTCTCGATCGTCACCTTCATCCCCGCAGCGGCGGCCGCCATTCTGGGGCTGTTTCTGCAGGGCGACGACGCAGCCGCGCAACGCAATGCCAAATGGGTGGCCATGGTTGCGACGACGGTGACCTTCCTGGTCTCGATTGGCATCTATACCGGCTTTGATCCTGAAAACACCGGCTTCCAGATGGTGGAAGAGGGCCAGTGGCTGATGGGTCTGAAATACAAGATGGGTGTGGATGGCATCAGCGTCCTGTTCGTGTTGCTGACCACTTTCATTATGCCGCTGACAATTCTGGCCAGCTGGAATGTGACAGACCGCGTCAAGGAATACATGATTGCTTTCCTGCTGCTGGAAACGCTGATGCTTGGCGTGTTCATGGCGCTGGACCTGGTGCTGTTCTACCTGTTCTTCGAAGCGGGTCTGATCCCGATGTTCCTGATCATCGGCATCTGGGGTGGTAAAGAGCGCATCTATGCCAGCTTCAAGTTCTTCCTCTACACGTTCCTTGGCTCTGTGCTGATGCTGGTGGCTATGGTTGCGATGTATGCGGATGCAGGCACGACGGATATCGAAGCGCTGATGGCGCATCATTTCTCGTCCGACAGCTTTACCGTTCTGGGCATCCATATCGTAGGCGGTATGCAGACGCTGATGTTCCTGGCGTTCTTTGCCTCATTTGCGGTGAAGATGCCGATGTGGCCGGTCCACACCTGGCTGCCGGATGCACACGTGCAGGCGCCGACCGCAGGGTCGGTCGTGCTGGCGGCGATCCTGTTGAAGATGGGTGGCTATGGCTTCCTGCGGTTCAGCCTGCCGATGTTCCCGGTGGGGTCGGCGGTGATGACCGATCTGGTGCTGTGGATGTCGGCCATCGCTGTGGTTTACACATCGCTGGTTGCTCTGGTGCAGGAGGATATGAAAAAGCTGATCGCTTATTCCTCGGTCGCACATATGGGCTTTGTCACCATGGGCATCTTTGCGGCAAACCAGCAGGGTGTCGACGGAGCCATCTTCCAGATGCTCAGCCACGGGTTCATCTCGGCGGCGCTCTTCCTGTGTGTCGGCGTGATCTATGACCGGATGCACACCCGCGAAATCGAGGCCTATGGCGGTCTGGTAATCCGGATGCCTGCCTACGCGCTGGTCTTCATGCTGTTCACCATGGCTAATGTCGGCCTGCCGGGCACCAGTGGGTTCATCGGAGAGTTCCTGACCCTGATGGGCGCTTTCCAGGTCAATACCTGGGTGACTGCTGTGGCCGCGACCGGTGTTATCTTCTCGGCGGGATATGCTTTGTGGCTGTATCGTCGGGTCGTATTTGGGGATCTTATCAAAGAAAGCCTCAAGGCGATGACTGATATGAGCTCGCGCGAGCGGTTGATATTTGCCCCCCTGATCGTCATGACGATCCTGTTGGGTGTGTATCCGTCGCTAGTAACAGATGTGATTGGCAACTCGACTGCCGCGCTGATTTCGAACTATGATACGGCTCTGGCCGCGGCTGAGACCGCGACCCAGACAGCCGCCTCGCATTAAGGAGGCTTTGGAGACATGATCCAGGCTGATCTGACAATTATCCTGCCAGAGATCGTTCTGGCACTATATGCGATGGCGGCATTGCTTGCGGCTGTTTACACCACCAAGGACGGGCTTGCGCCGACATTGGTCTGGGTGACAGCAGGGCTGATGGCGCTGCTGGCGTTCTGGATCGCCACCAATGGCGACGGAACGAACATCGCGTTTAACGGCATGTTCGTTGATGACGGATTCGCGCGCTTTGCCAAAGTGGCGATCCTGCTATCTGCCGCAGCCGTTTTGATGATGAGCCAGGACTATATGACCCGCCGCGGGTTGTTGCGTTTCGAATACCCTTTGCTGGTGGCGCTTGCCGCTGTCGGCATGATGATGATGGTCAGCGCGGGTGACCTGATGTCTCTGTATATGGGGCTCGAGCTGCAGTCGCTGGCGCTATACGTTGTGGCTGCGCTGCGTCGTGACAGCGCCAAATCCACCGAGGCTGGCCTGAAATATTTCGTTCTGGGCGCGCTTAGCTCGGGCTTACTGCTGTATGGGGCTTCGCTTGTCTACGGCTTTACGGGTACCACGTTGTTCTCGGGCATCATTCAGACCGTTCACCACGGCGATGTGACCCTCGGGTTGCTGTTTGGGTTGATCTTCCTGATCTCGGGGCTCGCGTTCAAGGTTTCGGCTGTTCCGTTCCACATGTGGACGCCGGATGTCTATGA
The DNA here is from genome assembly GCF_059610845.1 of Ruegeria sp. CDSC021. Taxonomy (NCBI): domain Bacteria; kingdom Pseudomonadati; phylum Pseudomonadota; class Alphaproteobacteria; order Rhodobacterales; family Roseobacteraceae; genus Ruegeria; species Ruegeria sp. CDSC021. The sequence continues at coordinate 122,201 of NZ_JBXWOK010000005.1, forward strand.
AGGATCGCCCACACCAGTCACTGCCTTCTTCGCCACGGCGCCCAAAGTGGCCGCCATGGCCCTGTTTGCCCGCGTGTTGCACGACGCATTTGGAGGTGTCGTAAAGGACTGGCAGCAGGTGATCGTACTCTTGTCTGTTCTGTCTATGCTGTTGGGGGCCGTGGCTGCCATCGGACAACGCGACATTAAACGGCTGATGGCGTTTTCGTCGATTGCCCATATGGGGTATGCGCTGATCGGACTGGCGGCTGGGACCGAGCTGGGTATCAAGGCGATGCTGATGTATCTGGCGATTTACGTGACCATGAATGTCGGAACTTTCGCCTTTATCCTGATGATGGAACGGGACGGTAAACCTGTTACCGACATTGACGCCTTGCGCCAGTATTCCAAACGCGATCCGGGTAAGGCTCTGGCCGTGCTGATCCTGATGTTCAGCCTTGCCGGTGTTCCACCGATGCTTGGGTTCTTTGCGAAATTCGGCGTCTGGCAAGCGGGTATTGAGGCTGGCCTGACCGGTCTGGTTATCATGTCTGCCATCGCCTCGGTGATCGGTGCATTCTATTACCTGCGGATCGTATACTATATGTATTTCGGTGCCGAGAATGACGACCCGATCGACGCAAATTCGTCTCCGGTTCTGTGGGTTGCTCTGATGGGGTCAGCTGCATTGATGTTGGTTGGCGTATTCTATCAGTTTGGGATTGAGGGCGCAGCGGCAGCTGCAGCGGCGACGCTTGTTAACTGATTTCGACCATTGCCCGCGGCCTAATGTTCTTGTGACATGAGCGATTGGCCGGATGGATATGGCCTGCATGTATTGCAAGAGGTCGATAGCACTCTGAACGAAGCCGCCCGGATCGCGCCGATGGCTCAGGGTCCGGTCTGGATCCTGGCGCACCGCCAGACACAGGCGCGCGGTCGGCGCGGACGGGTCTGGACCAACCCCGAGGGAAATCTTGCCGCAACGCTGCTGATGCGGCCCGCAGGACGCCCGGAACAGGCCGCTCTGCGCAGTTTTGTCGCCGCCTTGGCCCTGTTTGATGCATGTGTGGCGGTCACCGGACGCATATCGGGTTTGTCGCTAAAATGGCCCAATGATGTGTTGCTGAACGGTGGCAAGCTTGCGGGGATACTGCTGGAAAGTACCGGGCAGGGGCGGGACGTCTCGCATTTGGCAATCGGCATCGGCGTCAATCTCGCGCAGGCACCGGCTGCAGATAAAGTCGAACCAGGTGCGCTAAGGCCGGTTTCGCTGTTGTCCGAGACAGGGGCAGATGTCACCACCGAAGACTTTTTGACCGAGCTTGCATCGGCCTATGCGCGTTTCGAGGCCCAGTTTGTAACCTACGGGTTCGAACCCATCCGCGCTGCCTGGTTGTCCCGCGCAGCTAAGCTGGGTGAGGTCATCACCGCGCGTACTGTCACCACTGAGACCGTCGGGACCTTCGAAACGGTGGACGCACGGGGTAACCTTGTCCTAAACACCGCGAAGGGCCGCGTCAGCATACCTGCGGCAGACGTATTTTTCTGAAAGGGGCACCAATGCTTCTAGCCATCGACTGCGGCAACACCAATACCGTTTTCTCGATCTGGGACGGTGAGGAATTTGTCTGCACGCTGCGCACGTCTACGCACCATGCCCGAACGGCGGATGCCTATTTCACTTGGTACTCTACGCTGGTCAAACATTATGAGATCGAAGCTGATATCACCGATGTGATTATCGCCTCGACCGTGCCGCGTGTGGTTTTCAATCTGCGCGTCTTTGCGGACCGGTTTTTTGGCTGTCGCCCATTGGTCGTGGGCAAGCCAGAGTGTCTGCTGCCTGTCAGCCCGCGCATAGACGAGGGTACGGTCCCTGGCCCGGATCGCCTGGCCAATGCTGCCGGGGCGTTTGAACGGCATGGCGGGGATGTGGTTGTTGTCGATTTTGGAACGGCCACCAACTTTGACGTGGTGTCTTCGGATGGAGCATATGTCGGCGGCATCATCGCCCCAGGTGTAAACCTGAGCCTTGAAGCGTTGCACCAGGGGGCCGCCGCGTTGCCGCATATCGACATTACACGTCCCGAAAAAGTGATCGGAACAAATACGGTTGGCTGCATTCAATCTGGCGTGTATTGGGGCTATTCCGGTCTGATCGAAGGGCTGATTGCCCGGATCAAGACGGAATACGGCATGCCGATGAAAGTCGTGGGAACCGGGGGGCTTGCGCCTCTGTTCGATCAGGCAGATGTTGGGTTTGACGCTATAGAAGACGATTTGACGATGCACGGACTGACCGTGATCCATCGCTATAACAAGGAAAATGGCTCAACATGAGCAGTGAACGACTGATCTATCTGCCCCTGGGCGGGGCGGGCGAAATTGGGATGAATGCCTATGTCTATGGCTATGGCAAGCCGGGAAAGGAGAAGCTGATCCTTGTCGATCTTGGTGTAACCTTCCCAGATATGGACACAACACCCGGTGTCGACCTGATCCATGCCGATATCAACTGGCTAAAAGAACGTGCCGACCGGCTTGAGGCGGTATTCGTCACCCATGCCCACGAAGATCATGTCGGCGCTGTGGCGCATTGCTATGACGACTTGGGCGCCCCGATCTATGCACGCGCTTTCACCGCAAATCTCGCACGTCGCAAGATGGAAGAGAAAGCCCATCCGACAGACGCGGTTCAGACCCTGTCAGCCTGGCCTGAACAGGTGACGGTTGGCCCGTTTACAGTCGGGTTTTTGCCGGTATCGCACTCGATCCCCGAAAGTGCGGCGCTTGTCATAGACTCGCCTGCGGGGCGAATCGTGCATACAGGGGATTTCAAGCTGGATGCCAACCCTGTGGTAGGTGAACCGTTTGATCAGGACCTTTGGGCAGAGATTTCAAAGGACGGTGTGAAAGCATTGGTCTGCGACAGCACAAATGTGTTTTCAACGCATGCGGGCCGCTCGGAATCCGAGGTAGGGCCCGAGATCACCAAATTGGTCGAAAATGCCAAATCAATGGTGGTTGCGACGACTTTTGCCTCGAATGTCGCACGGGTGAAGACGCTGGCCGAGGCTGGGCAGCGCGCGGGACGCTCGGTCGTTCTGTTGGGTCGTGCGATGCGGCGGATGATCGAGGCCGCGACGGAAACCGGTATTCTCACGGATTTTCCCAAGGTTATCAGCGCCGAAGAGGCCGTAGATATCCCGCGCCAGAACCTGATGCTGATCGTAACCGGCAGCCAGGGCGAACGCCGTGCGGCCAGTGCCCAGCTTGCACGCGGTAAATACCGCGGGATCGAGTTGAAGGAAGGCGATCTGTTCCTGTTCTCGTCGAAGACGATACCGGGCAATGAGAAGGGCGTAATCTTCATCATGAACCAGCTCAGCGAAAAAGGCGTTGATGTGGTGGATGACAGCTCGGGTCTGTATCACGTCTCTGGCCATGCCAACCGGCCTGATCTGGAAAAAGTGCACGCCATAGTCAACCCGCAGATGGTTATTCCCATGCATGGTGAACACCGACATCTGCGCGAACATGCTAAACTGGCCGAAGCGGGTGGTCGTACCGGGGTTGTGGCAGTCAATGGCACGATGCTGGATCTCAGCGGCAATGCTCCCAAGGTCGTCGACTACGTCGAGACAGGCCGAACTTATCTGGATGGAACCGTAAAGGTCGGAGCCTTGGATGGAGTTGTCCGCGACCGCATTCGCATGGCCTTGAACGGGCATGTAACCGTGACGGTTATTTTAGACGAAGAAGACGAACCGTTGGGTGAACCTTGGTGCGATACGATGGGCTTGGCCGAGACCGGAACATCGCGCGCAGCACTGGTCGAAGTTCTGGAAGAGGACCTGAACCAGTTCCTCATGCGGGCGGATGCCAAAACCCGGCGCGACGATGACAAGCTGGAAGAGGCACTGCGCCGGATCGTGCGTCAGACAGCAAAGACCGAGATCGGCAAAAAGCCCGAGGTGACCACGGTGATCAGCCGAATGAAGTAGGTTCGGCTAGAAGTCCTGTTCGGACATTGGATAGCCTTTGATCTGTAAGAACAGGCTTTGTTCTTCTTGATTGAGGAAGAACGGAACGCTTTGGGGTGGTTCGGGTCGTGTGACCCGGGCTGCGACTTCGGCCAGAACAACTTCGGTTATGAAGGGAAGATCAAGCTCGCGCGCCTTGTTCAACGGAACCCATTGCAGGTGAGACAACTCATCCGAAGCGCGGCCAAAGTCATCCAGATCGCCTTGCAGGGCGTCTGCATCTACCAAAAAGAATCGTGCATCGAACCGGCGCGTACGGCCGGGCGGGGTGACGGCGCGAAAAACAAACTGCAATGCCTGTGCAGAGGGCAGAAATCCTGCCTCTGCATAGCTTTGCCAGTCAATCGGCACCTCACCTGTCCAAGCGCCGGGAACTCCAAGCACCAGGCCGGTTTCCTCCCAGAGCTCGCGGATTGCGGCGGCCGCCAAAGCATTCTGCAGCCCGGGCGGAGACTGTTCAGTAAGCCGATCGCGGCAGAGCTGGGACATGTCAGCCGATAGCGGGACAAGGGCGTCCTCTGCGTCTACCGCGCCACCTGGAAACACGAATTTGTTCGGCATAAAAACGGCTTTTGCGCCCCTTTGACCCATCAAAATGGAAGGGTTCGTCATCCGGTCCCGCAACACGATAACTGTTGCAGCGTCCCGTATAGCCGTTTTGTCTGTACTCATCTCAGGGCCGACCCAATCATTCCAGTCATCGGTCCGTTTCGAACCCATGCATCCGTCGTGCCCACTGATAGGCGACAACGGCCCCTTTCATTCGCGGTAGCAGGAACAGTGTCAAGGCTGTACATCCGAATGCAAAAATCAGGAACATGTTCAGCGGGTCAGGGCGCCACTGGACATAAGAGATGTGCAAAGCGGGCGCCAGCAGGTGACCGACCAACAGGATCGTCAGATAGGCTGGACCGTCATCCGCACGGTGATGAAACAGTTCCTGACCACAGCTGCTGCAGCTGTCATTCACCTTCAGGTAGCTGTGCAACAGCTTGCCTTCACCGCATTTTGGGCAGCGGCAGCGGAAGCCTTTGATTAGCGCAGGCCGGGTTGGACGGTCGTTCTCGGATATTGTGTCGATCGTTTGATCTGTCATTTTGAAACTCGCGCATTCAGATTGCCCTGATATTGCGCTTGTTTTGCCCCACAGAAAAGGGGGGTGCGTCGCTTTGTGCCGCGATGAGATGTCCGGAAATTATGAGGTCGATGGCAGTGAGCAACAGAAAAAATTCAAATTGGGCGACGGAAACCGAAAACTGCACCGTTTTAACCTATGTGAGCAGCGACAAACCGGTCGCGAGAAACAAAGGAAAACGATATGAAAAGCGCGAAACTTATCCCGGCCATTCTGGTATCGGCCATTGCATTGACAGGCACAACCGCCTTGGCTGTCGGTCCGAAAGGCCGTGAGGACGTGACCTTTCAAGAGTTGGACCTGAACAATGATGGTCAGGTCACGCAGGAAGAAATGCAAACCTATAGGCAACAGCGTTTCACCAATGCCGACACCAGTGGCGACGGCATGTTGAGCGTCGACGAGATGCAAGCGGCTAGCCAGAAGAAGGCGAATGAGCGTGTGAATCAAATGTTCGAAAAGCATGACGCCAATCAAGATGGCCTCTTGTCCGATGATGAGTTGCCCAAGCCGCGCCGTGCTGGCAAGATGTTTGACCGCATCGACGCGGACAAAAATGGCACGATCTCGGAACAGGAATTTGCCGATGCAAAAAACCGGATGGGCTGGCATCACAAAAAACGTGACAAGGCTGGCACCGACGACAGCTAATGAAGGATGCGGGACCTGAGTACCTCATCAACGGGGGCTCGCAGCCAAAGTCAGGCTGCGGGCGACCCCGGAGACGATGCATTGTTGCGGCGGTTCGCCGAGGGTGACGCTGATGCGGCACGCATTTTGACCGATCGGCTTGGGCCGCGCAGTTTTTCGGTGGCGCTCAGGCTGTTGAACGACCGGGCCGAAGCCGAAGATGTCACACAGGAAGCCATGATGCGCCTATGGAAGATGGCGCCGGATTGGGTTGCTGGACAGGCAAAGGTGTCGACTTGGCTTTACCGGGTCACTCTGAACCTGTGTGTCGATATTCGGCGGAAGAAATCGGCGGACAGTCTTTCTGATGTTGCCGAACCTGAAAGCGATGCGATCAGTGCAACCGAACACCTTCAGGATGCCGCCAGGTTGGACGCACTGCAGTTCGCGTTGGCGCAACTTCCGGACCGGCAACGTCAGGCTGTTGTCTTGCGCCACATCGAAGAGTTGCCCAATCCCGAAATCGCGGGAATCATGGATGTTTCCGTCGAAGCTGTAGAGAGTCTGACAGCTCGGGGAAAGCGGGCACTGGCACAGCAGTTAGCCACAAGAAGAGACGAGTTGGGATATGCCGATGGATGAAAATAGCGACCTGAATCACCTGTTTTTACGTGCTCGTCAAGAAGATGAGCCGTTACCCGATGCTCTCGCCCTTCGTATTCTGGCCGATGCGGAAACCGTTCGTTTGCAAAGGCTTCAGAAATCACCCCAAGGGTTCTGGGCACAGGCATTGGATAGTTTCTTTGGCTGGCAGGGGATGGGAGGTTTGGCGGCCGCGGGCATTGCTGGCATCTGGATTGGATTGACTGCCCCGGCCTTTTTGCCTGATCCGGCGACGTTGCTTTATTCGCAATCCTCTGGCTTTGAGGTTGCGGATATGGATCTGAATACAATCTTCCTGGAGGAAGGCGAATGAGCGAACAGTCAAAACCTAAACGCCGGTGGATGCCTGTCCTGCTGATCGTGTCCCTTGCTATCAATCTGCTAGTCGTCGGTGCGGTTGTTGGCACGGCGCTGCGCGTCAGAAACAATGACCACGTCAAAACCCCTCCGGGATTTGGATCGGCGCTTTATCGCGCGCTTCCCAAGCATGAACGCCAGGCGATGCGGGCCGAGCTTTCGGGCCTGCACCGCCAAGGTGTCGATCATCGGGCGGCGGATTTTCAAGCCCTTGGCGACGCACTTCGCGCCGAACCCTTTGCGGCTGACGCTGTAGAGGCTTTGTTGGGTCAGCAGGCGCAGGTGATGTCAGAGATGCAGTCTGCTTTGCAGGAACAGTGGCTGATCCGTGTGTCAGCCATGAGCCCGAAAGAACGCGTCGAATACGCTGATCGTCTGGAAGATGTGGTGCACCGAAAATCGAAAGCGGGCAGAAAACACGACTGACCGGATCAGGCTGCGTGATCCTGGACCATGACCTGATTGCGTCCCGCCTTTTTCGCAGCATACAGGGCTGTATCCGCAGATTTTATCATGTTGTCCAATGGTGCGGGTGGGATGCCCCGGCGAAACGTGTTGTCATCAGCTGTAATGAGGCCGATGCTGATTGTCACTGCGATTGGTTCGGCGGCCTCGGATAGGTCAAATGGACACTGGCAGATGTCGTCGCAGACGGTTCGTGCGATCCCCAATGCTCGAGGCCCCGTAGTTTCAGGCAGACCGATCAAGAATTCTTCGCCACCGATCCGTGCCACAAAGCCGTCAGAACCAATGGAATTGCGCATGCGCCTGGCTGTTTCGATCAAGACCTGATCGCCTCCGGCATGGCCAAACTTGTCGTTGATTGATTTGAAATGGTCCAGATCGGCCACCATCACGGTAAACCCGAGCCCGGTCTGCGCAGACTGCCGGGCGATTTGCTTCAATGCTCGCATTGCATAGCGGCGGTTATGCAGGCCGGTCAGTGGATCCACCCAGGATTCCGCGATGCCACGCCGCAAAGAATCCCGCATCTGGTCAATTCGGCTTTTGCGGGCGAGCTGGTTATCAAGCCGCAACAGAGTTTCACGGGGGCAGAGCCCCGCCATACAGATGGCATCAGCGCCACGATCCAGCGCTTCGGCAGCCAGAGACGCGTCATCCTTTCTCAAGATGCCGATCAGCACCGTGTGCCGTGTTGCCCCGCGCGATTTCAAATCCGCCAGAATACTCAGGCCTGAAGATTCGCCATCAATTTCGACAATAATCGCGTCCGGGATGGGGCCGGAAAGCAGGCGGTGAAGGTTCGATATCGTGTGAATTGACAGACTGTGATGCGTATGTTCGGACAGCGCCTTCTGCCAAAGCGCCCCGGTTTTAGCGGATTGCGTCAGTAGGGCGGCGCGCGCAGCTTTGGGTGGCGTAGCAAAGGCGCTTGTCGCTTCAGCAAATCCCAAACATGGCGATCCGCTATTGTCTTGCAATTCCTGCGTATCGGCGCGTGCCCTTAGCAAGCTGCGAACCCGAGCTAGCAACAACGTGTCCTTGAACGGGTGCGCCAATACATCGTCCAACCCATCTGACAATGCCCTCAACCTTGCGGATTTGTCGTTTTGCGGCGCGATAGCGACAATGGGTATATCCGCCAGATCCGGGTCGGCCATTACCACTTTCTTGACATCTGCCGCCGTTCCATCCGGCAATGACTGCGCGGTTAAGATCAAATCGGGGCGCACACGTTTCAACAGCCCATCAAGACCCCGCAGATTTTCCCCCTGTGCGACGTGATACCAGGCCGCGGTAAGCTGTACCTTCAGCATAATTCGATTGGTTGAGGTCCCGTCCAGGACAAGGATCGTGCCTTGCACCGACATATCAGTCACCGTTGATTGCATGCGTTGCTAAAGTGTTTATGACTCTGGTTAACAAACCCTTTCCAATATCAGATCAGGGGCTTCTTTATGCCAATTTCCGCTCAATCCGCCGAAACGCTGGCGCTGAATGCCCTTGCCTGGCTTGTGGGCAATGATGACCTGCTGCCTGTATTTCTGGGTTCGACGGGGGCTTCGGTGCAGGACATAAAAGACAGGGCAGCAGAGCCGGAGTTTCTGGGCTCTGTTCTGGATTTTCTAATGCTTGACGATTCGTGGGTAGTCGAGTTTTGTGACGTCAATTCTGTGCCGTATGATCAGCCGGGCCAGGCCCGCGCCTTGTTGTCTGGTGGCGCGGAAGTTCATTGGACCTGAAAGCCTACCGGGCAGGAGTTTCACAATGCCAATCCAAGCCATCCTGTTCGACAAAGACGGTACCCTGTTTGATTTCGCGGAAACCTGGGGCACGTTCGGGCGCAATTTTTTACTGCGAGTGACGAACGGAGATCATGCCCGGGCGGCCGAGCTTGGGCAGGTGATCGGCTTTGACCTCGAACAGGTTGCCTATTCTGAGGACAGTGTTGTCATTGCGGGCACCGTCGAAGAAATTGCCGAGGTTCTAGAGCCGCACCTCCCGGAAATGCCGCGCGAAGAGTTGGTGGATCTGTTGAATGCCGAATCGGCCTCATCTCCGCAAGCCCAGGCCGTTCCGCTTATCCCGTTCCTTGAGGGGCTGCGTGAGGCAGGGCTGAAACTGGGTGTTGCGACCAATGACGGAGAAATGCCCGCATCCGAGCATCTTTCGTCTGCAGGAATCCGCGAACATTTCGATTTTGTCGCCGGTTATGACAGTGGGCACGGATTCAAGCCAGGCCCGGGTCAACTCTTCGCCTTTGCTCAGCATGTGGGGGTAAACCCAGAAAACATAGCAATGGTGGGCGACAGCCTGCATGATCTGCAGGCCGGACGGGCAGCAGGTATGAAGACGATCGGGGTTCTGACGGGTCTGGCGCGTGCAGAAACGCTCGAAGCGATGGCGGATGTCGTCTTGCCAAACATCGGACATATACCTGCATGGTTGTACGAAAATGCGTGATCGGGCTGTGAATTCGGCGGTTCAGACGTCGAAACCGACATAGCCTGTCGCAGACAGAGCGGCCAACAGTACGCGTTCGGGGCTTGCTTCTAGAAAGCCAAGTTCCGAGGAGTGTCCAATGGCCGACAAGAAAGCACGCAGAGGTCGCAGCGGAGGACGGGCCGGTGCCGCCGAGAGACGGGGCGCAGCGGTTATTGATCAGATGCCGTGGAGCCTTCCGATCAACACCGACAAACCAACCGAACCGTTGGACGAGATTGGCGTTGCGGCGATCCATGAGGGCGCAATGCGGATTCTCGAAGAGATCGGGATCGAGTTCTACAACGAAGAGGCAATCGGAATCCTGCGTGAGGCCGGATGTACGATCAACGGCGACAACGTTCGAATGGGCCGGGACTTTGTCATGGAAATGGTGCGTAAAGCCCCAGCCACCTTTACCATCACACCGCGTAATCCCGACCGCGCAATCGAGATCGGGGGCAAAAACCTGCTGTTCGGAAATGTGTCGTCCCCGCCGAACTACTGGGATATGGAGATTGGCACCAAGGTACCGGGAAATCGCGAGATGTGCCGGAACCTGTTGAAGCTGACGCAGTATTTCAACTGTATCCATTTTGCCGGCGGATACCCGGTCGAGCCAGTGGATATACATGCCAGCGTCCGGCATCTGGATGTTCTCTACGACAAGCTGACTCTGACCGATAAGGCGATGCATGCCTATTCGCTGGGCAAGGAACGCGTCGAAGACGTCATGGAAATGGTGCGGATTGCAGGGGGTCTGAGCCATGAAGAATTCGAAGCCAAGCCGAGGATGTATACCAACATCAACTCGACCTCGCCGTTGAAGCACGATCAGCCCATGATCGACGGTTGCCTGAGGTTGGCGCGGCGCGGGCAGGCGATTGTTGTGACGCCGTTCACCTTGGCCGGGGCGATGGCCCCCGTCACAATGGCCGGTGCAGTAGCGCAATCCCTGGCTGAGGCTCTGTGCGCGATTGCATTGTTCCAATATGTGCGACCAGGGATTCCTTGTGTCATCGGTACGTTCACCTCGAATGTGGATATGAAATCTGGTGCTCCGGCTTTTGGAACGCCGGAATACATGCGGGCGACACAGATGACCGGCCAGATGGCCCGATTTTACGACCTGCCCCTGCGGTCTTCGGGTGTCTGCGCGGCAAACGTTCCGGATGGCCAATCTGTGTGGGAGACCTCGAACTCATTATGGGCGGCGGTGCAATCGGGCACCAACATGGTCTATCACGCTGCAGGTTGGCTTGAGGGTGGCCTGATCGCAAGCCCTGAAAAGTTCATTATGGATTGCGAGATATTGCAGCAAATTCAGCGGTATATGCAGCCGGAATTGACGGCAACCGGCCCTGATGAGATTGCTCTGGATGCGATCCGGTCAGTCGGCAATGACGGGCATTTCTTTGGCATTCAGCACACTCAGGACCGCTATACCACCGCGTTTTATCAGCCGTTTCTGAGTGACTGGAAGAACTATGAGGGTTGGGAAGTCGCAGGAGGCGTCTGGACCGCTGAGCGCGCGCATCACATGTTCAAGGAAATCATCACCAGCTTTGAAGCTCCGGCAATGGATGAGGGCATCCGGGAAGAGCTTGCCGACTTTGTTGCACGACGCAAAACCGAAGGCGGAGCGCCGACAGATTTCTAGCGTAATCTCAGTCACTTCCACTTCGATACTTGCGTGAATTCTATGTGGTGACGCCCGCGTGTTGGGTGTTTGTTAACAAATTTCAGAGCACACTGCGTGAGAAACCAATTTGAGGTCTCTTATGCATGGTCTGATCAACCGGGCGATTCAATCCTTTGTTGCGGTGACCTACGGGCAGCCGTGCTGGATGCGCGTGATGGATTCAGCCGAACTGGGCTTTGCCGAGTTCGAGGCCATGCTTGTTTACGACGATGATATTACCGAGCAGGTATTGGATAAGGTATGCACGGTCCTGAAACGTTCACGAAGTGACGTTCTTGAAGACCTGGGAACGTACCTTGTGTCTCATCCCAACATGGAAGACCTGCGCCGTCTGTTGCGATTTGGCGGTGTCAGCTATCTGGAATTTCTCCATTCGCTTGATGATCTGTCAGACCGGGTCAGATTGGCCGTATCGGATCTAAATCTTCCGGCACTTGAATTGCACGAGCTTTCACCGACGGAATACAGATTGTCCTGCCATCCAGGCCTGCCTGGCTTTTCAAGCGTCATGGTTGGTGTATTGCGCGCGATGGCTGATGATTACGGGGCTCTGGCTATGCTATCGCATGAGGGCCAGCAGGGTGAGATCGAGTTTATCTCAATCGTTCTGGTAGAAAGCGCTTTTTCAGAAGGTCGGCATTTTGATTTAGGGGCGCGAAAAGCATGATGAACACGAATAATCTGGCAGAGCTTTTACAAACCCTGTGCCCAATGTTTTTGCTGGTGAACGAGGATGGGAAAGTGACCCGCGTCGGATCAACCTTGCAAAAGCTGCGCCCTGAAAAGCCGATGGAAGGTCAGAGCTTTCTGGATATCTTTGAGCTGCTTCGCCCTAGGGCGGTTACCACAGTTTCAGGCTTGATGTCCCAGGCCGGCACCAAGTTACAGCTCAGGTTCCATGACGCCCCGCGCACAGCATTGAAGGGCCTTATCGCTCCGCTGCCCGAAGGTAAGGGGGCGGTCATCAATCTGTCTTTCGGAATATCGATTTTGGATGCGGTCCGGGACTATGCCCTGACCAGTGCGGATTTCTCGGGCACTGATCTGGCGATCGAATTATTGTATCTGGTCGAGGCGAAATCGGCAGCGATGGAGGCGTCCAGATCTCTGAACCTGCGCCTTCAAGGGGCGATGCTTGCCGCCGAGGAAAAGGCATTTACAGATACACTGACGGGGCTGAAAAATCGCCGGGCGATGGATGTTCTATTGGATCACATGATCTCGTCCAAATCTCCATTCGCGCTGATGCATCTGGATCTTGATTTTTTCAAATCGGTCAATGACCAATTCGGGCATGCCGCGGGCGACTATGTGTTGCAACAAGCGGCGCGGATCATGGGTGAGGAAACCCGCGGAGACGATACAGTGGCGCGTGTCGGCGGGGACGAATTTGTAATTATATACAAAGGATTGACGGACGAGGGTGTTCTCTCTGCAATCGCCAGCAGGCTGATCGAACGTCTGCGGGAAACTATGATGTTCGACAACGTGTCGTGCCAGGTTTCAGCCAGTATAGGCACGGCGCTTTCGACCCAGTTTCCATCGCTTAAACCGGCTGAGATTTTGCATGCGGCAGACCTTGCCCTGTATGCGGCCAAGCGAAATGGCCGGTCTCGCCACTGTCTATATTCGCAGCTTGTGGATCACTCACACAGATAGGTTTCCCCCTAAAGGAACCGGCAAAGTGTATGTGGTCAGACGACTCTATTTCGATGAAGAAAAAGCTTTGAGAACGGACGCTATGTGTTGCTGCACCAGTGGCAGTTCACCCACAACCGGTAAAACCTGTCCCTTGAACTTGGCCTTGCTTAATTCTTGCGGCACATCCTCAAGAACATGGCCACCCGTGCAGGCAAAAAATGGCAAACACAGGGTTTGGGCGCCGGTTCCTGCGGCGGCCACAGAAATCGAAGGGGCCTCTTCGACAAACCCAAGGCGCAGGGATCCAAGTGGTATCAGTTGCAACAAAGCGTCGCCGAATGCCGTTGCAACGGCGGAAGGGTTTCTGCTGCGGCCCGATCCATGCGCAGCGATCACAAGGTCCGTTTCTTGTGACCGCCAGTCTTTGTCCTGCAGCGTTCCCTCAAGGGTTTGCGCGACCAACTGGGGCAATTTCGGGTCCGCGCCCAAGGGATCCAGAATAGGGTTTCGGCGGTCACCAATACGTTTCGGCAGCACATCTGTGACAAACCACCCTTTGGCCATGAATAGGGGATAGATGACGGCGTTGCCGGGAATCTTGTCCAGTGTGCTGTCAAGTGCCCCGGGGGCTGCCAGCGTTGCAGAATGAACCGAAACACCGGCACACAGGGCATTTACATCGGCCGCATAAGCCGCCAAGGCCGCTTCGGCTGGTTCTGGGTCAGAAGGTTGGCCATGGGTAACGATAAGGGCGTGTGTCATAAATCTGTCCTGTCCGCTTTAGCGATAGGTGCGCCGCGTCGTGTAAAAGTCAATCCGCCTGCGGCACCGTCAGCCCAATAGGGTCAGCCAAAACCAGACGCTCAGGATAGATACTGCCGTCCCCAACAGAACAGAGGATGCAGCAACCCGTTTGGCGCGGCCATAGATGTTTGCAAAGATATAGGCGTTGAAACCAGGGGCCATGGCGGCTGTCATCACTCCGGACCGGAATAGATCCTGTGGCAGTCCAAGGGTGGATCCGAAAAGCCAGAAAAGGCTCGGGTGCAGCAGCAGAGAAACGCCGCAGACAAAGGCGATCGCCCTTAGGTCACCTTCGGGTCTGTATTTAACCAGAACGCCCCCAAGCGCGAATAGCGCGCCGGGAAGGGCCGCGCGGGTCACCAGGCCAAGGGCATCATCTACAACGGCTGGCACGCCGAGCCCGGACAGATTTACGATGAAACCCAGTGAGATCCCGACAATCAGAGCGTTGCGAAACATCGCGGTCAGGACCGAGCGAACCATTCGCGATCCTCCGTGGCCTCGGTTCCGGATCACCTCCATTACCGTGATGCCTAGGCCGTAACAAAACGGCGAGTGAAAGGCGATGACGGCATAATTGCCCGTAAGGCTTTCAGGGCCATAAGCCCGTTCAGTAATCGGCAATCCCAGCAGGACGGAATTGGAGAACAGGCAGCAAAAACCGATTGCGACGCAATCTTCCCATTCGCGGTTGAAGATCAGTCGCGCGCCGAACAGGCCGGCACAAAAGCAAAGCGCAGCAGCAGAGTAAAAGCTGATCAACAGCTTGGGATCAAAACTGACACTGAGGTCGAGATGTGAAATCGCAAGAAACAGAAGGCAGGGGATTGCAAAACCCTGAGTGAACTTCATCAGGCCATCAATGTGGTTTTCCTTGAAGTATCCAAGAAGAGTGGAGACGTAACCGGCTCCAATAACAAGAAAAACTGGAAGGATGACTTCAATGAGATTTTGCAGCATGTCAGCGTTCCGCAACAGTTATTCGCGCGGGAAAGGATATCTGCATGATCTCGGCCAGGGCTCTACAGAGCCTGATGTATCACCATGCCGTCATAAGCAGGGGTGATGTTGTCTGCGGTTTCTGCGTCGACCGTGGCATAGTCAAGATCGATATGCATGTTGGTCAGAACCGCGGTTTTTGGTTGCAACAGGTCGATCCAGCCAAGGGTCTTTTCCAGATGCGCATGGGTCGGGTGCGGGGACCGGCGCAGCGCGTCGATCACCAGACAGTCCAGACCCTCTAATGTGGTCCAGGCATCGTCATATATCTCTGCCACGTCCGGCAGGTAGGCCAGATTGCCCATTTTGAAACCAAGTGCGTCGATTGATCCGTGGTTCACCTTGAAGGGGTGAAACGGGATAGGGCCTCCGGGGCCAGTGATCTCGAACGGGCCGTCGATTGTCTTTAGATTGAGGATCGGCGGGTAGGGTGAGTTTTCGGGTTGGATGAAGGCATAGCCAAATCGGCCCAAAAGATCATTCTGGGTGTCACCATCAGCCCAGACCGGCACCCGTTCGCGCATGTTGAAGACGATCATGCGCAGGTCGTCAATGCCGTGGACGTGGTCGGCATGGGAATGGGTATAGACCACCCCGTCCAACCGCCCGGTGCCGGTGTCCAGCAGCTGGCTGCGCATGTCAGGCGTTGTGTCGATCAGAACCGAGGTGGTGCCTTCGGGCCCGTCACGTTCGACCAGCATCGAGCAGCGGCGGCGGATGTTCCTGGGGTTTTCGGGGTCGCAGTCGCCCCAGTGACCGCCAAGACGTGGCACTCCACCTGACGAGCCGCAGCCCAAAATGGTGCAGCGCAGCGTGGTCATGCCGCCGCCTTGTAAGAGGCGACCTTGGTGAAAAGTCTTTCGAAATTGGCCTGCGTCTGCGCCGCGAAATCGGCATAGCCCATGCCAAAGACCTCCGCGCCTTTGCGGGCGGTGTGGGCGGTATAGGCCGGTTCATTCCGTTTGCCGCGAAACGGGGGCGGCGCCAGATAGGGCGCGTCGGTTTCAACCAGGATGCGGTCTACTGGCGCATTTGCGAAAATATCGCGCAATTCCTGGCTTTTGGGAAAAGCGGCGATGCCCGACATGGACAGGTAAAACCCAAGATCCAGGGCGGACTGTGCCAGCTCGGCCGAAGACGAAAAACAATGCATCACACAGGAATAGGGGGCATTGCCGTGTTCTTCGGCCAGAATGCGGGCCATGTCTTCGTCCGCCGCGCGCGCATGAATGATCAAAGGCAGTCCGGTACGCTGGGCGGCCTCGATATGAACGCGCAGGGATTGCTGCTGAACCTGCGCACTGTCGGCGGTATAGTGATAATCCAGCCCGGTTTCACCGATACCAACAAACTTGGGGTGCTGTGACAGTGCCACCAGCTCGTCCACAGTTGCCATCGGTTCATCGGCTGCACTCATCGGGTGCGTGCCTGCCGCGTAGAATACCGGCGCGTGAGCCTCAGCTATGGCGCGCACAGTGGGCTCGTTCCTCAGCCTGGTGCAGATCGTCACCATCCGGGTCACACCGGCTTCGGCCGCATTTGCGACGATCAGGTCCAACTGTCCTTCAAAATCGGGGAAGTCCAGATGGCAATGGCTGTCGGTGATTTGGGGGGTGTCGCTCATCTGTTCTGACCGGCGGTTTCCTGTATCTTGAACACCGTATCTAGGACCAGAGCGGCAGGGTCAAGGTTCACCGCCTGCCCGTGGCGGGCGCGGGCGGTGATCTGGGCTGCGGTTTCCGCCCAAAGGCGTGCCTGCTCCGGCGATCTGGACAAACGGGACAGGATATCACCTTCGTTCGGCGCGGCCTCTGGCGATGGCGGAGCACCAGTCGCACCGGTCACAGCAAGACGTGACAAGGCAATGTCGATCAGCGTCAACAGCAACTCGAACCGTTCGGCTGCTCCGCGCTGTGCGGCAGCCTCGGCCAGAGCCAGAGCGCGTTGTCTGTCCAGCCGGGGCAGGGTGCCCAGGATCACGATGAGCTCGGCATATATTTCGAGTCCGCTCAGATTTATCAGGCGGACGGCGTCCCCAACGGACCCGCTGGCCAGAGCGGCCAGATGGTCGGGGTTTCCAGTCAGCTCAACCCCGGTCTGGGTCAGTGCGGCGTTCATATCTTCCGCGTTCAGCGGCGAAAGGCGCAAGGTACGGCACCGGGATCGGATCGTGGGCAAAAGGCGCGACGGCTGATGCGAAATCAACAGCAGCGTCGTCCTCGCAGGCGGTTCTTCGAGCATTTTCAGCAATGCGTTGGCGGCGCTGATGTTCATCTCGTCAGCGGCATCGACGATGACGACACGGCGGCCCCCATCGGCCGAGGACAGGCCGAAGAACTTCCCAAGTTTGCGAATGTCGTCCACAACGATTTCATTCTGCAACCTGCCCTGATCGTTCACGGATCGTTTGATGGCGGCCAGGCCAGGCTCGGCACCAGCCAGAATTCGATGAACAACCGGGTGATCTGGTGGAATCTCAAGCGTTTCAGGGGGAGGTGGCGCGCCAAACAGCCCATCCTCTTCGACAGCCGGGGTCGCCAGCAGAAACCGCGCGATCCGCCAGGCCAGCGTCGCCTTGCCCACACCTCGGGGGCCGGTCAGCAGCCAGCCATGGTGCAGGCGATCAGAAGCATAAGCGCAAAGAAAGGCCTGCTCGGCCTCTGCCTGCCCAAACAGATGTGGCGTTTCGCGCGGATGAAGGGCACCGGGTGCCTGATCCGGGATCGGGATGTCGTTGTTCATCAATCGTCCGTCACAAGGCTTGCACGACGATATCTGTCACATCGCGGGCAACACTGTCCATGTCCCTGTTGCCATCGACCAGGCGAAACCGGTCGGAAAATTCATCCGCCAGTTCCAGAAAACCGGCCCGCATCTTCTGTTGTAGGTGAATGCCGAAATCCTCGAACCGTTCTTCGGTGCCCTGCCGGCCCTTGGCCCGAGAGAGGCCGGTTTCAGGATCCATGTCGATCAACACGGTCAGATCCGGTTCACGTTTGATCATCAGCTTATGCAACTGATCGACCAAACCACGCAGGTCGCCGCGTGATAGGCCCTGATACATGCGGGTGCTATCGGCGAAACGGTCGCAGATGACGATCTTGCCCGCAGCCAAAGCGGGTTCAATGGTGCGTTCCAGATGGTCGCGCCGCGCAGCAGTGAAAAGCAGGATTTCCGTCTCAGCTGACCAGCGATCGGGATCGCCTTCAAGAACCAGTCTGCGGATTTCCTCGGCCCCGTCAGAGCCGCCAGGTTCACGCGTTAGAACGACATCATGCCCGAGCCCGCGCAAATGCTCGGCCAGCATACGCGCTTGCGAGGATTTGCCTGATCCATCGATACCTTCGAAAGTCAGAAATAACCCGCCTGCCGTCACATCGCGCCCAACGGGTTACCAATGACATCTTTCGCGACAATGCCGCCAACTGTCATAATCCGCACGAAGAAACCGCCCTTTTCGACGCTTTCCGCTGCAACCAGGGGTCTACGGATCTCGGGCAGGCCATCGGGTTTGATGACAAGCTCAGCGATTTCCTGTCCTTTGGCGATGGGGGCCTCAAGCGGACCGTCATAGACTATTTCTGCCTCAACATTCTTATCCCCGAGAACAGGCAGCAGCAGTGTCAAATCCTCATGCGGGACAAGATCAACCGTTTTCGAAGTGCCCATCCAGATATCGGCTTGTCCTATCGGTTTTTCTGCTTCGGCAAGCTGCCTCTCGACAAAATTGCGAAACGACCAGTTAACGACGGCCTCAGCCTCCTCTGCGCGGCGGGCGACGCTGTCGAGCCCCGACAAAACGAAAATGACCCTGCGATCCCCCTGCTGTGCCGATCCTACAAGGCCATAGCCCGCTTCTTGCGTGTGGCCAGTCTTTAGCCCATCTGCACCAATCCCAAGTTTCAGTAAGGGATTCCGGTTACGCGAATTTGACGGCACCCGGTTGTCGAATTCGAACTCTTCCTCGGCGAACAGAGGGTAATATTCGGGAAAGTCGCTAATCAGATGGTCGGCCAGAATGGCGAGGTCATGCACAGACATCATGTGGCCTGCGGCTGGCCATCCGTTCGAATTCGCAAAGTTCGAATTATTCATGCCCAGCTGTTGCGCGCGTTGGGTCATGAACCGGGCAAACCCAGCTTCGGTTCCGTCCGGGCTGAGGGCTTCGGCGATAACAACACATGCGTCATTTCCTGACAGGACTATGATCCCGCGCAGCAGGTCTTCGACCCGGACACGGTCCTGCGTGTTCAAGAACATACTTGAGCCCTTATAGCTGGTCGCATGTTCGGAAACCGGAAGTTCCTCATTCAGTTCCAGGCGACCGTCCCGCAGCGCTTCGAATGCTACAAACAGGGTCATGAGTTTGGACATGGACGCGGGCGGCAACGGCTGGTCTGCGTCTTTGGACAAAAGAACGGTTCCTGTCGTTTGGTCCATGACATAGGCAGCACGGGCTTGCGTATCGAAAGCTTGTGCGGGCAGGGCAAACATAGCCAAACTGAGGGTCAGTACAGATGATCGAAATGAGGACAGCACGAGGGGGACCTCCTTTTGCTTAATTCTTCACGGTATAGGCGTCAGAAAAGCCCAGATCTTTGACGTCGCTTTGCATTGCGTTTCGTTCCGCCCGCGTCAAAGCAGGACCAACGATCACCCTCCAAACGGTTTTGCCATTGGCTTCGAGTTTTTGAACTTTCGCAGGCAACCCGTTTCGCCGAATTTTCTCGGCAGCACCTTCGGCATTTTCTTCAACTGTGAAAGTGCCCACCTGAATAAACGGTTTTGAAAGCGATGAAACGGAGGCAGCCTCAGTGCTGGCTGCGGTTGCTGCCGGGGTAGGGGCGGCCTCTTCGATGGCCGCTGCAGCGCCCTCAATCGGGTCCAGAGGTGTTTCGGTGATTTCGTCGGCAGACTTCTTTTGCCACCATTTACGCTTCGGTGCAGCCTCGGTTGGCGGCGTGACAGTGGGATCGGTCAGATTTGCGGTTGGTGCTGGCTCAGGCGCCGCCTCGATAATCTCTGTTGCCACCTCATCGGCCTTTTCTGCGGTTTCAGCCACGGCTGCAGCTGTCGCAGCACCAGCTGCGGCAACTGGAGCCTTCTTTTGCCACCATTTACGCTTGGCTGGTTTATCAATGTCTTCGGACACATCTGCCGTGGTCTGGCTATCGGTTTTCTTTTCCTGAGGTTCAACCGCCTCAGCAGTTGGGGTCTCTTCGGGTTCAGCGACCTCTTCGGGCTCAGGAGCTTTTTCTTCTACTTTCTCGGCAGGCTTGCGCCGCAGGGCAACAACTTCAACCCGAGTCGGTGCGCCTGCGAGGATACCCAGTTTCGCGGCGGCAGTCGAAGACAGTTGCAGCGCAGGGCCCGGCAAGTTGCGTTCGCGGCGGAAAAGTGCGCCGGTTACGGATTTGTTGTTCTTTGTATTCGTTATCCGAACACGTTCAGGCTGTGTAACGTCCGGGTGCGCGACCCAGATTCCGCCCAACGAGGGGCGCCCATCCCACAAACCGGCTTCGGTGACCTTGAAGACATCAGGAGCTTCAACATCATCACGCGCGTTCCCTGTCGTTTTGGGAAACAGCTCTAATTTGCCGTCGTCCTGCACGCTTTCGTCCGCCTGCTCGGTGGATGTTCCACCCGATGTCAGGGCCTCGTCGCACCCTGACAGAGCCGCAACTGTTATTACCAGAACCGCCAGTGCCCGCGGTTTTGCGCGTGTCGTGGTCGCTCGATCCATATTTGCAATCCCTTGCCTGTAAGGGGCCTCTTTCATCGTACCCCGCCGCCGATCGCTGGTTCTGAACTGCCAGCCTGTCACGGTCTTTCACGCAAAGCATAGCCTGCACGTTCGGCCATGGAAAGTCTGCTGCACAGGCTTCGGCAAGATTTCCCTATTTGGTCTTGCCACCGTTTAAAGATAGCCTTAGACCCGGCCCCACGCGGGGAGGTGGCAGAGTGGTCGAATGCGGCGGTCTTGAAAACCGTTGGGCGTGAGAGCGTCCCCAGGGTTCGAATCCCTGTCTCCCCGCCACTCATACCTGTCTCACTTCAGTTGTGTTTTCTGATCCGGAATTGCGCTGCAATTCCCGCGAGTTGGCGCATGCGCTTTCAATCAGAGACGGAGCAAACCGTACACTCAGAACGCAATTCAGGCCTCAGTCTCAGTGGCGCATTTTGGCGGGGTCGCTTTGGGAGGGATTTCCCTGATACTCGGCAATTTACAGGGAATTTTCGTGAGATGGGTCTGGAACCCAGAGTTTCTCCTCTCAGAAATGTATGTTTTTCAGAGGTCTATGCTGCAAATTCCCAAAAAGGTGGAGCAGGGAATTGTTCCGTCGGATCAGGGAGGGCGAACCTTGTAGCAGGGACGAAGGACTTGGAGATGTCAGAAGCCGAACAGGCGTTCCTGTTCGGACCAATCAGGTGCGTGGGTCACGCTGACCAGTCAGATGAGGCTGCTCAGCCATGGTGCCTGAGAACCCGATCAAGAACGCTTACTTCGGCGAAACTCATGTATATACTTCGTTTTCACTTGATGCCTACATTGGAGGTGCACGCCTGACACCTTCGGACGCGTATCGCTTCGCGAAGGGTCAACCTGTCTCGGTAAACAACGTGCAGCGCAGAATCGGTCGACCTCTGGATTTTGCGTCCATTTCCGTTCATGCAGAATTTCTTGGCGAGATGCTCTCAACGCAGATCCCATCTGCTCCAGGGCATTACCAAGAAGCTGCTGGCTCTACACTGTTGGCCATCCCACAAAACTCCAACGGAAGCAAAGGCTTGATGTTTGAGCCGATCGACAATGCCGGAAATCCAATCACGCGCGAATATGCCGAGCGCCGCGCCAAGTGGGAGCCGTTGATCGAAATGATGCAGATCAAAGGCAATTCCGAAACCCATCCCGGCGTGTCGCCTAACGATGAATTTGCGAACTTCGAGAATGCAGAGAGTATCGCTGCATTCAGTGAACGTTTCTTTCGCACCGATGGCTTCGTCCGTTGGGCTGCGACTAAAGGGCTCGACTATGAGCAGAAGCTAGGTGCGAACCCTTGAAAACTTGGTTTCATCGGAGGCACAGACAATCATAACGGTACCCCAAGTGATGTCGATGAGGCGACTTATAATGGCAGCCATGGTGTTGCCGACGGTACTATCGAACAACGCCGCGAAGGCGAGATAGACGGCTGGTTGCTTGGCCCCGACGCCAACCCGGGCTCGCTCGCAGGCGTCTGGGCGTCCAAGAACACACTTGGTGCGATTTTTGACGCGATGCAAAGCCGCGAAACCTTCGCCACATCAGGCCCTAGGATACAGCCGCGTTTCTTTGGCGGTGCAATACTCCAAAGCAACAACGATCCCGTGAAGCTTGTAATGGACGGTTATGCCAACGGCGTGCCGATGGGCGGTTCTCTGACAGCTTTGAACGGCTCACCAAATTTCGCGGTGCACGCATTAAAAGATCCGATCGGAGCCAACTTCGATCGCGTACAAATCATCAAGGGTTGGGTCGATGTGGGCGGATCGCCGCAAGAACGTATCATAGATGTAGTGTGGTCAAGAGATCGCGTGCCGGACGTGAATGGCAAGCTGCCGCCCATTGGCAATACGGTTGATCCTGAAACTTCGACTTACAGTAACGCAAACGGAGCTGCGGAGTTGTTTGGTCATTGGACAGACGACGATTTTGATCCTGGCCAACATGCTCTGTACTACATGCGCGTCATCGAAATACCAACTCCACGCTGGACGACGTATGACGCCGTCCGCCACGGCTTGCCGCTCCTTGAGGATGTCGCGGTGTGGATATAAGAACGAGCATAGATTTCGCCAATTTGGTATTCACCGGAGCAGTAGCCCACGGTCTTGTCAGAAGAACTTTGCTTGAGCGGGGCAGGGCGGTTGCGTAGTTTTTGCACATGACCAAACCTGCCTCTTTTAAAAACTTCAAGACCAGTCCCGAGATCATCCGCCTTGCTGTGATGCTGTATATTCGATTTCCGCTCTTCCGTTTCGACGACGCGAACGCGCGACGCAACGGTTCAGGCGCATGCGAAGTTTACGGAAATTCGCTGCCGTTCATTCTTCCGTCTAAAACCACTTCAACCAAGAAAGATCGCTCACCAGCCGAGACACCTTCAAGCTGACCCGCGCCGCCGCTCTTAGCGAGTGGCGTCAACTTTGTTCCGGATAAGAATTGCGTCCCTCGCGTACTGATCCGATGCCAAGGATAAGGTCGGCGCATCGTTCGCCAAGCATCATGGCAGGTGCGTTTGTGTTGCCGGCGTTGATGTCGGGCACTGCGGACATGTCGCACACCCGTAAGCTCTCGATCCCGCGAACGCGCATTCTGGCGTCCAGCACTGCCATTCCGTCGCCGTCCCGGCCCATTTTGGCAGTGCCCGCCGGGTGATAGTTGGTTTTTACGAATCTCTTGCAATGTGCTCGCAGCGTCTGGTCGTCGTCCGCTATCGGAATGACGATTTCGCGGATCCTTTGTGCAAGCGGGCCCGACGTGAATGCCCGACGAAAGAACCGCTGCCCCCGGATCATCTCTTGCATGTCGTCCTCATGCTTCAGAAGGTTGGGCGAAACCACCGGCATAGCTTGAGGATCGGCCGAGCGAAGCCGAACCTCTCCGCGTGATTTCGGTTTGACCACGACGGTCGTAACGGTCACGCCAAAGTCATCCTGCACCTCGTCCAGCGCGTCGCGATCCAGATAGACGATGGGCACGCAAAAGGCTTGAATGGTCGGTTCTCCATCAGGAACCGACGGATTGACGAAGGCACCAGCTTCGACCCCGGCCGAAGTCACTGGGCCGCTGCCGAAAAGTTTGAACTGTATGCCGTTGCGAAGCATCCGCCAGCCATCACCTTGTTTAAAATATCCGTATGGACCGTTGGCAAAGGCGGTGATGGGAACTTCGGGGTGGTCGATCAGGTTCTGACCGACCCCAGGCAGTGGGCAGACCACAGGAATACCGTGTTCGGCAAGATGTGCATCCGGTCCGATACCCGAAAGCATGAGGATTTTCGGCGTGACCAGAGCGCCCGCCGCAAGGATAACCTCACCATCACACCGGACGGTGTGGAACCCGCCTTTGTCGCGATACTGCACCCCGACGGCCTTGTCGCTTTCGATGATGACTTTTCTGACCGTGGCGCCAAGCCGTATGGTCAAGTCCGGGTTCGTCTCGAGAGGGGCGAGGAAAGCATAGGCTGACGAGCTGCGCTTTCCAGCGCGATTGGTGAACTGATAGAACCCGACACCGCGCTGTGTTGCGCCGTTGAAGTCCGTGTTGAATGGTTCACCAAGGGCCTGCACCGACTGAACGAACCAACGGGACATGTCGTCGATATACCCCGGATCAGAGACCTGCACCGGACCATCGCTGCCATGCAGGTAATTATGAAGCCTGTTGTTGTCTTCAATCCTGCGGAAATAGGGCAGCACATCATCCCATCCCCAGCTGACCCCGTCGTTGGTCTGTCGTAGCAGGTCGTTCCACGCGTCATAGTCAGAAGGGCGGCCGCGCATATAGACCTGCGCATTCACTGACGACCCGCCGCCCAGTACGTTGGCCTGCGGAATCTCATGCACGCGGCCGTCCAGGTGGTCCTGCGGTTCGGTCTGGTGGTAGGTCATGAACTTGGACCCGTTGATCATCTTGAAAATACCCGGCGGCATGTCCAGCAATGGATGGTGGTGCGAATGCCCGGCCTCCAGCACCAGAACCCTGCACTTGCCCTGGTTGACCAGTCGGGCGGCGGCTGCGGCACCGGCTGAGCCGCCGCCGATGACGATGTGATCGAAGGTTTCCGTCATGATGTCGCCTTCAGGTCCGGCGTTTGGGTTCTCTGATCGAGTCGCGCTCGACCAGTTCGCATTCAAGCTTCACGAGTGGGTGCCTCTGACCATCCGTCGGCCCGTGGAATAGCTGTTCGACGACCCAGCGTCCCATCGCCCGGGTGGGAAGAATCATCGAGGTCAGTGGCGGCGAAAGGTGTCGCGCGGTTTCGTCATCGTCAAATCCGATGACCGAGATGTCCTCGGGGATGGACAGGCCAAGTTCCTTGAGTGCCTCATAGCAACCGATTGCCATGCGGTCATTCTGACAGAAAATGGCGGTTGGCGGAGAGGGCAGGTCCATCAATTCGCGCGTGGCGGCATATCCGGCGCTGGGCAACCAATTGCCTTCGACAACCAAGTCCTCGTCGAATGGAATGTCGGCGGAAGCCAAGGCGTTTCTATACCCGGTCGTTCGTCCCGCGGCGCATTCCATGAACGGCTCGCCGGTGATAGTGGCGATTCGTTTGTGCCCGGCCTTGATCAGGGCGTTGGTCGCCGTATGTCCAGCAGCGACTTCGCCGGGGATCACCGCAGGAAACGAGAGGTCGTCGCAAAAGCAGTTTAGCAGCAGAACCGGGGTTGCGGCCTGCGTGAGGATTTCCGGAACGACCACCCGCCGGGTGAAAACAGTTGCGTAAACGATGCCCGCAACCTGTTGGTCGAGGAAATACTTAAGCGTTCTGGGTTCGACCTCTGGGTCGTTTTGGGTTTCTGCCAGCAATACAAGATTTCCGGTGTCCCGAACGGCCTGTTTCACGCCGCTAAACGCGTTTACCATTTCGGGGCTCGACGCCAGATCGTCCACGACAAAAGCGATGGTGTCGTCTAGTGCCGAGGGTCGGCGCGCGCTGTCTTGGGGTTTCCTGAGTTGAGAGGGCATGGCGTATCCAAGCGTATTGGCGGCATCCAGGACTCGTTGCTTTGTGTCCTCGGAGATTTTGACGGAATCGTTCTTGTTCAGAACCAGCGATACTGTCGTTTGTGAGCATCCAGCGACGCGTGCAATGTCGTGCATCGTTATGCGCTGTCGGCCCGCGACTCGTCCTACACCCCTGTGTTGTCCGGCCTTGTTCGCTTGATCGTTCATCGCTCAACCTTTTTGTTCGTATCCTTTTTACCGATTATGCGGAGGACGTGCAACTAATATTAGCGGATAGTAATTAATATTAGTGTTGACTAAATAATAATATTAGTGTTTTGATCGGTGGTGCGGTCGCCATTGTGGTTTGACCGAGCAAGCGCGGGAGGCGAAATTGCGGTCTGTAGTGGGGGAGTTGGGTCAAGTCGTTCGGCATTCGATGTTCATCGATGGCCGCTTTGTCGACCTTGACGCGGACACGGTTGTTGTCGAAAACCCTGCGAATGAAGAGATCGTTGCGCTAGTTCCAGATGGCGCCGCCGCTCACGCGGATGCGGCGGTCGAAGCGGCCCATCGGGCTTTTGGCTCGTGGTCCTCGCGCCCGGCGATCGAGCGGGCTCGACTGGTCCTGAGGCTCGCTGAGGCCGTCCGGATCGACGCCGGTCGTTTGGCTGCTCTGATCACCGCCGAGCAGGGCAAGCCGATCTCGCAAGCCCGAGGTGAAGTGGATGCTGCCGTCACCTTTCTTTGCCATGCGGCTGAAGAGGCCCGGAGGATTTCGGGTGACATAGTTGCGTCGGACAACGAGTCCGAGGAAATCCAGATCCGGCGTCATCCTTATGGCGTTGTTGTTGCGTTGACGGCCTGGAACTATCCGTTGGCATTGGCCGCCAGGAAGGTCGGACCCGCGCTAGTCGCGGGCAACACCGTAGTTCTGTTGGGGCACGAAATCACGCCGCTATCCGGTCTTGCGGTCGCCGAGCTTGCCAACAAGGTCGGGTTTCCGCCCGGTGTTCTTAATGTTCTGACAGGCAAGGGGCCGGTGGTAGGGCAGCGGTTGGTCGAACACCCCGATACGTCACTGATCACGATGACCGGCAGCACACGCGCCGGGAAAGAGATTTTTCGCGCCGCGGCCAACCGGATCAAGGTTGTTCGGCTCGAGCTTGGCGGTAAGGCTCCGTTCATCGTGATGGAGGATGCGGATATTGACGCCGCCGTTTCGGCCGCCATTGCCGCCCGGTTTGCCAATTGCGGCCAGATTTGCACCTGCAACGAGCGTATGTATCTGCATCGCGGCATTGCGGATCAGTTCTTGGAAAAATTCGTGTCCGCGGTCCGCGCTTTGTCGATCGGGGAACCGATGGACGACTGCGATTTGGGTCCCAAAGTCAGCAAGGCCGAAGTGACCAAGGTCGCCGAGATCATCCAGCGCAGCATCGCCGAAGGCGCCACGGTTCATCTTGCAGGTGGGCCCCTGACGGACGGGGCGCACCATAAGGGGCACTGGATGTCCCCGACGGTTCTTGAGGTCTCAGACAACAGCAATGCCGCGATGCAAGAGGAGGTCTTTGGCCCCGTGGCAACAGCCATGCGAGTAGATGATTTTGATCAGGCGATAGACGTAGCGAATGACACATCATTCGGGCTGTCTGCCTATCTCTTTACGGCATCGCACCGGCGATTGATGGAGGCCCCGAGCCGTTTGAAGTTCGGCGAACTGTATCTGAACCGCTCCAATGGCGAGGCCGTGCAGGGATTTCATACCGGTTGGGGTATGTCCGGGGTTGGGGGTGAAGACGGCGCATATGGCTTCGATGGCTATCTGAGGAAACAGACGACTTACATGAATTGGGCATGACCTAAAACTCGCGGTCAAAACGTTGGCGACCGCACCAATGGAGGAGGAATAACCATGAAACGCAGAACTCTTTTGATCTCGACGGTTGTCGCGGGTGCGCTGTTGGGCACGACTGCGATTGCGCAGGATCTGCCACAGCTTGAGCAGAAGGAGCGCTACAAAGTTGGCTTTGCGCAGATGGAGTCGAACAATCCGTGGCGCATTGCCGAGACCAAATCGTTCCATGACACGGCCGAGGCCTGCGGCTGGGACCTTATCGCGACGGATGCAGCTGGATCTGCGGCCAAGCAGGTTGCGGATGTGGACAGCATGATCGCACAAGGCATCGACGTTCTGTTTCTGCCTCCAAGGGAAGAAAAGCCACTGATTCCGGCGGTTATGAAAGCACGCGCCGCCGGCATTCCGACTTTTCTCGTGGACCGCTCGGTTGATCCGACCGTCGCCAAGCCAGGCGAGCATTTCGTAGCATTCCTGGGATCGGACTTCATTGATCAGGGCAACCGGGCCGCGCAATGGCTGATGGAAAATTTCGACGGCGACAAGGGCGTCATCGTCCAGTTGGAAGGCACAACTGGTTCTTCACCTGCAAATGACCGTAAAAAGGGTTTCGACGACGCGATCACAGCGGACGACCGCTTTGAGATCGTGGCTTCTCAGACCGGTGACTTTGCGCGCGACATGGGTCGTCAGGTGATGGAAACCCTGCTGCAGGCGCACCCCGATGTGAACGTGGTCTACGCCCACAATGACGAAATGGCGATCGGCGCGATCCAGGCTCTGGAACTGGCCGGCCGCAAGCCTGGCGAGGATGTGACCATCGTTTCGATCGACGGGACACGCGATGCTCTTCAGGCCATCATCGATGGCAAGATGGGGGTCACGGTGGAAAGCTCGCCCTTCTTCGGTCCTCTGGCTTGTGAAATCATGAAGAAATACGCGGCTGGCGAGACGATCCCGGAATGGGTGAAAGTCGAAGATCGCATCTTTACCAAAGACAATGCGGCTGATCACATCGACGAAGCTTATTGATTCTCCCTGGTGGGTGGTGCTGGCCTGTGGTCGGTGCCGCCTGCAAGCAATCGGAGGAAGACATCTTATGAATGCGCTCGTCTCGATGTCAGGAATTGAAAAGTCCTTTGCCGGCGTACCGGCACTGAGCCAGGCCAGTCTGGAGATCGCACTTGGCGAGGTTCATGCGCTGATCGGTCAGAACGGTGCCGGCAAATCGACGATGATCAAGGTTCTGACCGGAGTTTACGATCGGGATGCCGGCGACGTCCATTTGGCGCGTGGGCCTAGCCGCATTTCCACCCCGCGCGAAGCGCAGGAATCCGGAATTGCCACGATCTATCAGGAGCTCAACCTGGTTCCGCTGCGGTCAGTGACCGAGAACATTATCATGGGGTACGAGCCCAAACGTCTCGGTTTGGTCGACTGGCGCGAGGGCAACAGGCGCGCACGCGAGGTTCTTGCGCGCTTTGGCATAGAAATTGACGTGACTGAGCCGCTAGGAAATTTCTCGACTGCGATCCAGCAGTTGGTTGCGATTGCGAGGGCTGTTTCTCTTGACGCGAAGCTGGTCATTATGGACGAGCCGACGTCGTCGCTTGATGCCAGCGAGGTCGAGGTTCTGTTCGGTGTGGTGCGCGAGTTGAAGAAACAGGGCGTGTCCGTTCTGTATGTCTCGCATTTCCTCGATGAGCTGTTCCAGATCTGCGATCGGGTCACAACGATGCGCGACGGGCGCACTGTCAGCACTCGCAATGTCCAGGACACGACCAAGCTGGAAATGATCGCGGACATGCTGGGCCGCAACAAGGACGAGATTGCGGCAGACGGTTTGACGGACTTCGCCGGCGCCAAGGCTAAGAAAGGCGATATCGTTCTGCGGGCCGACTCTGTTTCGACAGGCCCACGACTGACGCATTTCGACCTCACGCTCCACCGCGGGGAAATCGTTGGGTTGGGCGGGTTGCTGGGCTCTGGCCGGACTGAGGCGGCGCGCGCTTTGTTCGGCGTGGACGGAGCACTCAGCGGCGCAATCGAGATACACGGTGCGGTCGGGCAACCGTCCGGACCGGGTGAAGCGATAGCAAACGGGGTCGGCTTTCTGACCGAAGATCGCAAGGCCGAAGGGATTATTCCCGACATGTCCGTGCGTGAGAACATAACGTTGGCCCTTTTGCCGAAACTAGCCAGCCGTGGTCAGATCGATTTTGCCCGCGAGCGAGAGATCGTTCAGGCCTTCATCGACGATCTGGGCATCAAGGCGGCGCATATGGACCAACCCATTCGCGAGCTGTCCGGCGGCAACCAGCAGAAGGTGCTGCTTGCCCGTTGGCTGGCGACGCAGCCCGACATCCTGATACTCGATGAGCCGACCCGAGGCGTGGATGTCGGCGCCAAGCGAGAGATCCAATCGTTCATTCGGTCTTACGTCGAGAAGGGGTTTGGCGTGGTCCTCATTAGTTCAGAATTCGAAGAACTGGTAGAAGGCGCCGACCGCATCGTGGTCATGCACGAGGGGCGCTCGGTCAAGGAACTGACCAACCCCGGGATTACCGAGAACATACTGGTGCGCGCGCTTGCGCATCATGAAGGAGGATCTGGTTCATGGACCGAGCAATGAAGTTGCCGCAACGGGTCGCCTCAATGCCCTTCCGCTTTCATGGCGGCATCGCCGCGTTGGTCGCCCTGCTGGTGTTCAACGCGTTTTTCACCCCCAATTTCCTGCAGATGCAGACCCTGTTCGTGAATATCAGCCAGGTTGCCACGATCGCCATCGTGGCCATGGGTATGACGCTGGTCATCGCCACGGGTGGAATTGATCTGTCGGTTGGCGCTGTCATGGCTCTGGCGGGGGCGTTGGCCCCGCTGATCTTTCTGTCGGATCTGGGCGCCGCCAATCCGATGCTTGGCGTCATTTTGGCCATTGTCCTGCCACTGTTCGTCGCGGGTTTATGCGGGGTATTCAACGGCGTGATGGTTGCCGTGTTGAACGTGCAGCCCATTATTGCGACGCTCATTCTTTTCATCTCGGGTCGCGGTATTGCCCAGGTTTTAACGAATGGCAACCTGCAGACATTTTCAAACCCTTCATTCAGTTATCTTGGAACCGGCAAGGTGCTTGGCTTGCCGTTCCAGGGTTGGCTGGCGCTGGCCATTGCCTGTGTGCTGTTCTGGGTGATCACCAGAACCACTTGGGGCCGCTACCTGCTGGCGATCGGCGGCAATGAACGCGCGGCCTATCTGGCCGGTGGTCCCGTCCGGCGGGTCAAGATCGGGGCCTATGTCATCTGCGCGGTGCTTGCGGGCTTGGCTGGTCTGATCGTGGTTGCGATCAACTCGGCCTCGGACGCCGCGCGCAACGGCAATCTGATGGAGCTTGACGCCATCGCGGCCGCTGTCGTTGGCGGGGCTCTTTTACAAGGCGGACGGGCGCCGATCTTTGGTGCCATACTGGGAGCCGTCATCATCCAATTGGTCAAATATACATTGCTGGCCAACGGGGTAGAGGACGAAGTTGCACTGATCGCCAAAGCGGTCATTATTATCCTGGCCGTCTGGGTCCAGCAGTTCCGGAGGGCTTGATCGATGTTGGATGAAACGGCTTTTGACCTGCGAAAGTACCTTCGGCGCAATTCGGCTTCGGTGACGGTGTGGATCGCACTGCTGGCTTTGATCCTGTTTGGGCTGATGCGCTATGACAACTTTGGCAGCGCCTACAATTTCTCGTCTTTCCTGAACTACAACGCGATGTTCATCGCGATTGCGCTGGGTATGTGTTTTGTGATCATGACCGGCGGGATTGATCTGTCGGTTGGATCCGTTGCGGCCTTTACGTCGGTTGTTGCGGCCTATCTCAGCCCATACGGGATTCAGGTTGCGCTGCCGGGGGCCGTGCTTGCCGGGGTGGGCTTCGGAGCGATCAACGCCTTTTGCATCATCATCCTTCGGATTCCGCCCTTCATCGCCACGCTGGCCACCATGCTGGCCGCAAAAGGCGGCGCACTGGTGATTTCGGGCGCCCAGACAATTTCGGTTGATTGGGGGTCGAACTTCACCAAGCTTGGCATGGGGCAGGCGTTTGGTCTGTTTCCATGGGCAATAGTCATAGTGGCCGGACTGACGCTGGTACTG
Organism: Ruegeria sp. CDSC021; assembly: GCF_059610845.1. Classification (NCBI taxonomy): domain Bacteria; kingdom Pseudomonadati; phylum Pseudomonadota; class Alphaproteobacteria; order Rhodobacterales; family Roseobacteraceae; genus Ruegeria; species Ruegeria sp. CDSC021. Next base: position 153,821 of record NZ_JBXWOK010000005.1, read on the forward strand.
TGGCTGGTGCTGGAAAGAACAACCATCGGGCGGACCGTCTTGGCGATCGGTGGCAGCGAGGATGCCTCGAACCTCATGGGTCTGAAGGTGAATCGCGCCAAGGCTTTCGTCTACCTGCTTTCGGGCGGCTGCGCAGGGCTGGCTGGCGTCTTTCTGGCCTCGGGTTTTGGAGCCGGACAACCCCTTGAGGGCATCGGATGGGAATTGTCGGCCATCGCGTCCGTTGTTGTGGGCGGTACCTTGTTGACAGGTGGGATGGGTTCGATCCCTGCGACCGTGGCCGGAGCGCTTTTGCTGGGTCTGGTGTTCAACGTTCTGAACTTTGAAAACGGTCAGGGGACCATCAGTTTCAGCGCCTATTGGCAGATGGTCATACGTGGAGGCTTTCTTTTTGTGGTCATCCTCTTACAGTCTCGGGTTATTGCCAGGCAGCAGAAGGTCTTGGGTTCGTGAATCGCATAGAAAGTGTTTCAGCGCGGCTGTTCAACGTCCCGCTCGCCGAAGTCCTGGTCGATGCCAAACATGGCGATCACACGTTCTTTCAATTGATCACCGTTACCATTCAAACGTCGGATGGGGTTGAGGGGGTTGGGTATACCTATACGGGCGGCAAGGGCGGTCATGCCATCTTGGCGATGATCCAGCATGATCTAGCGCCGTTCCTGGTTGGACAAGGCGCCGAACAGATCGAAAGCCTGTACGATGCCATGCAATGGCATGTGCACTATGTGGCACGGGGTGGGATCGCCTCGTTCGCCATTTCGGCCGTGGATATTGCCCTTTGGGACATTCGCGGCCGAACGCAGAATGCACCACTATGGCAAATGGCTGGTGGAGCGTCCAAACGGTGCAAGGCCTACGCCGGCGGGATCGACCTGAATTTCTCGTTGGAGAAACTGCTGTTGCAGACCGAAGGCTACCTTGCGCGTGGGTTCAACGCGGTCAAGATCAAGGTCGGTCAACCGGATCTGGCCGATGATCTGGCGCGGGCCCGGGCGGTGCGCGAAATGTTGGGGCCGGACCGGTTCTTCATGGTCGACGCGAATTACTCAATGAGCGTCGAGCAGGCCATCGTGGCAGCCCGAGGGTTCGCCGACTGCGATACCCTGTGGTTCGAGGAACCGACAATTCCAGACGATTACAAAGGCTATGGCCGAATTGCCGAAGCCACGGGCGTGCCCCTTGCTATGGGTGAAAACCTGCACACGATTCACGAATTCGAGTACGCCTTTGATGACGCGAAGCTGAGTTTCATCCAGCCCGATGCCTCAAACTGTGGCGGGATTACCGGCTGGTTGCGCGTGGCCGCGCTGAGCGCCCAGCACGGCATTCCGGTTTGTAGCCATGGCATGCAGGAGCTGCACGTCAGCCTTGTTTCTGCGCAGCCCAATGCGGGTTGGCTGGAAGTACACTCATTCCCGATAGACCAGTACACGACCCGTCCGCTGGTCGTGGAAGACTGCCTGGCCGTGGCCCCGGATACGCCGGGGACCGGAGTGGAATTCGACTGGGACAAACTGAATGCGGAACACAGGGAGATGCATACATGACGACCCAGACGATCTCTGCGGCGTATTACAGGGGCAACAAGAGCTTTGCCGTGGAACAGGCTCAGGCGACGGCACCGGGCCCCGGCGAGGCCGCCATTCGCGTTGCCTATTGCGGGATTTGCGGGACGGATATGCACGTCTACCACGGCAACATGGATGCCCGTGTCGGCCTGAACCGGGTAATTGGGCATGAGATGTCCGGTGTCGTAGAAGCGGTGGGCGAGGGCGTCGATACGATAAAGCCCGGCCAAAAGGTCGTCGTCCGACCGCTTGATCACTGCGGCGAGTGCCCGGCCTGCAAACGGGGGCATCAGCATATCTGTCAGAACCTCAAGTTTCTCGGCCTCGATACCGATGGTGCCATGCAAGAGATCTGGACCGTTCCGGCCCACACCTTGCACGTTCTACCGGATGAATTGCGCATGGATCACGCGGCGCTGATCGAGCCGGTCGCCGTTGCCTGCCACGATGTGCGCTTGTCTAGCCTGCAATCTGGCGAGGACGTCGTCGTCATCGGCGGCGGCCCGATCGGCATCCTGGTTGCCATGGTTGCGCGGGACGCGGGCGGAAACGTCGTGATTTCCGAAGTGAACCCAAACCGCTTGGCCATTGCCGAAAAGCTTGGTTTTGACACGATCAACCCAATCGAAACCGATCTGGTGGCCACGATCAACGGGCGCACGGGCGACAAAGGGGCGGATGTAGTTTTCGAGGTATCGGGAACGCAGCCCGGTGTTGATGCGATGACAGCCGTTGCCGCGACGCGGGCCCGGATCGTGATGGTCGCGATCCATGCTCAAAAACCCAAGATCGACCTCTTCCAATTCTTCTGGCGAGAGCTGCAACTGATCGGTGCTCGGGTCTATGAGCCGGAGGATTACGAGAAGGCGATCGCAGTTGTCGCCTCGGGCGGAGTGGACGCGGATGTCGTGATCACTGATGTCAGCCCTCTGGCAGACATTCAGGCCGCGTTCGAAGCACTGGATCGCAGCCCAACCGCAATGAAAAGCCTGATCGAAGTAGGACCGCGTTCATGAGTGTTTTGCAAAGTTTCGACCTGACGGGAAAAACGGCCCTTGTGACCGGATGCAAACGCGGCATCGGGCGCGGCATGGCCGAGGCATTGGCATCGGCTGGAGCAGACATCATCGGAGTGTCCGCCTCGCTCGAGCTGTCCGGCTCGGAGGTCGAAAAAGCCGTCACCGCGATGGGGCGCAGTTTCCGGGCTTACCAATGCGACTTCTCGGACCGCTCTGCACTGCATGGGTTTATTGATCAGTTAAGAGCCGATGGACAAACCCCTGATATCCTTGTCAACAATGCCGGAACAATCAAACGCAAACCTGCCGCCGAACACCCGGACGACTGGTGGGACGAAGTGATTGAGGTCAACCTGTCCTCTCAGTTTGTTCTGTCTCGCGAGATCGGCAAGGACATGCTGGCGCGCGGCTCGGGCAAGATCATCTTCACCGCCTCGCTGCTGACGTTTCAGGGCGGCATCACCGTTCCCGGATATGCGGCCTCGAAAGGTGGGATTGGACAGCTGACGAAGGCCCTGGCCAATGAGTGGGCCGGGCAGGGTGTGAACGTGAATGCAATCGCCCCCGGCTACATCGCGACCGACAATACCCAAGCCCTGCAGGACGATCCGGTCCGATCAAAGTCGATTCTGGAACGAACACCCCAAGGCCGTTGGGGTACGCCTGGTGATTTTGCCGGACCTGTAGTCTTTTTGGCTTCTGCAGCGTCGGACTACGTCAACGGTGAAATCCTTGTTGTCGACGGGGGCTGGATGGGGCGGTAACACCGTCAACGCGCCACGGGACCTAAGGCATCACGTCCCGATGTAGTGCACCTTCAATCGTCGTGTCTTGGGTGCCTCGCGATGTTCGAAGAGATACAGGCTTTGTACGCGGCCCAGCGGAAGCTGCCCCTGTTCGACCGGGATGGACACCTGCGTTTGCGTCAACAGCGCCCGCAAATGCGATGGCGCGTTGTCGTCTTCGCTCGGGCGATGGTGATATTTGCCTGGTGATTTGGGGACCAGTTCTTCGAAGAACGTCTCGATATCCTTGACCACCTCGGGATCGGCATTGGCCTGAACCAACAGCGCGGCACCGGTGTGGACGCACCAAAGGGTCAGCAGGCCCGAGCCAAGTTCATGGTCAGACACCGCACCCTGAACCACCCCGCTGATGTCGGCGAGGGATTTGCCGGGCGTTTCAATGGACAGCTCAAAAAACTCTTGCTTCATCCATCAGATCCTTTCCTTGATCTTGCGCGAATGCGCCCAGCTTTCCGCACCCCATTCGGCATTCAACTTTGAGGCTTAAGTATTTGATTTATAACATTCTATGACTTTCATTCATGCAAACAGGCTTTTGAACCTGTCTACGCACAAACGAAACCCATCTTCGAAATTTTCGTTGCCGGGATGATAAACGCTTTCCAAGGAAATCACGCCATCATAGCCATCGGATCGGAGCGCGTCCGCGATGGGTTGGAATAGGGGCGCGAGCTGACCTTCCCCCATACGGCGCACTTCCAGCGTTGCCCGTGGCGTGTCGACCTTTACGTCCTTGATGTGAATGTGACCTAAATAGCCGCCGCGCAGTTCTTCGTAACCGTCCGGGTATGCCAGTTCATGGCACCAGCAGTTGTTTCCGGGGTCCCAAAGTACCTTCAACGCATCCTTTGCATCCAACTCGTCGATCAGTTTGCGGGCTGTATAGTTGGAATTGACCAGCGTGCCGTTTCCGGTTTCCACGACAAGCGTCACCCCCTCAGCTCTTGCCAGTTCAACCGCCGGCGCGATCAGAGGCGGCATCGAGTCCCACACCCCATGCGCCACGTTCCATTTCTCGGCGCCGTTTTTTCCCCAGAGTATCTGCTCTTTTCGTTGGGTCATGATCCGAACGAGCGGAGACCCAACAACATGCGCCATGTCGATTACGCGTTTCAAGGCGTCCATGTGCCGAGTGTGCAGGTCGTCGCCGGGCCTGTTGGCAGCTGTCATCCCCGCAAAGATATGGCGTGACAGACATGACACAGGCTTGCCCCGGTCGCGCAAAAGCGCGTCGATCTCGGCAATTTCCTGCGGGGAATGGTCCCCGACCTCCGTATCTCCAACGAACTGAAGCTCTGCATAGTCCAGACCGAATTCGTCCATTACGTCCACGGCATGCCGCAGTTCGCGGGAAATGCCGTCGCAAATCACACCAAGTTTCATGTTCGTCCCCCCTCAGCGATGCAATTCTGCGCCAACGATCTCTTCGATGACCTGAGTACACACCCAGTTGTCGCCGTTCGGGTATTTGGTTTTTCCTGCGTGAAAGATCTGCATTGCGGATGACGCTGTGTGCATTGGAACGCCCAACGAACCGGCCAGTGCCAGCGAGATAGTCAGGTCCTTGTGCATGGTTGCGATATGGCTACCGGTGGCCTCGAACTTGCGATCAATGATGTTTTCAAGGGCGGTATTCACGACGCCGCACCCCGCGCTGGATGAGGAGAACACATCAAGTAATGCCTGACCGCTGACACCGGCTTTGGCCGCCAGGGCCGCAGCCTCGAATGTGGCGGAAAAGATCGATCCGATCAGAGATTGCAGGCAGGCTTTCACGGTTTGCCCGTCGCCGGCGTTTTCTCCGACCCGATGAATGGTTGCCGACACTGCCTGCATGACTTCTGCATTTCTGTCCAGCACATCCGCAGCACCGGCAGCCATCATCGTCAATGTGCCGTTCTGCGCGCCGGGGAACCCACCCGAGACAGGGGTGTCTATTAGGTGGATGCCCGAGCCCTCCATATCCTGCCCGATGGCGCGGGCTTCGGCCGGGGTAATGGTCGCCGACAGGATGACCGTTCCGCCTTTCGCCATGTTCGGAACCAGCCCGTTTTCACCCAAGATGACATCGCGGGCCTGATCTCCGCTCATCACCATGACAAACACAGTGGCGGCGTGACGACCGACTTGCCCCACGCTGTCCTTGGGCCGGCCGCCCATGTCGGCAAATGCCGTCATGCGTGTCATGCTCAGGTCGAAACCGGATGTTTCAAAGCCATTCTTGATCAGGTTCTTGGCAAGGCCGCTGCCCATGTCGCCAAGACCGATTACGCCTGCGGTTTTCATTTGGACTCCTCCCGTTCTTCCGTCGTTGCCGTCTGGCAGACGTTTCGAAAAATGATGCCCCAAGGCATCGGTTTTCGCGGGAGTTTCACGCGTCTTGAACAGACGTCGGGCGAGTCCGGAAGACACCCCGCTGCCCGTTTACGTCCCGCAAGTAAACGAAGAATGCGGCGCACAGGCAAGCAAAGAAGTGTTACGGACGGAAAGAAACTGCCTGATCCGACGTGTCAGGAAAACGCCGCCATGATGCCGCGCAATTCTGCCAGCCCGCGCATTCGTCCGATCAGCGGATAGCCGGGAGTGCTGTGTCCGCCCAGATCGCTCAGCAGCTCTTGTCCGTGGTCGGGTCGCATCGGAATTTGCCAGTCGTCCCGCCCTTGAGATTTGCGGCGGCGTTGTTCTTTCATCAGCTCGCGAATGGTTCCGATCATGTCGGTGTCACCCTCCAGATGCGGAGCCTCATAGAAATCGGGTTTCTGGCTGTCTGACCCCGCGATGCGTCGGGTGTTTCGCAAGTGAACAAAGTGAATCCGGTCGCCATGTCGGCGAACGAACTCCGGCCCATCGAATTCAGGGGAAACACCCAGCGATCCGGTACACAAGGTTGCGCCGTTCGCGGGCATATCAACCGCATCCAGTACGGCGCCGTAGTCCTCGGTACTGGACATGACCCGCGGCAGACCGAGCAACGAGAAGGGCGGATCATCGGGATGACAGCACAAGCGCACCCCCAATTCTTGGGCTATCGGGGCGACCTCAGACAGGAAGTCGATGAGGTTTGCGCGCAGCCGGTCACGGTCTATCTCGGCATATGTCTGCAGCAAGCCGCGCACGTCCTCTACGCTCCACTGATCGTTGGCGCCGGGCAGCCCCGCGGTGACATTGTGCTGCAACTGGGCCTTGGATTCCTCCGACATGCGCGAAAAGCGATCATTGGCCGTTTGCTGGACGACGCTGGAATAGTCTTCCGACGCGCCCGGACGTTCGAGAATATGTATGTCGAAAACAGCAAAATCGGTCAGGTCGAACAGCATGGCCGTTCCGCCATGCGGCTGTGGGGCACGAAGGGCGGTGCGCGTCCAATCCAGGATCGGCATGAAGTTGTAGCAAACAACTTTGACGCCACGGACGGACAGGGCCCTGAGGCTGGACTTGTACGCCTGCAGATGCTCGGCCATGTCTGCCGACTGCGTCTTGATAGCCTCCGATACGGGCAGGCTTTCGACAACGTCCCAACTGTACCCGGCCGCGGCAAGAACGGCCTGCCGGTCGGCGATGCTCGGTTCATCCCAAGGCTGTCCGGGTGGGATGTGATGCAGCGCGGTGACGATTCCCTGAACCCCGACTTGATGGAGATCGGCCAGGGCGATCGGATCCTCGGGTCCGAACCAACGCCAGCATTGTTTCATGGCAGCCATCCTTCATACAGTGGGTGATCGGGCCTGATGGGAAGGGCAACGCGCTGCCCGGTGCGCGCTGCGTGATAAATCGCCGTCACAAGGCCGATGGACGCAGCGCCATCCTTCAGCGTAACGGCCGAATTTGCCTCGGACCGCAGTGCCTTGCCGACTTCGGTAAAGAACCCTTCGAAACCTGTTGGTTCGGCAGCGGCTGCTGCAAGGGCCTCGTCGATAGCGGCTTGATCCACCGGATCCCGCGCGGCGAATGACCAGGGCGTTTGGCCCGGGGCATAGGGTTCTGTGCCAGAGGTGGCGGTCACCTTTTCAAAGACGAACCGCAGGCGGGTTTCGTCCGTGGCGGCGCCCAGGGTGATATTGCTTGTGCACAAGGCTCCGGAAGTCATGCCGAAGCAGATCGCGGCGCAGTCTTCCGTCTCGATCGGGTTGACCCGCGTCGTTGTCATTGCAGACACCCAGGCGATATCGCCCGCGATATGAGTCAGCAGATCATGGTTGTGGATGGCATGGCCCAGAACCGCGCCGCCGCGTTCACCGGCCCATGTTCCTCGCCACGGCACCGCGTAATAGTCCGCCTCTCGGGACCAATGGGTTTCAAGCGCGGCAGTTTGGACCGCTCCGGTCAGGCCTGCGCGTTGTAAGTGGCGCAGTTGGGCCAGTGACGGGCCCCACCGGTATTGAAAGACCGGAAACACCTGCTTGCCCGCGCTGCGTGCGGCTATGGTGATCCGATCCACATCCTGCAGCGAGGTCGCAAGAGGCTTTTCGCAGACAACGTGTTTTCCTGCGGCCAGTGCCGAAAGGGTGGTCGGTACATGCAGATGGGGCGGTAGGCAGATGTCGATGACATCAATCGCCGGATCATCCAGCGCGTCCTGAATATTGGTCAGAGAGCGAAAATCCGAGTTCTGTCGAATCTGTTCTATCCGGTCCGTATTCTGGTCGACCATGGCGGCTACGCGGAAGTCGCGGTCAAGCCGTTCCAGTGCGCTCAGATGTTGCGCACCGATACCAGCGCCAAGGATCGCAACGTTGATCATCTGCGTTCCGCCATTTCCTGCGCACGTAGCGCCAGTTCCATGACCTTAAAGCAGTGGGTCTGCGTCATTGCAGTTTCGGTCCGGTTACGGATGTCATCGGCGAGGCGCGCAAAGTAGGGAAGGCCGTCGTCAGATGCGTCGATCTTTTGGCAGGTTTCACCATTCACGAGGATCAGATGGTCCGTCCCTGAGGCCCCACCCACATCAACATATTTTCGCAACTCGATATAGCCTTCGGTTCCTAGGATCGTCAGACGACCATCCCCCCAGTTCGGAAGGGCATCCGGCGTAAACCAGTCAACCCGGATATACCCGGTACCATTCTCGCTGCGCAGATTGAGCTCTCCGAAATCCTGCAACCCGGGATCCTTGGGGTTTGCGTAGTTCGCCACGCAAGCGTTTGTGATTTCCGCGGTTTCCGAACCTGTGTAATGCAAGAACTGATCGATCTGATGCGAGGCAATGTCGGTCAGAATTCCGCCATAGCGGTCACGCCTAAAAAACCACTCCGGCCGGGTTGCCCGGTTCAATCGGTGCGGGCCAAGTCCGACCGTTTGGATCACGCGCCCTATGGCACCGGCCTCGACCAACTCGGTCGCCATGGTGCTGACCGGCGTTTCAAATCGTTCGGAAAAATTTACCGACCAGATTCGACCGGTGTCCGCGACCGTTCGCTTGATCTGGTCGAGTTGCTCAAACGTCGTGCAGCCCGGCTTGTCGCTCATGACATCCATGCCGTTCTGCATAGCGCGAATCGTCAACGCGGCCCTATCTGCCGGAATTGCGGAAATCAGCGCTAGATCCGCCCCGCAGGTTAGGGCGTCTTCCAATCGGGCCAGCCGCGGAATATTGGGAAACCTTTTGACGTAGCCCGGTAGCGTTTCTGGATCGCCTTGTGTCCAGTAGCCGACACAGTCCACGCCGATTTTACGCATGTTTTCCGTCATGCCATAGATATGGCGGTGGTCCAGACCAAGGGCGACGCAGGTCAGGCTCATGAGGCGACTCGTGTTTTCTGGCCGGTTCGATTGGCGATCTGCATCGCGTCTATGACGGCGTGAGTCAAAAGGGCACTGCGTCCGCTGGCCAGCGGCCTCGTTCCACCGGCGACGGTCTTGGCGAAATCCTCGATAACCGTCTGGTGCCATTCATGGGTGAACGCCATGGGATCGGCCCCTCCGCCTGTGGCGGACGTTTCGCCAACCGTGGATTTCCGTCCATCGAAAGTGGTCAAGGTCAGGACACCTGAATCCAGATGCGCTTTGGCGCGCGTGCCCTGGATCGTGATAGATTCAGCGGCCCCAGGATATTCGGCAGTAGTTGCCATCAACGTTCCCACCGCGCCGTTATCCATTTCAAGGATTGCACCTGCCCAATCCTCGGCCTCGAGATCGTGTAACGGAGTTTTTCTCATCATGGCTTGAATGCCCGAGATCGGCCCCAGCAGCCACATCGCAAGGTCAAGCGTGTGGATTGCCTGCGAGATCATGACACCGCCTCCGTCGCGAGCGTAAGTGCCGCGACCCGGCTCGTCATAGTAGCTCTGATCACGCCACCAGGGGACACGGATCTCCACCGTGGCGATCGCGCCCAGCTCACCCTGTTCAATGGCTGATTTCAGCGCCTGCGAAGCGGCGCGGGCGCGGTGCTGAAAGACTATGCCCAGCGGAACACCAGACACCTCGCACTGCTCGACAATGGCCGTCGCGGCGTCCAGCGTTCTTTCGATGGGCTTTTCCATCAGGATCGGTTTCGAAGCGGTCGAAAGAACCCGCACCAACTCTGTGCGCTGATCAGGCGGGGTTGCGATGATCGCAAAGTCGACGTCTGGTTCGTTTGCGATTTCCTCGACCGAGCTGAATGTGCGGGTGTCGTTTCGCTGCGCGAACTCAGCTGCTTTTTCAGGATTGCGCCCGAGGACGCCGGCAAGATTGAGGCCTTGGTCCGATGCCCGAATGGCAGCCACATGCGTGCCCGAAACCATCCCCAAACCAATCAGCGCAATATTCATTCATTCCCCCGGATCACCCGGTCAGTCTGCGGGTTCGAACGGGAAAGATGCAACCATTAAAAACTGTGTTAACAATTGCGGGCAGCAGTATCGGAGGAAGAATTGACCGATAATTTGAATGGCATGGCGGAAGACCTGTACTTGGGCATCAAGAACCTGCCGATCGTGTCTCCGCATGGTCACTGCGATCCGGGGTGGTTTGCAGCCGATGAGCCGTTTCCCAACCCGGCCGAGCTGCTGGTGGTTCCCGACCATTACGTGTTTCGTATGCTCTATTCGCAGGGCGTTCCCTTGTCCGAACTTGGCGTTGGGGAAGAGGGGCGAAAGAAGGATCCTCGCGCCGTATTTCGCACCTTTGCCGAGCACTGGCATCTGTTTCTGGGAACGCCATCTCGGATATGGATGTACTACGTGCTGCAAGAAACGTTGGGCGTGTCTGAGGAGTTGTCTTCGCGCACGGCTGACCTGATTTATGATAAGATCTCAGAAAAGCTGGTGCGACCCGAATTTCGTCCGAGGGCTTTGTTCGACAGGTTTGGGATCGAGGTTCTGGCCACCACGGATTCTGCTCTCGACGGCCTCGCGGAGCATCGGGAGATTCATACAAGTGGTTGGGGCGGGCGCGTTGTTCCGACGTTCCGCCCAGACGGGGTTTTGGATGGGGCGGACCCGGAGTTCGTACACAACCTGAACAAGTTGGCTGAGCTGACAGGCTGCGATCTGGGCAGCTATGATGGCTACCTCAACGCGCTGCGAATGCGGCGGGCTTATTTCATCCAGCTGGGATGTACTGCCACCGACCACGGTATCGAACGTGTGCAGATCGAGTGGCTGGAAGACCCGGATGCGCTGTACCAACGGCTGAGACGGCGGGAAGGTACCGAACAAGATGCTCGCCGGTTCTATGGGCATATGCTGATCGAAATGGCGCAGATGTCTGTCGATGATGGTCTGACCATGCAGATACATGCTGGCAGCAAGCGCAACACGAACCACGCGGTAATGCGGGACTTCGGACGGGACAAGGGGGCCGACATTCCAATCGCGATGGATTGGGTCACGGGCCTTGAGGCGCTGTTGAACAGGGTTGGAAACTCGGCGGAACTGCGCATTATACTCTTCACATTGGACGAAAGCACCTATGCCCGTGAATTGGCCCCTATGGCGGGACATTGGCCGTGCCTTAGGATAGGGCCGCCTTGGTGGTTCCACGACAGCCCAGCCGGGATTGCGCGGTATTTCGATCAGGTCGTTGAAACGGCCGGATATTACAATTTGGCCGGATTCAATGACGATACGCGGGCTTTTCTGTCCATTCCTGCACGTCACGACCTGTGGCGACGGGGGGTGGCGATTCATCTGGCCCAGCAGGTTGCGCGCGGCTATTTCGGTCGGGACAGTGCCGAGCATCTGGCGCGGTTGTTAGCGGTCGATCTGGCGAAACAGGTTTACGGATTGCAAAGCTAGATGGGTACAATTCTTCACTTCGGCCTTGGAAACTTCGCCCGGGCGCATTTACTGGACTACACCGATCATGCGGGCGGATGGGGCGTTGTCGGCGTCAGCCTGCGTTCATCCTCGGTTCGGGATGGATTGGCGCGACAAGGTTTCGAGTACGATTTGTGCGTACAGGGGCAGGGCGTCCGGCGCATCAAAGCTCTGCGGGATGTTCTGGTCGCGCCCAAGGATTGCGCAGAGATTTTTGATGTGATGGCGGATGCCGAGATCATTTCGGCAACCGTTACCGAGAAAGGTTATCACTTGGACGCCGCGGGCAAGCTGAACCTTCAGGACCCAGCGATTGTCGCCGATCTGGCGCGTCAAGGGCCCGCGACGCTGATCGGGTTTCTAGCTTTTGGCCTTGCGGAACGGCGCAAGCCAGTGACAGTGCTAAGCTGCGACAACCGCATGGAAAACGGCAAAACGCTCGAAACGGCAGTTGCCGATTTTGCGGAAGCAGCCGGTCTGGACGTGAATTGGGACGCTGTTCGCTTTCCTAACGCGATGGTCGACCGGATCACCCCGGCTACCACGGACGCCGTTCGCGCAATCAGCGGCGATCCTATGGCTGTTCCAACCGAGGCGTTCTCGGAGTGGGTGATCGAGGACAATTTCGTTGGCCCACATCCGGATTGGCCGGGCGTGCAACTGGTCGATGACGTGGCCCCGCACGAGATGCGAAAGCTGCGCATGTTGAACGGTGCCCATTCCCTCTTGGCTTATGCCGGGTTGGAACAAGGCCTGAACTACGTTCACGAAGCGGTTCGAGACCGGGTTTTGCGCCCGCTGGTTGCCGAGTTGATGCTGGATGCGGGCGCAACGCTGCCCGCTTCACTGCAAGCACAAGCTCCGGACTATGCCGAGGCTCTGTTGCGCCGTTTTGAAAACCCCGAGCTGGCGCACCGTCTGGACCAAATCGCGATGGATGGCAGCCAGAAGCTGCCGTATCGCTTTGTTCCCACACTCCGTGAAACCGGCTCTCAGGCAGTGATCGCGGGGATGCGGGCCTGGATCTCCTATTGCGTGTCTGAGACAGCCGAAGGCAGGGCGCTGACCGATCCTTGCGCGTTGGAAATCGCCTCGGCTGTCAAGCAGCCAGATCCGGTAGTACCGCTCTTGGGTCTTGTTGGTGCTGAGGATCTCGCGCCACTTATCCGGGAATGATCGCGCCGCGGAACTGAACAACGGTGGAAGCCAGATTGTGTCCAGCCATCAGGGCCTCGGCCTGTGAATTTCCCGTCAGCAAGGCCGCGAGGTACCCACCGTTGAAACTGTCGCCCGCCGCTGTGGTATCCAGCACGTTATTGGCAGGCTCATAGGTTTGGTCAATGTTCTGGCCGATGGGCAGAGGACCATTCTCTCCGCGTTTCAACGCACCGACACCGTGATGATCGGCAAAGCGTGCCGCCACCTGATCAGTGCTTTCCCCGAAAAGCGCCATCTCATCGTCGATAGATGGTAGGGCAATATCTGCACGCTGCCAAAGCCGTTGGTTGATTTGCCGGGCGTGTTCGACGCTGTCCCAGAGACGCGGACGAAAATTGCTGTCATAGACCAACCGAACTGAAGAGCCTTCTAGCCAGTCCAGAAGCGCAAGCCTCACCGAATGCGGAAGAATGGCTACGGAAATCCCTGACAAGTACAGCACGTCGTAACCGTTAAGTGGGCTGAAGTCGTGATCGGCAAATAGCTGACGGGCGGCCGCCTCGCTGCGCCAATAGGTAAAGCTGCGTTCACCGTCCGCAGATGTCGTGATTGCGTATAATCCCGGAGAGGCGTTCGGAATGATGCGGATGCCGGATGTCCCGATTCCATGACTGGCGATAAAGCCGGCGATGCGCCCTGAGAACGGGTCGTCGCCCAGACATGTCATATACTCCACCTGCAGATCAGGAGCGGCGCGGTGCATGTAGATGGCCGTGTTCAGCGTATCCCCCGCGACGCCCACCTTTGCACCGGTTTCCAGCATGGACAATTCGATCATTGCTTCGCCGATGCAGGCAATTCGCGTCATTTCTTTTCTCTCTTCCAGATGATGAGACCGGCAGTCATGATTAGAGCAGCCCCTGCCAAAGTGAATGCGCCCGGTACCGTGTCAAAGAACAAATAGCCCCAAATCGCAACGTAGATCAGGAACGAATAGGTGAATGGCATCAACTGGTTCGCCGTTCCGAACCGATGCGCGTTCGTCAATAGTTGATGCCCGCACCAGCCAAAGACGCCAAGGCCGATCAGTACAATCAGGCTCCACGTGTTTTCTGGCTGGACCCAAAACCATATGGCGAACGGCAGCAGAACCACCGTCCCGGTAAGCCCAAGGTAGAATTGCATGGTGTCCACGGCAACAACCCCGGACAGCTTGCGCGTCATGATCGAGTACAAGGCCAAAGCGGTGGCATTGTAGACGATCAACAGCATGGTCGGATGAAAGGCTGAACCAAACGGCCGCACGACAACCAACACCCCCAGAAAGCCCAGGGTAATAGCCGCCCAACGCCATGGACCCACGCGTTCTTTCAAAACGAAGACGGACAGAAAACACACGATGACCGGGCTTGAGAACATGATTGCTGACACGACGGTCAGAGGCAAAAACCGCAGGGCATAAAAATTGAAAACGGTCGCCGAGATCAGCAGCAAGGCCCGGCTAATGACCTGCCATGGATGGTCGGTCTTGAACCTGCTGGCCTCAATCCCGCCCTTGGCGATCACGCCCACAGAGATCACAAAGTGCCCCGCATAGCGCATGAATGCCAACTGAAATGCCGGCACGCCCGCCAACGCCAACCACTTGGCCCCAAGATCCACCAGCGAAAAGAATAGCCACGCCGTCAACATCAGCACGATGCCAAGGCGCGGCAGGTCCGCAGTGGGGCTGGCGGTGACGGCCATCGATCAGGTGTTGAAACGCTTGACGTAGTAGTCAACCATCTGGCTGACCATGTCGTCCGCCTGACCGTGGTCGCGCGCGTCAATCAGCGCCGAAAGCGCGCCCTGCGACATCACGCTGGTAACGCCTGCCTCGCGTGCCATGCGGTCATAATACCCAAGATCTTTTGCCGCGTTCTTGATGGCAAAGGCCAGCTGATTTGGGTCATCCTCGACGCCGTAGGCTTTGACGAAATCCATCATTCCGGAATACAGCGGCCCTGCGGCCATAACGTCATACACCTGCTTGCGGTCAACACCGGTAATATCTGCCATGGCAAAAGCTTCGGCCATTGCGTTCGCGACGGTCATTCCGAAGAAGTTGTTGATCAGCTTGATCGTGTGTCCGGACCCAACGGGGCCAAGGTAAAAAACGTTTTCGCCCAAGTCTTTCAGTGTCGGCTCGGCCTTGTCAAAGGCAGCCTTGTCGCCGGAAGTCATAATGTTGAGCTTGCCCTCTAGCGCGTGCGAAGGCGTACGGCCAAGCGGCGCATCAAGATAGCTTCCGCCGGCTGCGGCAACCTCCTCGGCCAAGGCGCGTGTGCTGCCTGGAAGCGAGGTGCCAAAGTCGATGACGATCGCCCCGGGTTTCAATCCCGAAATCACTCCATCTGCACCGCGCATACGGCCCTCGACCTGTTCGGAGGTACCCATGCACAGCATCACGATGTCACTGGCCTGAGCCAGCTCGTGGGCGTTTTCCATCTCGCGGGCGCCTCGGTCAATCGCGGCGTCCAGGTATGTGCGGTCGCGGTTTCCCAATACCGTGACCGAGTATCCTTGGTCCAACAGTCGGTTCACCATGGCTCCGCCCATTAGTCCCAAGCCGATAAACCCGATTGATGGTTTGCTCATTGGTTTCCCTTTCCGTAAATGTCTCTGGTTTTCATTCTTGTGTCTGGCGCGGGCGGTTTTGAAGTTCGGATGCTCATATTGCCCGGCGTGTAATCATAGGTTTTTGGGTGGCCCGGTTCTTCGCCGGGGCCGGATTTCCTTCAGGTCGGTGCCCGCGCTCGAGCTGACCGCGCTTTTAGCCCCTGTTCTATCCGTGATGTGACCTCGAGCGTCCGGGCCGCATCCTCGACGTCGATCAACGGTGAGGCGCCGTCGATCACGTCAAGGAAGTGATCCAACTGGGCCTCCAGCGGCTCGCGTTTCTGTTTCGGTCGTAGAAGTTGGTCTTTTTGGGCCGCAGTGCCCCAATCCTTACCACGCCACAGGGTCATGGAAGGAAAACTTACAGCGCCCTTGGTTCCAGTGATCCACATCATGTCCTGTCGGGTTGTGCCGATGTTCGGGTTTTCGCCGGTTCCGGCCTCAAACCCCCAAGGGCTGGGTGCGGTGTCGGCAAAGCTGATAGTGCCCGTTGCGCCGTTTTCGAACGCGATCGCGATAGCCCCGCTTTCTATCCGATCTGATCCGCGGATCGACGCGCCAGGCAGGGCGACGACATCTGAGATTTCTCCGATCACAAAGCGCATGACATCGATATCATGCACCAGGTTGATCATGACTGGGCTGCCATCGAAAGTCCGCCAGTTCTGTTCAAAATAACTCTCGGGTTTGCGCATGGCCCACAGCAACGAGACGTTGATAACTTGTCCGATCGTACCTTGCGCGATCACCTCTTTCAGTTGCTGCAAGGTTGTGTGATAACGCCGATGGTGGCCTACAAGGCTGCGGACATTAGCCTGGCGAACGGCCGTCCTCAGGCGCAGGGCATCATCGACTGATGCGGCAACCGGCTTTTCGATTAGCATGTGCCAACCGCGGGATGCGGCCAGAATGCCGTGTTCTGCATGCAGGCGGGTCGGCGTCGCAATGATGACGCCATCCACCGGGTCCTGCACCTCGTCCACACTAGCAAAACGCGGCACGTCTATCTTGATCGAGCCATCTGGATCGGCCAACCCGACCAACATACAGCCGGGATGCTCAATCACGGCGCGGACGTGGCGGATACCGATCAATCCACCGCCGGCTACAAGGATCCTTTTCACATCACCGCTCCGATTTGCCAGGGAACGAATTCGTAGTCACCCAAGCCCTGCGCCTCGGACTTGGTCCGCGCGCCCGAGGCGACTTGGAGCAGCAGTTGGTATATTTCCCGTCCTTTTTCTTCGACGCTGGTACCTTTGGTCAGAATGTCGCCCGCATCCACGTCCATGTCTTCGGGCATGCGCGCTGCCAACTCAGAGTTAGTAGCGATTTTCAGCGTGGGTGCCGGTTTGGACCCAAATGCAGAGCCGCGTCCCGTGGTGAAGCACACAAGGTTGCACCCGGCCGCAATCTGCCCAGTCACCGAGGCTGGGTCATATCCGGGGCTGTCCATGAAGGTGAAGCCTTTGGCGGTGATGGGTTCGGCGTATTTGAATACACCGGTCAAAGGGGTGGTTCCGCCCTTCGCCGCTGCCCCCAGCGATTTCTCAAGGATGGTCGTCAGACCGCCTTGCTTGTTGCCGGGGCTTGGGTTGTTGTCCATCGAACCGTGATTGCGAGCGGTATAGTCCTGCCACCAATCGATCAGTCCGATCAGTTTGTCCCCAGTTGCACGACCAAGGGCGCGGCGGGTTAAAAGGTGTTCGGCTCCATAGATTTCGGGCGTTTCCGCAAGGACTCCTGTGCCTCCTTGGGCAATCAACAGGTCGCAGGCATGTCCGAGCGCAGGGTTCGCGGTCACACCTGACCAAGCGTCCGATCCACCGCATTGCAGCGCAACCATCAGTTCGGACGCCGGGGCTTCGCTGCGCCGCGCTTCATTGGCAAGGGGCAGCATCTGGTTGATCTTGCTGATGCCCATTTCCACGGTCCGGCGCAATCCGGCGACGTTCTGGATGTTCATCGTATGGAAGGTGGGGCTCTGCTTCAGCCCATACGCGTCCAACAGCCAGTCGATCTGGTTCATCTCGCAGCCCAGACCGACCATCAGAACAGCAGCGTGGTTGGGATGTTTCGCAAACCCCCACATGACCCGTTGAAGAGCTTCGAAACCGTCGCCAGAGTCGGCCATTCCGCAGCCCGTTCCGTGGACAAAGGCAACCACGCCGTCGACGTTCGGAAACTCTGCCAGCTTGTCCGGTGTGAAGTGGTTGGCAATCATGCGGGCCGCAGTCGCCGAACAGTTCACGGTGGTCAGAACCGCGATGTAATTGCGCGTACCGAACCGACCGTTGTCCCGGTGGTAGCCCATGAACGTATCGACCGAGGTGGCGGGTTTCATGGGCCGGTGGTCCGTCGCAAACTCGTAGTCCACGCTGGTATTACGGAACTCGATATTGTGGGTGTGCACATGGTCGCCAGGTTCGATCCGTTGGGTGGCGTAACCGATAATCTGGGCGTATTTTCTGACCGGATCACCGGGTGCAAGCATACGCGTGGCGACCTTGTGTCCCGAAGGGATGCGCGCATTGGTCGAGACATCTTCGACCATACTACCGGCCTCCAGCGGCCGAGTTGCAACCACCACGCTATCCGTTCGATCTAAACGTACAAAAGTCATAATCAGCTTTCTTGGCGGCAGCAGCTAGGCGCAGAACGGCGAGTCCGATGTCCACCGGTGAATATCTATATGCGGCTGTCCGGACAGCCTTGCTCTGGCCGCTTCCCAATTGGACTTGCAGACGCGCCAATCTCGCAGCTCGGTTTCGGGGTGCGATCTGGACCTCGCGATGAAGCTGGGGAAATGATCTCGACCGGTGGGTTGGCCTGTCGCACTGAAGCGGATGTCGAACGACCAGCGGAACCGGTCCGTTTCATTGACCAGCGAAGCATGTGGCGTCAGAGGGTGAAACAGGATGATCCCGCCTGCCTTGACAGGAAGGGGCACGGCTCGGCCTTCGTCAATGAACCCGTCGGCAATGCCTGTCTGTGTCCGCGCGCAATGCGGCAGGATGGATTGGTCTTGTGCCTTTGGCAGCACTTGCAAGCAGCCGTTTTCAACCGTTGCATCGTTGACGGCAATCCAAACCGTGACCATGTCGGTCTGGTCCGCATCCTCCAACGCAACCGCCCGGTCCTGATGCCAGTCCGTTGCGGTGATATGCGCGCGCACCTCGTCCTTGCACAGCTTAAGGGCAGGGGGCTTCAGCCGAACGTGCTGGATCGGATTGCTGACCAACTCTGGCCCGATCAACTGCTCGACAACGTCAAGCATGGGCTGGGCCGTCAGCAAGTCGAACACTGCGGGCCCAATATGTAACGGTGTGTCCGCCATGATCCGATCGCCGGGCAACGAGATGTCCAGCGGCTGGAAATAGTCGCAACCGGCCTGATAGGCGGACAGAAGTTTGTCCCAGAAGGTCATTCTCGACGGGTCGTTCTTGACCAGCCCTTTGTTGTACCAACCGTCATAGAGCCGGTTCAGGACATCCGAGTATTCGGCCTGTACCCGATCCAGGACATCGCCGGGAATTACATCTTCGACCACGAGGTATCCGTCCGTCCGGAACTTGCCAATCTGATCTTGTGTCAGCATGGGTGCAACCTCACAACAGCAGCGCGATGATGCCCGGCCAGATCAGAAGAACGGAAAGCGCCAGCAACTGGATCCCGATGAATGGCAGGAAGCCGCGGAAGATATCCGTCAGGCTGATATGCGGCGGGGCTACCGACTTCAGGTAGAACGCGGCCGGTCCGAAAGGTGGCGAGAGGAAGCTGACCTGCATGTTCATACAGAACACGACGCCGAACCAGATGGCGACATGACTCGGCTCTAGCTGGCCAAAGACCCCGATTTCCTCAATGGGAAGGCGCAGGACGATCGGTAGAAAGACCGGAATGATCAACAGAACGATGCCGACCCAATCCATGAATGCGCCCATGAACAGCAAGATCAGCATCATCACCAGAATGACCAGCATGGTCGGCAGCTCCTGGCCGACGATCAGGTCGGCCACGTATTGGGGCCCGCCAGCAATGGTGTAGGCACCCGCCAGCGCGGCGGCCCCGATCGTAACCCAGATAATGGTACCTGTGGATTTTAACGTCCGCATCAAGCTGTCCCAAACCAGCTCAAACGATCCCTCGCCCCGCAGGATAGCGATGATCAGGACGGCGAAGGCGCCCATGCCTGCTGCCTCGGTGATGCCTGTGATCCCGCCATAGATCGAGCCGAGAACGACGCCGATGACGACCAGCGGTGCAACGAGGCCTTTGCCCATTTCCCACCCTATTTTGGCGCGCTCTCTGCCAAAGACGAAGAAGATCAGCAGTAGGGCGACGATCGTGATGCCGGCAAACCAGGGCAGGTAGTCAGCTGTCCCCAGCCGCGCTGGTTCACCCTGGCTGGCAGCGTTTGATCCGGAAAGCTCGAAGAACGCAGCCCGGATAAACAGAACGGTGGAAAATCCGGCGACGACGATGCTCATGAAAGCCCCAAACAGTTTGCGTTTTTCAGCCGGTTCGGGGTCATTCGGGTCCGGCTCCGGCAGCGGAGCGTGATGAGGATTCAACTGCGTGCGGATGATGATGTACAGGATGATCATGGAGGCCAACATGAAGCCGGGAATGAAAGACGCGGTGAACAGCGACTTGATCGAGGTTTCGGTGATCAGCCCATAGATGATCAGAACGATCGAGGGAGGGATCATAGTGCCAAGCGACCCCGAGGCGCAGATGACGCCGATCGCGAGATTCTGATCGTAGCCGAGGCGCAGCATCTGGGGCAGGGCGATAAGGCCCAGCAGGACAACCTCACCGCCGATGATGCCGGACATGGCCGCCATGATCACCGCCATGATCGAGGTCACGATTGCGATGCCGCCGCGTGTTCTGGACAGCCAGACATTCAACGACGAATACATGTCCCGCGCGATCCCGGACCGCTCTAGCAGCGACGCCATGAAGATAAACAATGGAACTGATATGAGCACGTAGTCCGTTAAGAGCCCGTATATCTTCTGCGCCAGGATATAGAGCGGCCCAGTGCCTGGCCGACCGGTGAGAACCCCGTCGCCGAACGAAAACGGGTTCAAAAGCAGTGTCGGTTCAAACTTCAGGACCAGAACCAGAACAGCAAGAGAAGCCGAGGCCAGACCCAAGGGCATTCCGATCGCCAGAAGCACGATCAGGGCGACCATCAGGATGAGTGAGATTGTTCCAATATCCATCAGTCTTGTCCCACCGCTCGTTTGATCATTTCAATTTCGTCTTCGTCCGGTTCATCTGTGTGGATTTCCGGTTCTTTGTTCCAATCCGCGATCAAGTTCAAAATTGCTTGCATTGCGACGAGCGTAATCACGATCAGCACCATCGGCTGCAACGTCGCCGGGATCGGAGGATTGAAGGCGGAGCCATAAAGCTCCCATTTATAGAGCTTGTTGACGAACACCTGTTTGTAGCTGCCGTAGACCAGAAAGAAGGCAAACAGTACGATCAGGATTGTCGAAACCGTATCAAAAACACGCTGAAGCCAACGTGGAACTGCGTCGTACAGCAGGAATATTCGAATGTGACTGCGTTGTTGCATGGCGTAGTAGCCAGACATCAAAAACACAAAGCTGGCGAACCAGAGTGTCATTTCGTTGGCCCACTCGGTCGGCTTTTCCAGGATATAACGCATGAAGACTTCGTAGAGCATGACGACAGTCATGATTGCGATCATCATCATGGTAACTCGGCCTATGAACAGGGCGAAACGATCCATAATCGTCGAGCCTTGGAACTCCATTGTCGCTGGGCGCACGGTCTTGGTGCCAAACACTGCAAGAAACGGTAGAAGGACGAGCGCGGCCATGTCGATGATGTCGACATACCCCCCGAACACGCCAGGTAATTCGGGCGTGACGTCGCTGCGCAGATATATTTCCGTTACCTGGCTTTTGAGGGATTCAGAGGTGTAAGGCAGCCAATCCAATAGGAATGCCGGGAGATGCCAAACAAGCCAACTGGCAGTCGCGACGAAGGCCAACGGTATGAGCCATTCAATTGGTCCGCCTGAATTCTTGTGCATCGCGTAACCCTCGTCCCTATCCTTCGATCCTGTAGTGATCAATAAAGTCTCGATCCGGCTCGACCCCCAGTCCGGGGCCAGTCGGGATCATGACACGGCCGTTGTTGGCCTTGACCTGATTTTGAATTTCCAGCGGTACGGTCAGCAGATCGTCCCGAAACTTGTTGTCCGTCGTGTCGAACTCCAGCATCGGTTCCCAAGGATGCAAGCCGCCTGGAATTGGGGGCATGGCCGCCAGTAAATGCAGATTAGTCGCGACAGCGATGGCGCTACCCCAGACGTGATTTACGACCGGAGTGAAATGTGCGTGGCATAGTGCTAGTATCCTGAGATACTCTGAAACACCGCCCAAAGCGCATACTTCTGGTTGCGCTATATCGATGCCGCGATTTTCAAGAAGATTGCGCCAAGCCCAGCGATTGAAAACTGCCTCCCCGCCCGAGATGTTGACTTTCAGCGAAGTGCGCAATTCGCGGTACCCGTCAATGTCTTCTGGCGCGACAGGTTCTTCGAACCAATATACGTCCAGTTCTTCCAACGCCCGACCGACAAAAAATGCGTCCGAAGTCGTATAAGCATGGTTTGCATCGACCATATAAGGAAAGTCGTCACCAACTCCGCGTCGAACTGCTTCGCACAGCTTCACATCAGGCTTCGGGCCAAAGCCCGTTTTCATTTTGGTGGCGGTAAATCCCATTTCTTTGATCTTTGCGGCTTCCTCCTCAAAACGGCTGGCCAGACTAGAAATCGGTTCATCCCGAAGCATCATGCCGTAACCGTAGCAAGGAACGCTTGTGCGATGCGCGCCGCCGACAAGCTTATGGAGGGGGAGGCCAGAGATTTTGCCGGTGATATCCCAAAGTGCGATGTCCACCCCGGACAAAGCCTGTATTGGCATTCCGCTTTGGCCATGGTCTCGCAGAAGGTTGTACACCTTGTGCCAGATCACGTCTTTGTCCAAAGGGTCCATGCCAAGGACCAATGGTTGGATTACCTTTTCTACGATAGACTTGTTGGCAATGGCTACGTTTCCGGGACCAAAACACTCCCCCCAACCGGTTACCCCTTCATCTGTCTGAATCTCGACCAGATGGGTTGTACGCTTGTCATAATACTGTTGCGAGTAGCCCAGAACTTCCGGCATGTCGTACTGCAGTATGTGACTTATTATTCTGTTGATTTTCATGAAGTTCTGGATCCCGGCGCCAATCCGGAGGGGCCGCTAGTGCGGCCTCTCCGTGCGTCGTAATTCGGTCGAAGCCTGACTACTGCATTGCTCCCAGGTCACGCAGGAATTTGATGTGGCTTTCCAAAAGCGCCTGTGCCTCAGGGGTCGTCGCGAATTCAGTCCAACCGACCTGAACGGCCGCGCGATACGCTGCCAGGTCTTCAGGCGACCATTCGTACAACTGAACACCTTTTGCTTTCAGGTCTTTTGCAGTCTGAGCGTTCTGCACTTCATTGATTGTGGCATTGTGCAATGCCAAGCTATCCATTGCGACTTCCATGATCTTCTTGTGGTGCGCAGGCATAGCTTCCCAAACTTCTTTGCGACAGGCCAGGTGATCTGCCGGCATCGAGTGAAAACCGGGATAGTTTGTGTGACCTGCGATCTCGTACAGACCCAGTCCCACGTTGTTAGTCAGGTTCGCGGCATCCGCGCCATCAATGATACCGGTTTCCAAAGCCGTAAAGATTTCGTTGAAGTCCATAACGATCGGAGAAGCACCAAGTTCCGCGAACACTTTGGTCGCAAGGCCTGGAGGGGAGCGGAATTTCCAATCTTTGAAGTCGTCCACTTTTGCAATCGGCTTGGTCGAAGAAAGCGACTCCGGCCCGGGAATCCACCATCCGATGAACTCCATGTCGTAGCCGTTGTATAGATCATTCACAGCTTCTCTTCCGCCGCCATGAAGAAGCCAAGCCATTTGCTGATATGGGTTCTGATACCCGCCGAGCAGGTCGCCCGCAAACTGGAAGGCCGGATTTTTACCGGTCTGATAGCCGCCGCCCGTCATGTCGCAGTCCAAAATTCCCGTAGCAGCGGCATCGAAGGTTTCAACTGATTTGACCACCGAAGAGGAATAGAACATTTCAACTTCGATTTCGCCGTTCGACATCTCCTGAATGTCTTCAACGAATTTTGCAGCCATCTGACCAGAAAGAGTTTCGGGCGAAAAATGGGTTTGAATTCTAAGTTTCGTTGTTTCAGCCATCGCGAAACCGGCTGCCATTGTCGTGGCTACGGCCGCCACGGCCGCTGTCTTGACTATTTTCATGGTGTCCTCCCAGACGTTGAGCATTGCGCTTAGTGGGAGATCTTGTCGCCTCCGCTGCTGTCACGCCGATAGACGTTAAGCCGACGAATCGAATGCAACAAGAAAAATTTGAAATTTCTAAAAATTTCGAGATTATTGCATAAATTCGAAAAATTGCTTACGACGCTACTTGGACAAAAATTGAAGGCGCATACCTGGATGAAAGAAGAAATCGATATTTATCAAGACCTTAAAATGCGCCTAATCTCTAATGGATTTGAGCATGGAGCCAAGGTGAGAGCCGAAGAACTTCGTAATGAGTATGGCTGTTCTGCGAGTGCGGTTCGGGAAGTCCTTTTTCGTTTGGCCGCTGTTGGATTGGTGGACTTTCAGGAACAAAAAGGTTTCCGCGTGCCGATGCGTTCGCCGCAGAAGCTTATCGAATTGACACACGTCCGTGTTTTGTTGGAGGCCGAAGGCACTGCGATGTCGATCCGCAATGGCGGAGTGGATTGGGAAGCAAGATTGACGGCCGCTCATCACAAACTTAGCCATATCGAAAAACGCATACACTCCACAGACGACCCGAGCGGCCTTATCGAGATATGGTTTGCCTCGGAGAAGGAGTTTCACCAAACGCTTATTTCTGCCTGTGGCTCGGAAACCTTAAAACAAATGCATAGCCGAGTTTACGCGCAATTCAGACAGCAATTGATGGTGGCAGATCGGAACTTTGAGTTCATTTCTCAAAACATAAGACACCATGCCGATATACTTGAAGCAGCATTGTCAGGGGATGAGCAGTTAACACGAGAAAAGATTCACGATCATCTGAAACGCCACCTAACTGGAAAGACGATGGGCGACTAAAGCCGAAAATCGTCTTCCAAATACACCTGAATGATTTCGTCGAAGCTTGATTCCGCCTTGAACCCCAACTCCCGAGCGCGATCTGTTTGAAAGTCGCGCGGCCAATTCTTGACTATTCGTTCGATTGCCTCGTCGGGTTCTCGCCTGATGAGGCCAACTGCATCTTGACCGGCCACATCGCGCAGCGCTTCGATTTGTTCGGCGACGGTGCAACTTACGCCCGGCATGTTTAATGCGCGTCTGTCATTCAAAAGCTGCGTGTCCAGTGTTGCTGCATGGGTCAAAAAAGTCGCAGCGGCGCGGGGGCTGGCGTGCCAGTGGCGAACAGTTACGGCAACTGGTAAGACAGCCTCATCCCCATTCAGTGGCTCTCGGATTATACCTGAAAAGAAGGAAGAAGCGGCAGCGTTGGCCTTGCCCGGGCGTACACACAAAGTGGGCAAGCGCAAGGAAATACCGTCGATGTATCCTTTCCTGCTGAAATCCGTGATCATCAACTCAGACGCTGCTTTCTGCGCTCCGTAACTGGTCAAAGGTGCCGAGAGGAACTCATCGCCAATCTTTTCAGGGAACGGTGCTCCGAAAACTGCTATGGACGAGGCAAAAACCAGACGAGGCGTGTACTCGCCTCCTGATGCCGCGTGTTCATCTCTGAGTGCATTCAGCAGTGCCCAGGTCGCCATAAGGTTGACATCCCAGCCCAACGCAAAGTCTTTCTCAGCTTGGCCTGAAACGATAGCTGCAAGGTGGAATATGACGACCGGGCGCTGAGCTGCAACAGACTTGGCGATGCCTGGCGCAGTCAAGTTCCCCACAATTTGCTTACCTGGCGCACTGTCGAGCGGGAACGAGAGATCGAACAGTGAGATTTGGGCTTCTGGTCCAAAAGTTTCTTGGGTCGAAATTCTATGAGCCAGTTTCTGGCCCAGCATTCCTCCACCGCCTAACACAAGGATCCTCGTCACAGCATCCCGTTCCGTTTTTTAAGTTCCAAATACAAGGCCGAATGATCCAGCTCAGCCCCATCCATTTCGTCTATCAAATATTCGAAACGGTCGCGCACAGATTGGGTGCTGGGTAGCTCAACGCGAAGGCTGCGCGCTTCCTCTAGTGTGTTGTCCAAATCCTTTATTTGAAACTTAGACAAACCTCCGGGTACAAAATTTCCGTCAGACATGCGTTCGCCATGTTGTTGCAAAATAATGCTATCCGCAAAGCCCCCCTTCAGCGCGGCCCTCAACGCGGTTGGGTCTGCACCGCCTTGCTGAGCCAGTAGTGTCGCTTCGGCGACAGCAGATATTGTCACAGCGACAATTGTTTGATTGGCCAATTTGCACAATTGACCGGAACCACTTGGGCCAACATGCACAGGCCGGCCTATTGCTGTCAGAACCGGTCGCATGCGCTCCATAACGTCCTTATCACCACCGACCATGATCGCAAGGGTGCCAGCTTCGGCACCTTTGGTGCCACCGGAAACCGGGGCGTCCAGATGCTGCACCCCCATCGAGGATAATTGCGCGGATTGCTCTCTGGCGTGTTCGGGTTTAGCGCTGGACATATCAATCCAGATCATCCCCGGTTTGAGTTGTTCGCGGAAAGCCTCGTCAGAAAGTAGCGCGCCGGTCGCGTACCCATCCGACAGCATGGTTACTATTACGTCTGCACCCGAAACCGCCAGCGGGGCAGTTTCCGCCAATGTCGCGCCTTCTGCCGTCAACGGTTTTGCCTTTTTCAAGCTGCGGTTCCATACGGTTAGCGGAAATTCGGCGCGCAAAATATTCCTCGCCATAGGAGCGCCCATCAGGCCGGTTCCCAATAGAGCTACTTTTAACTGCTTGCTCATAATCCTCTGTCCTTCCGAAGGTGCGCCACGCATGGTTATGGCCAAACCAAAATCTCTGTCATACGCTAACGGCTCTGGGCCCACATGCCAGAAGTCGTTGCAAATCCGCCAAGGTTTCTCTGCTTCTCGGTTGATCTGTGGGACGAAGTAACACTTGTCCAGTCGCCACTTTTAGGGTCGGAAAATATATATGTCAGAGAGACTTAAGGGAAAAAACGTCCTGGTCACAGCCGCCGCGCAAGGGATCGGACTTGCAAGCGTAATTGCGATGGCAAGAGAGGGTGCGAAAGTCTATGCGACGGATATTAACCCTGGAAATTTAAATTTGATTCGCGATCAGAATCACGAAAATCTCGAAATTTTCGAGATGGATGTGACGAATAATGACAGTATTCATCATGGGGTCGCGCGAGCGAAGCCGGACGTTTTGTTCAACTGCGCCGGGTTCGTGCATCACGGAACGATTCTGGATGCGACCGATGAAGAATGGGACTTCGCCATGGACCTTAATGTGCGCTCAATGGTGCGCACGACAAAGGCTGTATTGCCGGGGATGCTAGAGCGCGGAGGAGGCTCGATAATCAATATGTCTTCCGCACTGGGTTCCATAATCGGTGCGCCAAATCGTTGTGTATATGGAACGACAAAGGCTGCTGTTGTTGGGCTGACTAAATCAGTAGCCGTTGACTTCATAACACAAGGAATTCGGTGCAATTGCATTTGTCCGGGAACAGTCGACAGTCCCAGCTGGCGTGACCGCGTAGATGCGTTGGGAGAGCAACTGGGCAGCAGAGAAGAAGCCCTTGCACAATTTGTGGCGCGTCAGCCTATGGGGCGTGTGGCGAAGGCAGAAGAGATTGCTGCATTGGTCGTCTATCTGGCAAGCGATGAAAGTGCATTCACCACGGGACACACGCACATAATTGACGGGGGATGGTCAGGCCAATGACTAAAATATCAAAAAATGATCTGCGATCTCGCAAGTGGTTCATGAACTCTGAGAACCTTGAGATGACGGCATTGTATTTAGAGAGATACCTGAACTACGGGTTGACCCGCGCAGAACTGCAATCAGGCAAGCCGATCATTGGGATTGCTCAGACCGGCAGTGATTTGAGCCCCTGCAACCGGCATCATATCGAGTTGTCCAAACGCGTTCGCGACGGAATCATCGCCGCCGGGGGAACGTGCATCGAAATACCAGTCCACCCGATACAAGAGACCGGTAAACGGCCAACGGCCTCTCTCGACCGCAATCTAGCTTATCTGTCCCTCGTTGAGAGTCTATTCGGGTACCCGATTGATGGCGTTGTTCTGAACATTGGTTGCGACAAGACAACGCCCGCTCTTCTTATGGCCGCTGCGACCGTCAACATCCCAGCGATTGCGCTGTCGGTCGGCCCAATGCTCAACGGCTGGTGGAAAGGTGAGCGCGCCGGATCAGGAACGGTTATTTGGAAAGCGCGCGAAGACCTTGCGGCTGATGAAATCGACACCGATGAGTTCATGGAGATCGCAGCCGCCGCGGCACCTTCGGTGGGTTATTGCAATACGATGGGAACAGCAACGACCATGAATTCGCTTGCTGAAGCCTTGGGAATGCAATTGCCGGGATCAGCAGCCATACCTGCCCCGTATCGAGAGCGCGGTCAAATCAGTTATGAAACGGGTAAACGCATTGTGGACATGGTCTGGGAGGATTTACGCCCCAGCGATGTGATGACACGTCAGGCTTTTGAGAATGCGATTGTCATAAACTCGGCGATTGGCGGATCGACGAACGCGCCGATTCACCTGAATGCAATCGCCCGGCATCTTGGTATTCCATTGAACAACGATGACTGGCAGAAACTTGGCCACGAAGTTCCTCTGTTGGTTAACATGCAGCCTGCGGGCAAATATCTGGGCGAAGATTACCAGCAGGCCGGGGGTGTTCCCGCCGTTGTCGGAGAGCTTCTTGATGCTGGATTGCTGCCGCATCCCGATGCGATAACGGTGAACGGTAAGACGATGGGCAATAACTGCTCGACGCGCCGGTCTCAGAATAGCG
Source organism: Ruegeria sp. CDSC021 (assembly GCF_059610845.1). Taxonomy (NCBI): domain Bacteria; kingdom Pseudomonadati; phylum Pseudomonadota; class Alphaproteobacteria; order Rhodobacterales; family Roseobacteraceae; genus Ruegeria; species Ruegeria sp. CDSC021. The sequence continues at coordinate 182,370 of NZ_JBXWOK010000005.1, forward strand.
ACGTAATCAAGCCTGTCAGTAGCCCGGTTAAGCAACAGGCGGGGTTCATCAATCTCTCGGGCAACTTGTTCGAGAGTGCGATTATGAAGACATCTGTGATCTCACAGGCATTTCGAGAGACCTACCTGTCGAACCCGGATGATCCTAATGCATTCGAGGGCAGGGCGGTTGTGTTTGATGGGCCCGAGGATTTTCACCATCGGATCGATGATCCCGCAGAAAAAATAGACGCAAACTGTATTCTGATTATGCGCGGAGCAGGACCAAGAGGGTACCCAGGTGCCGCAGAGGTCGTGAACATGCGACCACCTGCATATTTGTTGAAACAAGGCATCGAAGCCCTTCCTTGCATCGGTGATGGCCGGCAATCCGGCACATCAGGAAGCCCGTCTATCCTGAATGCTTCACCCGAAGCAGCAGAGGGCGGTGGGTTGGCCTTGGTGCGAACTGGCGACCGACTGCGCATCGATCTAGGTAAAGGCACAGCAGATATGCTGGTTTCGCTTGAAGAACTGCATGAACGCGCCCGCGATCTGGAGGCAAAAGGTGGGTATTCAATGCCGCCCAACCAATCCCCGTGGCAGGAAATATTTCGCGAAAAAGTAGATCGGTTGGATCGCGGTATGACGCTCAAAGGTGCAGAAAACTACCGCGATATTGCGCGAGGCTTCATGCCACGCGACAATCACTAAAAGGAAAAGAAATGAAACTAGTTCGTTACGGAGCCGAGGGCTCGGAAAAGCCTGCCCTGGTCGACTCTGAGGGGCATTTGCGGGATCTGTCCGCTCACATCAATGATATCACCGGCGAGATTTTAGATGACGGAACTCTTGATAGTCTGCGCTCATTAGATCCGAGTAACCTGCCAATTGTGGAGGGTGATCCTCGTATCGCACCGTGTGTCGGCGACATCGGTAAATTTCTTTGCATCGGTTTGAACTACTCGGACCATGCTGCAGAAACCGGCGCAGATATTCCCGAGCATCCGATCCTTTTTTTCAAGGCTAACTCAGCGGTCATTGGGGCATATGACGAGGTTGTCATGCCGCGGGGATCTACACACACCGACTGGGAATGCGAACTGGGCGTCGTCATAGGCAAAACAGCCAAATACGTTTCCAAGGCCGACGCACTCGAATATGTTGCGGGCTATTGCATCGTAAATGACGTGTCGGAAAGGCATTTTCAAACTCAACTGACCGGTCAATGGACCAAAGGAAAATCGTGCGACACATTTGGCCCTACCGGCCCGTGGCTAGTGACCCGGGATGAGGTGCCTGATCCTCAAAGCCTTGGAATGTCACTGGATGTAAACGGTCAGCGCATGCAAACCGGGAATACTGCTACGATGATCTTTTCCGTTACCGAGATCATAGAGCATCTTAGCCAACTATTCACACTGCACCCCGGTGACGTAATTTCAACTGGAACACCGCCCGGTGTTGGAATGGGGATCAAACCGGAGCCAATTTATCTGAAAAAAGGCGACGTCATGGAGCTTCGCATCGATGGGCTTGGTGTTCAGCGGCAAAAGGTTGGTCAAGATGACTGACTTGTTGCAAATCGGAGGGATCACTGAACGGATGCGAGAGCGCCTGTCCGCAGCGTTCGACATTCATCAATTGGACAATTTCAACGCGGAAAGTGTTACGCATATTGTAACGAACGGACATGATGGTGTTCCCCATGACCTGATGACATCACTCAGTAACCTGAAGATGATCAGTGTCTATGGGGTCGGTTACGACGCTGTCGACGCAAATGCTGCGGTTGAGCGTGGGATTGTTGTTACGCACACACCCAATGTTTTGAACAAAGAAGTCGCAACCACCGCCGTTCTGCTGTTTCTGTCATGTTATCGAGAGCTCATACGTGACGATGATTACGTTCGGTCCGGACGGTGGGAAGTTGAAGGTAATGCCCCTTTGACGCGATCAGCGGACAATCAAAAGATAGGCATTCTTGGTCTTGGTCGCATTGGTCAGGCGATCGTTGATAAGTTGGAGCCGTGGGCCCCCGAAATTTCTTATCACACCCGCAATCAAAAGGATGTCCCGTACCCGTATTTCGACAATTTGGTTGAAATGGCAGAACATGTGGACGTCCTCATATGCATCACGCCCGGCGGTCCTTCGACCAACAAGTTGGTCAACGCTGAGGTGCTGCACGCGTTGGGGGCAGGCGGCACTCTGATAAACGTTAGTCGAGGTTCGATCGTCGACGAAACTGCCCTCATTAATGCATTGCAAAACGGTGAGCTCGGGTGGGCAGGGCTTGATGTTTTCGAGGACGAACCGCGTGTTCCAAAAGCATTGCGCGAGCTGTCCAATGTCGTTCTGCTCCCTCACGCTGGTAGCGCGACTATTGAGACGCGTGCAGCTATGGGTGACCTAACTGTCGACAATCTCCTGCAACACCTTAAGGACGGATCGGTGATCACAGCTGTGCCGGAATGCAGAGATCTGTAAAAGGTCAATCTGAAAAGTGTTTGAGTTTGCTGTTGCGGTTTTCTTTCTGCTGATTACGCCGGGCCCAGGTGTCTTAACAACTGCGGGCATTGGATCAGCATTTGGTTTTCGAGCTGGACTCGCTTTTGTGGCTGGTTTGATGCTGGGCGGGTTCATCAACATGATGTTGGTTGTTTCTGGAGTCGCTGCAGTAGCTTTGGCTATACCGGTACTTAGAACTTTGCTGCTATTTGCCTCTGTCGGGTATTTGGGATTTCTCGCCTGGCGTATTGCAAGCGCTGGCTCAAAGGTCGGGTTTTCCCCCGCGGTCTCGCCACTTGGTTTTGCGAACGGGCTGACACTTCAGTTCATTAATCCCAAGGCTTACGTGGTCGGCACTGCATTGTTTTCAGGGTTTGCCTTTATGCCCGATGCGCCCGTTTGGGAGGTCGTCATAAAAATCGTAGTATTCAATATGATTTGGGTGCCAGTTCACATGATCTGGCTGGGTGCTGGCGCAAAGCTGGGCAGCCTTGATTTAAGTGAGAGTTCACATCAAAGGATCAACTTTGCGATGGCGGCTTCATTGATGGTTGTTGTGGTGATTGCTTTGGCGTCGGCGCTTTAAACGAAACCTGCGTCAGTCGTACCTAGCAGACGGTTGAAAGACACAAATCAAAGTGACGCCGTTATTCCGCCATCAACGTAGAGAGTATGTCCATTGACGAAACTGGATGCAGGGGAGGCAAGGAATATGGCGGCGCCGACAAGTTCTTCTACATTGCCCCAGCGACCGGCTGGGGTGCGTTTCTCAAGCCATGCACTGAACTCTGGGTCAGCAACCAATGCGGCGTTCAAAGGTGTATCGAAATATCCAGGCGCAATGGCATTGCAGTTTAGACCATATTTAGCCCAATCAGTTGCCATTCCCTTTGTAAGGTTGGTCACGGCGCCTTTTGTCGCCGTGTAAGGCGCAATACCCGGTCTTGCTAATGCGGATTGAACCGAAGCAATGTTAATGATCTTGCCTGACTTTCTTTCAATCATGTGCCGTGCCACAGCCTGACCGACGTGAAAGACGGACGCAACATTTGTCTGTAGTAGGCGCTCGAACGCTTCAGCCGGGAAATCCTGTAACTCCGTCCTGTGTTGCATTCCGGCGTTGTTTATCAGGATGTCTATGGGGCCGGCGTACTCTTCAAAGTTGTCCACGGCAGATCGGACACCTTCATGATCGGTTACATCGAACGAAAGTTCACGTACCGAGGCGCCTGTTTCCCTCAACTCGGATGCTGCTGCCGCTAGCTTCGCGGTGTCGCGCCCGTTCAAAACGACCTGAGCACCGGCGGCAGCCAAGCCACGGGCCAACGCAAATCCAATGCCTTGGCTAGAGCCTGTTACTAGTGCGCGTGTTCCCTTTAGGTTGAACATTTCAAGCGTCATGCAAAAACCCCTTGGTTGTCAGCACCGACTATCCGTATCTTTTGGCAATCTGTATAGGGAGTTTGTGCAATGTCTTCGGCCAGTGTTGCTGTTGTTATCCATGCCGCAAAAGATCTGAGGTTGGAAAACCGAGACGTACACGATGTGGGGCCAGACGAAGTCTTGATTGCCATGCGCGCGGGTGGGATTTGCGGATCTGACCTGCATTACTACAACCACGGTGGTTTCGGTGCGATAAAGTTGCGTCAACCGATGGTACTTGGACACGAAGTCGCCGGGGAAATCGTGAAAGTTGGGTCAAGTGTGCAGGGGGTGCACTCAGGTCAACTCGTTGCAGTTTCTCCATCCCGCCCTTGCCAAGCCTGCATTTATTGTCTGAACAGGCAGCAAAACCACTGTCTTGATATGAAGTTCTATGGCAGCGCGATGCCGTTCCCGCATATCCAAGGCGCTTTTCAAAGCAAACTCGTGGCAAAAGCAGGTCAATGTGTTCCGGCAGATGGGTTGAGCCCCGCGCAGGCCGCTATGGCCGAACCTCTGGCGGTCTGTTTGCACGCGATTAAACAAGCTGGGAGCCTCTTAGGTAAAACGGTACTTATCACGGGATGCGGTCCGATCGGCTGCCTCACGATCTTGGCAGCACGTCGTTCAGGGGCGGCCAGAATAGTGGCGACCGATATCTCGGACCAGACCCTCGCTTTGGCGCGTGAATGCGGGGCAGACGATGCCATCAACACTTACGCCGATCCGCAAAAACTGGAGACGTTTGAAAAGGACAAGGGCCAGATTGATGTCCAACTGGAGTGTTCCGGGGCTCAATCTGCTCTGGCTTCTGGAGTCGCATGCTTGCGACCGGGTGGAACATTGGTTCAGCTTGGTCTGGGCGGAGATATGACAGTGCCGATGCAAGCGTTGACTGCAAAAGAGATAGTGCTTCGCGGGTCTTTCCGTTTCCATTCCGAGTTCTCAGTCGCGGTCGAGATGATGAGAAGCGGACTAATAAACGTCGACCAGTTGGTGACGCATTCCTTCGAAGTTGGCGAGGTTGTCACTGCCTTTGAGGTCGCGTCTGATCGAAGCCAATCAATGAAGGTACAGTTAACGTTTCCGGAAAATGACGATGGATAGACGAATGCGTGATACTGCAAAGGCTTATGAAAGAGACGGTTTCGTAGCGCCGCTGGATATCCTGACAGCTTCCGAGGTCCAAACGCTGCGCGATGGTTTTGAGAAAGCAGAGCGCATTCTCAGAGACGACCCGGAGAAACTCAAGCTTCTATATTCTTATCCGGACAGGCTAATACCATCATTCGATGCACTTCTTCGCCATCCGAAGCTGATTGAGGCTGCTTCAACAGTGTTAGGGCCGGACCTCATGGTTTGGAGCGGAGCACTTTTCGTAAAAGAAGCGCGATCATCAAAGATAGTCTCGTGGCACCAAGACTTGACCTATTGGGGTTTGGATGATGCTGAAGAGGTAACCTGTTGGGTTGCGATTTCAGAAGCGTCTGAGCAAAGCGGGTGTATGAGGTTTGTTCCTGGCAGCCATAAAAGCCGTATCGTGCCTCACGTGGACACCTTCAGCGAAAACAACCTGTTGTCACGAGGGCAGGAAATCGCAGTCGATGTGAAGGAAAAAGATGCGGTCGCTGCCGAATTGCGTGCGGGGCAGGCATCCATGCATCACGGGCATCTCTTTCACGCATCAGGGCCCAATAACACAGACGATAGGCGCATTGGTGCGGCGTTGCGTTTCATAAAGCCCTCAATGAAACAGCAAAACGGCGTGAAGACTTTGGTTGCGCTAGTCGCAGGCCGAGATGATTATGGGCATTTTTTAGTTGCGCCCTCCCCTCAGGGTTTTTTGCATGAGAACGATTTCGATTTGTGTCAAAGGGATGCAGATCGCAAGAAACAAATACTCTTCGCGGGAGTGAAGTGACACCCCTGGCAGGTCTTGTCAGAAGAACTTTGCTTGAGCGGGGCAGGGCGGTTGCGTAGTTTTTGCACATGACCAAACCTGCCTCTTTTAAAAACTTCAAGACCAGTCCCGATATCATCCGCCTTGCTGTGATGCTGTATATTCGATTTCCGCTCTCGCTTCGGAATGTCGAAGATCTGCTGCATGAACGAGGCATCGACGTGAACCACGAAACTGTCCGGTATTGGTGGAACAGGTTCGGCCCGATGTTTGCTGCTGAGATAAGGCGGAAGCGAGTCCAGCAACTGCGGGCATTTTCGAAATGGAAGTGGCACGTGGACGAAGTTTTTGTGAAGGTGAATGGCAAAAGGTACTACCTCTGGCGGGCCGTAGATCATGAAGGCGAGGTGCTGGAAGCCGTTGTCACCAAGCGCCGAAACAAAGCTGCAGCACTGAAATTCCTCAGGAAACTGATGAAGCGGCACGGTTGCGCCGAAGAGATCGTCACAGATCGCTTCGCTTCCTACAAGGCTGCGCTCAGAGAAATGGGCGCGCTCAAAAAACAACAGACGGGCAGGTGGCTCAACAACCGCGTCGAGAATTCGCATCTTCCGTTTCGACGACGCGAACGCGCGACGCAACGGTTCAGGCGCATGCGAAGTTTACAGAAATTCGCTGCCGTTCATTCTTCCGTCTAAAACCACTTCAACCAAGAAAGATCGCTCACCAGCCGAGACACCTTCAAGCTGACCCGCGCCGCCGCTCTTAGCGAGTGGCGTCAACTTTGTTCCGGATAAGAATTGCGGATCCCGCGGCACACTGAGACTGGTTCGAATTAGTCTGGCAGCACCGCCACTCATACCTGTCTCACTTCAGTTGTGTTTTCTGACCCGGAATTGAGTCGCAATTCCCGCGAGTTGGCGCATGCGCTTTCAATCAGAGACGGAGCAAACCGCACACTCAGAACGCAATTCAGGCCTCAGTCTCAGTGGCGCATTTTGGCGGGGTCGCTTTGGGAGGGATTTCCCTGATACCCGGCAATTTACAGGGAATTTTCGTGAGATGGGTCTGGAACCCAGAGTTTCTCCTCTCAGAAATGTATGTTTTTCAGAGGTCTATGCTGCAAATTCCCAAAAAGGTGGAGCAGGGAATTGTTCCCACAGATCAAGGAGGGCGAACCCTGTATCTGGGAGGCCGGTTCTTGAGGTGTCAAAAGTCGAACGACATTCCTGTTCGGCCCAATCAATTGCGTGGGTAACGCTGACCAGACGCTTGAGTGTGAGTTCGGGCGGCTAGGTGCTGTCGAGAATCGTGGCCTGAATCTTCGGTGAGAGAAAGGCAGTCAGGTCGCAACTCCCGATGAAGCGAGAGAAATCCTGGACTTGAATGGAGGGGACCGCGTCGCGTTTTGAGGATAGGATGACTGACATCAACTCCCATCGAGCAACATTTTTTTGGATTTCTGAAAACCCTAAGGAGATCGAACCATGCGAGTGAGTGTTTTGACATTCAGCGCGCTTCTTACAGGTTTTACTTCCGTTCAAGCTCATGCTCAGATCGCGGCTGAGGACATCACCAATCTTTTGCTCAGCAACCGGTCTGGAGACTGCGCGGACTATGCTGGAGTATATTCTGCTTCAGTGGAAGACATCACGCGACAACAACAATTTAGGCCCATTGATTTCCGTTTGGCTGCGTGAATCATCGCGCTCAAATGAGCGGTGCACATGTCTGATCGGGCGCACCAAGGGCGGCATGAACACATAGTTGCATGCGGTTTGTGACAGATGAGCCCCTTTGCGCTATTGGTTCAAGCACAATGGCGAATGAAGCCCCTGGGATCTGTCTGTCACTGCCGGATAGGTCAGCAACTACATTAGCGCGAGGGCATTGGTCAGCAGCCCGCCAAATGTCGAATGGTAGCTGGGTGAGCGCGGATATGATGCCGATTGGTTCAGAGAAGCGTTGAAAGACAAAGGGATACGCGCGTGCATCCCAGGCCGCAAACAGCGCAAGACAACTGTCCGATACGACAAGTGCCGCTACAAACGTCGCAATCGGATTGAGATCATGTTTGGCAGATTGAAGGACTGGCGACGCGGTTCGACAGGTGTCTCAAAGTCTTCCTCTCAGAAATCGCTCTCGCCGCTTTGGTCATCTATTCGCTATGTGTCCTGAGCCTAATGCTTCCTATCTCGACCTCCCTTTTGCGTTTAGACGAAGCAACCGCGGCGAGAACGATGGCCAATGATTTTAGGTTGGTTCTTGCAGATGTTGAGGGCTCTCGGTCGTCTTCAATTGAACAAAGAAGCTCCCCCATGGCGCCACGAAACCCGTCGTTGAACCATTGTCCTTCGAGTGCAGGCCGCGCAATGCCATGCGCTGTCTCAAGTGTCACAGATTGCGTCGACAGATCCGGTCCAACTGATGTCAGGCTACCGGTCGTACCTGCAACGTATGTTGTATCGCGAGGCCCAAAGGGAACGCCCCCGTCAAAAACCAGGCTTGCTTGGCCTTGGTCCAAACGAACCAGAGCCTGCGACATCAGAGGCACTTTGTTGGCCTGGCCGCGTGCAGATGTAGCAGCTGCAAAGACGCTTTCTGCTCTATCTCCGACAAGAGACGCAAGAAAGTCGAACCAGTGAATTCCAAAGTCGTAAAGTATCAGCTGGTCGATTTCGTCAAACGGGGTACCTGCAGTCCAGCTGTGATCCCAGTGAATTGAGATATGGGCCGACAGAACATCACCGATCAATCCGGCTGAAACCGCCTCACGCATCCAGGACAGGTGCGGGGCCCAACGACCGTTCTGGTTTACCGCTAGTTTAACGCCTTGATCATCTGCCAGCTTCACAAGGTCATTACCCAGATCGAGGTCGGTAACAAAAGGCTTCTGGCTGAGCACGTGTTTGCCTGCTTGCAGGGCAGCTCTGATGATTGGCACACGATGTTCGGGGTGCAGCGTGACATCGACAACGTCGATCTCGCTATCGGCAAGAAGCGCCTCCCAGTCATCTTCGATGCGTGCAGAGGGGCAGTATTCAGCAGCTTTCTCTTCAGCCTTTGAGCGCGTACGGTTCCAGATTGCGGCGACGTCCCAGCCTGCTGTTCGGTAGGCATCAAGATGGCTTGCAGAAATCCCACCCGTACCAATAACCCCGATCCGGGGTTCATAGCGTCGAGGCATTGGTGGAAGATACTGCAGATCCGGCGCATCGATTTCGTGCAGATGAGCAGATTTTAGTGCGTACTGGTCTGTATTGGCACTGTCTGAGGTCATGCGAGTAATCGAAGTGTTCGTTTTTCATATGCCGAGCGGAGCGCTGTATCGACGATCCGTTGCGCTGTCAGGCAAAGTGCTGGATCCAGTGGCCCTTTGACCGGGACTTCTCTGGATATGCAGTCAAGGACGTACTCAATCGCATTTCGTTCACCTAACGGTAGCGGAGTCACTGGTATCTCGTGCCGGTCAGGTCGTGTGCGGGTTTGAACCGTTATGTGATCGGCATAATCGGGCGATGAAATGGTGCCGTCTGTGCCCACAAAGACGAATCCGCAAGTTGGTTGAGGTTGCGTTGTCCACGGGTCGGTGAAGGTGCCCCAGCGCGTTTCCATTTTTGAGAGCCCGGTTTCATAACGGCAAACGGCAATGGCGTGTTGATCGACCTCAATCCCCGGTGTCTCATCGACTGTGCATGTCACCTCGATCGGCTCCTCGCCCCCCATATACCAGGTTCCAAGCGTCGCGCCGTAGCCAAGGTAATCCAACAGCGACCCACCGCCCGATGCACGCTTATACCACCATGAGTTCGGTTTCTGACGCTCAACCTCGCCCGGGGTGACTTCGACCTTGTCGGCCAGATGGTATAGAGGTCCGCGATTTCCGTCGTAGAAATGCACTTCGTGCAGGTCGCCGATCATCCCGTCATCAATCAACCGTTTGGCCGTCACATGGCTTTCGACCCATCGCAAAGGCCAGTTGATGATCAACTGCTTGTCGGTCCTATCCATTGCAGCCATCATGCGGCGCGCATCATCAGAAGATGCGGCAAAGGGCTTTTCGACAAAAACATGCAGGTCGTAAGAGGCCAGACGTTCGGTATATTCCGCATGCTGAGCCGTTGCCACACAAAGAATTGCCATGTCGTAGGGTCCCGCAGCCATGCATGTGTCGAAGTCGGTAAAGATCCGATCTTTGGGAACGCTGAAGGCCGTTGCCGCTGCCTTCATCTTGTCCCAATCAGGATCGAATATACCGGCGATTTCAGCGTCTGGATGATCGTGCACCATCCGAAGCAAGTCACCCATATGCATGTGATCGAAACTGATGCCGACGATCCGGAATTTGGCCATTGGAAACTCCCTTTAGCGCGTGCCGGTGATCCTGACGTAGAGTGCGGTAACTGCAAGAATGATCAGCCCAAACAGGGCCGTGCGCGCACCTTCCGGCATTTGCATCAATGTTAGCATAGTATCCAGCACACGCAGAATAAGTGCGCCCACAATCGCACCTGCGAAACTGCCACGACCTCCGAAGATTGATGTGCCGCCAATCACCGCCGCAGCGACAGAGGGTAACAATAAGGGGTTGGCAAGGCTCAGCGAAGTTTGACGGATCATGCCGAGATAGAGCAAGCCAGCCAGCGCAGCGATCAAACTTGAAAGCACGTAGAGCCCCAGATAGACCTGCCATGCTCGGACCCCGGACAGCTTAGCGGCCTGCTCATTGGAGCCTAGGGCGAACAGCAGCCGACCAAATCCTGTATAGCGCATCAGCCACAGGATAAAGAGCGCAAACGGGATGAATACAAAAAGGCCATTCGGCATTCCAGCGGTGCGGCCGGTTCCGAGCCAGGCAAGGAAGGCGGGTATTTCGGTGCCAGCATTGATAACGAGGCGTTGATAGACCTGCAGACATCCGGTGGCGATTAACCCCGATCCCAGTGTCATGATCAATGGATGGACCCGGACCAATCCCACACCGATGCCATTTACAACGCCCACAACTAGGCCAGCTGACAGCGCGATCAATACTGCAGGTGTCACGCCCCAAATCGCACTAAGTGTTGCGCAAACGAAGGCTGACACGGTGGCAACTACCCCGACCGAGAGATCAATTCCTGCGGTTAGCATTGTCAGCACCTGACAAGCCGCAAGCATCGCCAATGGAATTGCGAACTTGATCAGGTTGCCAACCCAAAAGGTTGAAATCAGCCCATCCCGACCTGCTCGGACCGGGGTAACGATACCTGGCCGCAATACTTCGAGCACAGCGATCATCAAGACAAGGAAGACCAATAGCGGGATGATCGGGTTGTCGCGCAGATAACGGCCAAAGCGGACCATCGGTGGATCTATGGTGTCCATGCTCATCGGCGGGCTCCTTTTAGTGAAGCCGCCGTGCCCAGCATAACGACGAGAACCATAATCGTGCCTTCGATAATCGTGGTCACGTTTGGATCGACGGCCAGCAATGTCAGGATCGTCCGAATGATCCGCAAAATGAACACCGCGATGATCGGCCCAAGCAGACCGCCTTTGCCACCGCCCAGCACGACACCGCCCAGAACTACGGCCGCGACCGAGGCCATAAGATATGGCCCCGGAACCGGCTCTCCAATCCCGGTCAGCGCAGCGAGGCTTAGACCGCCCATGGCGCAAAACAGCCCGCATAGCGCATAGGCCGTTATCTTTGTTCTTCCCACTGAAACGCCAGAGCGGAAGGCGGCAAGCTCGTCTGATCCGGTGGCGTAAATCGAGAGCCCGAGTTTGGAGCGCCGGATTGGCATCCAGACAACAGCGATGCCAAAGGCAATAATGAGCAGTGCTTTGGGCAGTCCGTTGAACAGAAAGTGACCGCGTATTGCCTGTTCCAGCCAATCTGCAGTCGCGCCGCCCGGTGTCTCTAGGATCAACAGCGCGACGCCTTCCCAGACAAACAGCATGCTGAGTGTCACAACGATGTCTGGCACGCGCGTTACAACGATCAAAAGACCATTGATCAACCCCATCAAAAACCCGACCCCCAACACGATAAACAAAGCCGGTACACCGGCCATGCGTTCCATCAGAACGGCAGCGGTCACGGCGCAGACCGCCATCATGGACGCAACAGACAGGTCGATACCGCCGACGATTACGACGATGGCCATTCCAGCGGTTGCGAAAGCAAAGGGCAGGGCGGCGCGGGCAATACTCTCCAGTCCTGACGCACCGAAAGTCGGCTGTATCAATTTCGTGATGGTCAAAAGGACCATGAGAAGAACCGCTAACCCCATGACCCATGCGTGTTTTCGGATGGCCACGCTCACGCCGCGCCCTCCGTTTCGGTCAGGCCATAGGCCGCACGCATCAGTGTTTGTTCATCCGCGTCAGCGGCATCAATCACATCAACCACGCGACCGTTGAAGATTACGACCGCGCGGTCACAGGCAAGTGGGATTTCTTCCAACTCGGACGTGTAGAATAGAACCGCCGCTCCTTGATCTGCCAACTCACGGACAAGCGGGTAAATCTGGCGTTTTGTGCGCACATCGATGCCACGGGTCGGATCGAATAGAAGCAGGGTTTCGACACCTGTCGCGAGCCAGCGACCAATGGTGACTTTCTGTTGGTTGCCACCTGAAAGCCTTTGCACCTCGCCCTGCGCGCGTGTGTCGATCTGCAGCTTCTCAACCGCGTAAGCGACCCGATCGCGCTCATGCCGCAATTTTATTGGCCCCCAGTTCTTGAACCGGGCTGAAAATGGCAAAGCGATGTTTTCTTTAACTGACCTTTGCGCCAGCAGAGCGTCTGAACGATCGCCCGGAACGAAGGTTATCCCGACTGCAATGGCGTCGGCGGGGTGGGCGAAGTTTACGGGCTTTCCATCAACTTCCATCGATCCTGAAGACAGGCGATCAAAGCCCGCAAGAACCTCAAACAGTTCATCCTGCCCCTGACCCTCAAGCGCGACCACCCCTAGGACCTCGCCGGGGAATAAGTCGAACGAAACATCCGAAAAACTGGGCTCAAAAGCCAGTGACTTAATGGTCAGGCGCGGTGTCTTAGCCTGTGGTTTATTTGCTCGAAGGATCTGACGTGTTCCAATGTCAATCTTCTGACCCAGCATCAATTCGACCACGCGTTCTTCTACGCCGGGTTCAATGTCGAGATCTCCGACAGACATGCCATCCCGCAACACAGTGGCCCGATCGCACAGTTCCGAAATCTCGGTGAAACGGTGAGAAACATAGATCACACCCATCCCGTCATTTGCTTTGCGCCTTACGGTCTTCAATACGCGTTCAACCAGATCCGTCGGCAGCGCCGCGGTCATTTCGTCCAGCAAGAGGACATCTGGTTCAACAGCCAGCGCGCGCGCCAGATCAAGGATGCGCAGTGTAGCAAGTGGCAGGTCGCCAATCATTGCCGATAGTTTCAGACCTTCGATACCAAGTTCTGTAACCCAATTTTGAAACTGATCAACAGGTGTGTCTGTCAGCCGAAGATTGTCGGATACGTCGAGATCAGGTATGAGTGAGGGTTCTTGATAAACCGGCACCAAACCGGAACGGCGCGCCTCGGCGGGGCTTCCGACAAACGCATGTTTGCCTCTGATCAATACCTGTCCAGCGTCGGGTTTAAGGGCACCGGTAATGATCTTGACGAAAGTGGACTTGCCAGCACCATTTGCGCCCATCAAGGCGACGATCTCGCCTTCAGCAACCGTGAGGTGCGCATTGGTCAACGCCCGTACGGCGCCAAAACTTTTGGCCACGTCAGACGCGTCGAGAAGTGGTGTGCTGCTCATGGAAGTCCTTGAATGCCGAGTGGGTTGGTTTTGCCTTCCGCCCAGCTAAAGGCGGAAGGCCAGTCAATTCGGGTCAACCTTCGCCGGGTCCCTTACAGTCGATGATTTGTTCCATCGTGTAGTCGGTCCAGCCGGGAACGGTCACTGATACGGGCCACTCTGGGTCAAGGTTAGGATTCTGAGCCGCTGTGATCGTTTCACGGCCTGCGTCCGTCGCATTCTCCCAAAGCACAGGATCTACAAGAACGGTTTTGTTCTCAGGTGCCTTGCCGTTAAGAATGTCGACAGCCAGAGCAATGCCTGCGCCGCCGACTGAGCCAGGATTTGTCACTGCCGCGCCGTTCAATCCCTCAACCTCGGTCAAGTATTGAACAAAGCCCGCGTTGTCTGCGCCGACGATCGGCACCAAAGGTGCCCCGGATTCGGTGAACGCATCGACGATTACGTTGTCGATGCCGCTGGTCCAGACACCGTCAAACGGGATGCCGGTGGCCAGGTAATCAAAGATCTGTTGCTTACCCTGGTCTTGCTGCCAGCCGGTGAAAACTTCATGCACCACATTGATATCGGGGTGTTCTGCCAACGCGCGTTTAAAGCCGTTGTCGCGGTCAGTATCGGCTGAGACGCCAGCAATGCCTCGCATATAGACAACGTCACCTTTGCCACCGAGCTGTTCAAATAACCACTTGGCGCCAAGATAGGCGTATTCTTCTTGATTGTTCGAAAGAATGTAGGCGCCTTCAGCCGAAACACCGGCATCCACGGCAACAATGACGATATCTTGCGCCATTGCTTTTTCCAGTGCCGAATTCAAAGCATCCGGGTTGGATGGGTTCAGCACGATGGCGTCTACACCCGCTTCGATGAGGTTGTTGATGTCTTCCAGTTGCCCGGCTGAATCAGTGTTGCGATGCGCGACGATCAGGTTTGTCACATCGGCTTCGACCAGAGCTTGGGCACGCATGGCGCAAATCATCTGTTCGCGCCAGCCATTGCCTTGAACGGTGTTGGACACTCCGATTGTGTATTGCTTGTGCCCGTCAGCCATCGCCACAGTTGAAAGAGACGCTGAAACTGCAAGAGCAGCAACACCATAAAGTAGGTTCTTCATTTTAGTTTCCTCCCAGTTTTAGTCATTTCAAATTTGATAATTTCTTCACTTGATGAATGGTGACAGGACATCCCGGGCCAGCAGAAAACCCCGCTTGACCTTTTCGTCAGTCCCTTCGAACAACCTGTCTTCATGTTCGATAATGATCGGACCGTCGTAACCGGCGCGGTACAGGCCGGAAAAGAAACCGGACCAATCCACATCGCCCAGCCCGCAAAGCCGTGGGATTTGCCATCCCATGCCGGTAGACATCACACCGTTGTCATAAAGCCCGTCCTCATCAACCATCACGTCCTTGGCATGGACATGAGCCATGTGAGAACCGAACTCCTTGATGAACCGTGTCTGATCGATGAACTGCCAGATCAGATGTGAAGGATCGAAGTTCATGCCAACCGCATCGCCCCATTCCTCGAATATTCGCCGCCAGATTCTTGGCGAGTAAGCAATGTTGTGACCCCCGGGCCATTCGTCATAGCTGAAGATCATCGGGCAGTTCTCAAAGCACAGACGCACACCAGAGTTTTGTGCATGCTTCACGATCGGATCGAAAATTTCGGTGGCACGCTCCCAGTTCGCGTCGAGATGCAGAGTGCGATCTCCGCCGACGAATGTGTTGACAACTTTGATGCCCATAACACCGGCGGCGGTGATTACTTTGTTAAGATGTCCAATAACTTCAACCCGATGCTCTTCATCGGCGTGGAGCGGATTGGGATAGTACCCCAGACCCGAAATCTCGACCCCCTGATCGCCGAGTTGCCCAACAATTTCAGTGCCCTGATCCGCAGAAAGGCCATCTACGTTGATGTGGCTGGTTCCCGCATAGCGCCGTTGTTCGCCACCTGACGATGGCCAGCAGGCGACCTCCATCGCCGAAAACCCATTGGAACCGGCCCAGGCCGCCACCTCAGTCAATTGAGAGTTTTCGAATGGTGCAGTCAGTAAGCCCAGTTTCATGTCATCGCCCTCAAATCTCGCTCAAATCGACCCAGCGGCTCTCACTCGCCGACTTCACGACTGCATCGCAGAACTGCATCTCGTAGTGGCCGTCCTCAAATGTGGCCCATGTGCTGCCTTGTTGCCGCCCGCCCGCGATGACGTCGGCATAGACCGCCCGGAAAAAGTTGAAGAATGAATCTGCGAACCCTTCGACATGCCCGGGCGGCAAGGTGGCGGCTGCGATCCCCGGACCGTTCATCAAGGTGAAGTCACGCATCAGGGTTTGGTTGGGCGCGTCACGATGCCCAATGAACAGATGATCAGGAGTTTCACTGTCCCAAGCCGCACTGGCATTTGCTCCGGCGATGTCCCATTGCAACGAGTTCTTTCGACCCATGTTCACCTGGGATGTGCTCATCACGGCCCGCGCTCCGTTCTCATATCGGATAAGGATCATCGCAGCATCGTCGGTGTCGATATGCACAGTTTCGGTTTCGCCGGTTCCGCTGGTAAATGTCTCAACCGGGCCAAGAGGTTTCTGGCGTTCCGGAAGGAAGGTTGTCAGCTCAGCAAAGACAGAGGTCGCCTTCAACCCGGTGACGAAGCTGGTCACGTCAACCCAGTGCGTTCCGATGTCACCAACTGATCGCAGCGCGCCGCCCATTTCGCTTTCTAGCCGCCAGTTCCAGTCGCTAGGTTTGGCAAGCCAGTCCTGATGGTAGTGCCCGGTAACAAAACGGATATCACCCAGATCCCCGGCCATTACCATGCCGTGGGCTTGTTGGTTCAGCGGATAAAAGCGAATGTTGTAACAAACCGCTGCAACCTTGCCAGAAGCCTTGGCTAGGTCGACCATCTCGGCGCTTTCTACGGACGTCATGGCAAGTGGTTTCTCGCAGATGACGTGTTTGCCCGCAGCTAGGATCGATTTCACTTGCGGATAGTGTGCGTGGTTAGGGGTCGTTACGTGCACTATATCGATGTTTTCATCCGCCAACAGATCCTCCAGAGAGTCATAAGCCCGGGCTACGCTCATTGCCCGCGCTCGTTCCCTTCCGCGCTCTGGCGATGACCCAAGAACACCTCTTACGTCCACGCCCAGACGCCGAAGTGCCTGAACGTGCACTGTTCCTATGAAGCCAGTCCCGATCACCGCAGCGCGGATTTTTGCGAAGTCACTCATCGTGCACTCCTGTCAAACAACCGAATACCCTCCGTCCACGATCACGCAGGCACCGGTCACAAAGGCTGCCGCATCGGATGCGAGAAACAAGGCTGTTCCAGCAATATCTTCTGGGTGACCCCAGCGTGCCAAGGGTGTGCGTGCTTCTACAGCTGTTGAGAAACTGGCGTCTTTTCGGGCTTTCGCCGATTGCTCGGTCACGATGAACCCGGGCGCGATCGCGTTCACCCGAATACCGTCTTTGGCCCACGCAATCGCCAGTGATTTTGTTAGTTGTTCCACGCCGGCTTTTGACGCGCCATAGGCTGGGTTGAGCGGTGAACCAAAGCGCGCATACATGGAGGCAACATTTATGACGCGCCCTTTCGCAACCGAAAGGGCAGGGTGCAGCGCTTCGGCGCAGCGAAAAGACCCGGTCAGATTTACGTCCAGCACGTGGGAAAAGAACTTAGGTGCCATTTCTTCACCGCGTCGAGTCACCGCCGCACAGTTTACCAAGACGTCAATATGGCCCCGTTCACCTGCAAATTTGTAGACTTCCTCGGTGTTGGTTACATCCAGTTGAATGTAGTCAAACCGGGCAGCGTCCTCTTCGATGCATTGCGGTTCCACACCGGTAATCTCCACTGTGGCACCCGAGTCCTGGAATTCTTTTGCAATAGCGGCACCAATGCCGGCTCGGCTGGCACCGATCACCAGGACCTTTGCCCCGGCAAAGTCGAATGTGACCTTCGAAACCATCAAAGAACCCGGCTTTTGTTGCGTTTGAATTCGGATGCCATCAGTTTCCCTCGTTTGGCGAAATCGTTACTGCAATCGATTACATTTTGGAAAATACCTACTTTCCAAATTGTGTAATCGATTACATAATCGGCATCACATGAGATTCGAGTCAAGCCAGAAATCGACTGCCAAGCAATGAGCAAGATACCCAAACCCGCCACAATACAGGACGTCGCACGTGTTTCGCAGGTGTCGACAGCCACTGTCAGTCGTGTTCTGTCCAATCCTGATCTGGTGTCAAAATCAACACGTGTTGCTGTTTTGGAAGCTATTCGCGAGACGGGATATCGCGTTAATCAGGCAGCCCGAAACCTGCGGATGAAAAGGGCGGGGGCCGTACTGATCCTTGTTCCCAACCTCGGCAAACCTTTCTATTCGGGCATACTTGCCGGTATCAGTGAGGGGTTTGCGGGATCGGACTATGCAGTTCTGATTGCCGATACCGAAAGTAATCCGCTGCAGGAAGAAACTCTTGCCGGGTACTTTCGAGACGGCCGGATAGATGGCGCAATCTCTTTGGATGGTGGCATTCCTTCGACCGCACTTCAGCAATGCGTCACATACGGCGCCGGCGACCGCATAGTATTTTTGTGTGAATGGGTGGAAGGCGAGGCCTTTCCGGTGATTTCCAGCGACAACGCCGAAGGTGCGCGATTGGCGATCAGGCACCTGCATGATTTGGGCCACAAAAAAATCGCGCATGTTACCGGTCCCGACGGGAATGTTCTGACGACCGCTCGGCGTAAGGGCGTGGTCGAAGAACGGACACGCTTGGGGCTTCCAGCGCGGCCCGAGTGGATTATCAGAGGCGACTTTTCGCTGGAATCCGGACATGAGGCCGCCAGACGAATACTTGCGATGGATGAGCGCCCAACGGCGGTGTTCTGCGCTGCGGATATGGTTGCCTTTGGGTTGATTTCTGGGCTGGTCGCGGGTGGGTTGAAGGTGCCCGGTGACATTTCGGTTGTTGGTTTCGACGATATTGAAATGTCAGGATCTTATGTTCCGGCTCTGACAACAATCCGACAGGACCGACACCAACTGGGACGCCGTGCGGCAGAGGTTTTGCTGGGCCAGTTGGCGAACACTGGCAAAGCGCTTCCAATGAAATCAGCGCTTCCCGTAGAGCTTGTAACACGGGCGAGCTCTGCGCCGCCCAATTAGCGAAGTCAAAATTCAGGCGCCTTTGCTATAGTCAACGAAGAAGCGGGTGGCGCTGTGAGCGATGGAGAAAGGGGAAATGAGTAAGTCGACCATACCCATTGGCTCTGAACTCACTGTTCGGGATTATTCCCTGACTGGTGCGAATACGCGTCAAGCGATAGAAAACGGTCTGTCGGCCGCAGAGTGGTACCACAGCGATGTTCCTCGTAAGAAGCTGAAATCGCTTATGAAGCGCAGGGATGCGCCGGCCATTCGTGACACAGTGATCTGGATCGCTTTGCACTTTGTATTTGCGGCTAGCGGGCTGTACTTCTGGGGTAGCTGGCTTTGCGTGCCTTTCTGGTTTGCATACGGTGTCGTGTATGGTTCGGCCTGCGACAGCCGTTGGCACGAATGCGGACACGGAACGGCGTTTCGAACCCGCTGGATGAACGACGTCGTGTACCACATCGCGTCCTTCCAGATTATGCGAAACCCGGTCAATTGGCGCTGGAGCCACGCTCGGCATCACACCGATACACTCATTGTTGGCCGCGATCCGGAAATAGCGTGGATGCACCCGATCAGCCTCGTCCTGAAAGCGCTTGCGTTTGTGGGGATTGTTGAAACGTGGACCTCGCTCAAAGTTCTGACGCGAAATGCGATGGGAAACTTGTCGCAAGAAGAGCGGGATTACATTCCGGAAAGCCAATGGCCCAAAGCGGTCCTTTGGGCGCGGATTCACATTGCAATCTACGTTGCCGTCTTGTTGATTTCATTTGTTTTGCTTGTCTCCGGGGCCGCATGGAAATCCCTGATCCCCATACTCTTAATCGGAGGTCCTCGGGTCTATGGGTGTTGGCATTTTGTAATGACGGGGTTGCTTCAGCATGGAGGGCTTGCGGAGAACGTTCTTGATCACCGTTTAAATTCACGTACACTTTATATGAACCCGATAAGCCGTTGGGTTTACTGGAACATGAATTACCATATTGAGCATCACATGTTCCCGATGGTTCCGTATTACTCTCTTCCAGCGCTTCATGATCTGATCAAGGATGATCTGCCGCCGCCGAATACTTCGATTTGGGACGGCTACAAAGAAATGATGGGTTCTGTCATGAAGCAGCGTGTTGACCCGAGTTACGCCATACGAAAGTCTCTCCCGCCGACGGCCCGCCCATATCGGGAACATTTTCACTTGGCAGTTCCGGAGAGAAACACGGGGTTAGAAATCGGTGATCGAGGAGGAACGTAATGCCTTGGGTTGACGCATGCGCCGTAGACGATGTTGAGGAAGAAGATCTCATTCGTTGGGACCACGACGGTAGAACCTACTTGATTGTTCGCAGTTTGGACAATGAGTTCTATTGCACCGACGGCCTCTGTACACACGAACAAGTGCACTTATCGGACGGTCTGGTGATGGACAATGAGATAGAGTGCCCCAAGCATAATGGGCTATTCGACTATCGCACGGGCAAAGCTTTGAGGGCGCCCGTATGCGAAGATCTTCACACCTACGAAACCAGAGTAGGAAATGGTCGCGTCATGGTATTGGTGGAATGATTTTTTGGGCTAGGAGTGGTTTGTGATCGAGCTGTCCGCAACAGGCATCCGGCTTTCATTCGATTTGCAGTTGGGGTTGATCGAGAGTTTCAGTGTGTACGACGGTAACGCTGAGATTTCACCACTACATCGCGCACCTTGGGTCGGCACAGACGAAGTTATGCCCGAAGGTATAGCTCCTCATTTGGAAAAACTCGGCGGTGATTTCTTCTGCGCCCCATTCGGGTCAACTGAGGGGACATCGCCGCTGCATGGGTGGCCAGCTAACTCTCGTTGGAGACTAGAAGAAAAGACCGACAGCTATTTGCGCGCTGAGCTCGACAGAACGGTCTATGGAGCTAGGCTGCAAAAAGAGATTACACTGCATCCTGAGCATCCATTCGTCTACCAGCGTCACACTTTCATTGGTGGCGACGGCACAATGCCGGTTGCAAATCACGCAAATGTATCCTTGCCCAATGGTGGGATCATCCATACCTCTCGAAAGCAGTGTTGGCGAACGCCTAAGGTTGAACAGGAAGTTGATCCGGCATTAGGCTATTCAGCGCTTAGATATCCGGCTGAAAGCCAAACGTTGGCGTCTTTTCCCGGGAAAGACCGCGAAGTGAATCTGTCAAACTACCCATGGTCTCCACAGAGTGAAGACTTTGTTGTTGGATTGGATTCGCCTGATGAGGAATTGGGTTGGACCGCGGTAACTCGCCCCGTGGAGGGCGACATGTTCCTGTCGCTTAAATCGGCTCAGGCTTTGCCGATGACGATGTTGTGGCATTCGAACGGTGGTCGATACTATGCTCCTTGGTCGAGCCGCCACTTCGCCTGCCTTGGGGTTGAGGAGGGGGCCGCGTCGCCCATCCTGGGAAATGTCGAAAACAGTTTCCCCAACGATCACGGCGTCATTCATCTAAACCCCGATCGCCAAGTTGAGGTTACACATGTCATCGGGGCGCTTCGTTGGTGTAGTGGAGCCAGGGTGATTGCAGTTGAAACTCTGGGAAACCAACTTTTGATCCGAGGTACAGAAAATCAGGAGATTCTTGTGCCATTCGATCCGCAAGCCCTGAACATTTGAACGGGTGGTGCTAAGGGAAATTGGCTTGAGACAGGCAGGGCAGTTTCGTAGCTTCGCTTGATGAAAAAAACGCTCACTTTTTCTCTGCTTCAAAACCAACCCTGAGATCATTCGTCTAGCAGTGATGGTGTACGTTCGATTCTGGTTGAATAGGTTTGGCCCTATCTGTTCCGCAGAAATTAGCCGAAAACGCATAAATCGGATGCGATGTTTCGCGAACTGGTAGCGGCATCTAAATAAGGTTATTGTTGAAGATCAACGGCAAGCAATATCACCTGTGGCGGGTAGCCGACCATGAAGGCGAGGTGCTGGAAATCTATTTCACGAAGCGCCGTGATCGTGTTGCGGCCCTTTTACACTTGAAGAAAGCGATGAAACGATGCGGCCAGTCAGGTTTCGTCGTCACTGACAAGTTGCACTATTACGACGCGGCGATGAAAGTCATAGGAAATGCCTCAAGGCAAGAAACCGACCGTTGGAAGAACAATCTTGCTGAGTATTCACATCTTCCGTCGGCGAAAAGAACGTGCGATGCTCTGCTTCCGGCAAAGGCGGTGTTTGCAAAAGTTTGCCGCAGACGACACTTCCGTCCATAGTCATTTCAATCATGAACGGCAGCTTTACTCACGCGACAAGTTCAAACTCAGTTGAACCGCCGCTCTTTCGGCGTGGAGCCAATTTATTTTCGCCTAATTTTCAGCTTTCTGAGGTAGACTGAGACTGGTTCGAATTTGCCTGACAGCACCGCCACTCAGCCTGTTTCACCAAGCAACCTGCGATTTCTTTCTTCTGCAAACGCGGATTGGCTTCGCTGCAAGAATGTGCGTCGCGCTGCAGATCCTTCGAAATTATTTCCCACGAATAAGGGTCAGTTGCCCTGATTGCGGGCTTCCAACCGTTCAAGGTTCACAACGGTCGACAGCATCAACCTGTCATGGCTCCAGTCGTCTACAGGCTGCAATGACGCAGCGCCTAACGCCAATATCACAGCAAAAGCCACGCTTAAGGCAAAGAACAGAGGGGGCATTGTGGGTTGGATTGCAGGGGCATCTGCCAGGGCAATCACACGTTGACGCAAGACGCGTTTGGCCTTGCCCCCTTTAACCAATGCTACGTTCAATACACGCGGGCTGCCGCGCATTACTGAATTGGAGCAATAGTTCAGCAGGCAGGACGTGTATTCGACCGCGTTGATTTCACGGCGCGAAACGACGGATTGATCACAGGCCAGCTCGCGCAGCCGATCGAATTGAAACTTGAGAATCAGATATGCCGGGTTCCAGAACAGGAACGGCCGCAAAAGCTCGAACCCCAGTTCCCATTCAACATCGGCAGCCCTTACATGTTGCAGCTCGTGTGCAAGGGCAAACCGCATATCGCTGGGGGTGTTGAGCAGATGGCTGGGCAATACCACATGCCTGCGCCACAAACCGCGAACGGCGAAGGGGACTGTGACCCGGTCGGACAGGCGGATATCGACCTTTTCCGAGCTTCGCCACAGATAGCTGGAGCGAACAATGCCTCGGATTGCCAAACCGTCACGGATAATGCGCAGGATGCAGACCGCAGAATAGAGCGCCATTACCACCAAGATTGCCGATATAATCGGGTTTTCTCCTGCAAGGGTCTGTTCGATCCACCTTTGCCGGGTATTGAGCAGGGCCTCGAACTGGGTGGCGGGCATGGCGATATCGCCACGCAGATAGGCGGCAACGGCAAGATCCCCAATGGCGACCCCGCCTTCAACGGAATACATCGCCATGACCAAACCAGCCCCGATTGCCAAAAGGGGGCTGAGCAGTACGCAAAGACACAGAATTTTCAATGCGCGCAGCTGTGCAACAAACCCGTGTCGCATCTGCGTCATTGAAACCACGTATCTTGCCGCGATCCATACAATCGCTGCTAGGGCAAGAACCAGATTCAGTTCGAGAAATGCGTCGAGAACCGGTTTAACCGCTGTCATTTTGCAGTCTCCTCTCTACCAGTGCCCGAATATCCTCAAGATCTGCCTCGCTCAGACCGGCGTCATCTACCAACCGTGCAACCAGCGTGGCTGGTGTGTCATCGAACAAGGTTCGTGACAGGTTCTGCAGTGAGCGCGCCTGATACCTATCCTTTTCCAGAAGCGGCGTATAACTCAGGGTCTTGCCGTTTTTGCGACTTTCTACAAAGCCTTTTTCGTCAAGAATGCGAAGGATTGTGGCCCCTGACGTATAGGCCAGGTTCCGATCTGGTGGCAGCCGGTCCAATACATCACGCACCGAGCCCTGACCCAGAGCCCAGAGTTCGTTCATGAACTCCAGTTCGACCTCGGTCAGCAGGTTTGTCGTCTTTTTCTTTCGCATTGATCCCAGTGCCGTCATTTTACCTGTGCCTGACAGACAAGCATCCTTTGATGGTTTCGCAAAGCTTAAACTTTCCAGAACACGAAAACGCCCCAGCCGATGGACAGGAACAGCGGTGTCCAGACCGGTTGCCCGACTAGCCCTAACCAGGCCAGAAAAATGTAAGCTGCCCCAAGCAATGTGATGAACAGCCGGTCGCCCAATGTGGTGGTCAAGCCCAGAACGCCGCGCCGTTCAATCCCGTCGCGGTATTTGAACCCTTCCAGCAGACCGATCAGCGCGATGGCTGAAAAGATGCCGACAAATACGGCCAGGGTCGCCGGTGTCCACGCCATCCAGAAATCCGGCCACAAGGGCGCGGTCCAGGAAAACTCTTTTTCTTCGGGCTGACCCACACTTCCCCACCCGGCCTGTGCTTGCGCCAAGGCCGAACCGGGGATCAGAAAGGGGATCAAAAGCAGTTTACGCATATCGAACCTCATACACGCCCCATCGCGAAACCACGCGCGATGTAGTTGCGGACAAACCAGATGACGATGGCGCCGGGGATGATGGTCAGCGTCCCGGCGGCGGCCAGCAGGCCCAATTCGTACCCGGCGCTGGACGCGGTTCGGGTCATTACGGCAGCGATGGGTTTGGCCTCGACCGCTGTCAGAGTCTTGGCCAACAGCATTTCGACCCATGAGAACATGAAGCAGAAGAATGCCGCGACGCCTACACCCGCTTTGATATTTGGCAGGAATATCGTGACGAAAAAGCGCGGAAAGGAATACCCGTCCACATAAGCGGTTTCGTCCAACTCTTTGGGGATGCCACGCATGAACCCTTCCAAAATCCACACCGCTAGCGGCACGTTGAACAGCGTATGCGCCAGCGCCACCGCCAGATAGGTGTCAAACAACTGAATTGACGAATAGAGCTGAAAGAACGGCAAGGCGAACACAGCAGCCGGTGCCATCCGGTTGGTCAGTAGCCAGAAGAACAACTGCTTGTCCCCTAGGAACCGATAGCGTGAGAACGCATAGGCCGCTGGCAGGGCTACACAGACGGAAAGTACCGTGTTCAGCGTCACATAGGTGATCGAGTTGATGTAGCCCCAATACCACGTCGGGTCTGTGAAGATCGTGATGTAATTTTCCAGCGTAAAGGTCTGCGGGAACAGAGAAAAGCCCGACAGGATCTCGTTCGTGGTCTTGAAGGACATCGCCACTAGCCAATAGATCGGCAACATCAGGAACGCGATATAGAGGATCGGGATGAGGGAGCGCTTTTTCATTCGGCGTCATCCTTTGTCATCAGAGTGTAGAAGACCCATGAGACCAGCAGTGTGATGGCGAAATAGATCAAGCTCATCGCAGCCGCAGGGCCAAGGTCGAACTGTCCCAGTGCGATCTTTACAAGATCGATCGACAGTAAGGTGGTCGAGTTTCCGGGACCCCCGCCAGTCAAAACGAAGGGTTCGGTGTAGATATTGAAACTGTCCATGAACCGCAGCAGGATGGCGATTGTCAGAACCGTCTTCATCTTGGGTAACTGGATATACCGGAACACTGACCACGGGCTTGCACCGTCGATCTTGGCCGCCTGATAATAGGCGTCCGGGATCGAAACCAGGCCCGCATAGCACAGTAGAACCACCAGCGAAGTCCAGTGCCAGACATCCATGATGATGACAGTGATCCAGGCCGACAATGGCTGCTGTGTCATGTCATAATTGATGCCCAGCACGTCATTCAGAAAATACCCCAGCAGGCCGATTTTTGGCAGGGTAAAGATGTTCCACATCGAGCCGACTACGTTCCAGGGGATGAGCATCGGCAGAGCCATCAGGACCAGACAGACCGGCACCCAAAAGCCTTTGCGCGGCATCGACAGGGCAACAATGATGCCCAGCGGCACCTCGATGATCAGGATCATGAAGGTAAACAGGAACTGTCGCCCCAAAGCGGCCTGAAAACGGTCGGAGCGCAGGATTTGTTCGAACCATCCCAGCCCTTCCCAGAAGAACTGGTTATTGCCGAAGGTCTCCTGCACCGAGTAGTTGACTACCGTCATCATTGGCACCAGCGCGTTGAACGCAACCAGTGCCAGAACCGGCAGGACAAAGAACCATGCTCTTTGGTTTATTGTTCTCATTGGGCCCGCTCCTGCGTTGCGATCCAGCCGTCGCGATAGACGCGGGACTGCTCGGGTTTGAATTGCAGAAAGACCATCGAGCCTTGTTCGGGCGCATTGTGTTCGGTGACGGCCTTGATCGGTGTGTTCCCAACCATGGCACTGACCACGTAATGGCGCCCGATATCGGCTACTTTGGTGACATGTGCCGGTATGCCGGATTGGCCGAAGCCTACATATTCCGGGCGTATTCCTAGATCGGTGCGACCACCTTCACCATGGGTCGGACCTTCCAAGACCACCTCATGCCCTTCGAAAATAGCGCGATCGCCCTTGGTCTCGCAGGGCAAGACATTCATGCCGGGCGAGCCGATAAAGTGACCAACGAATGTATGCTGAGGCCGCTCGAACAGTTCAACCGGCGTACCAATCTGAACCACTTCACCATCCTGCATGACCACGACTTCATCAGCAAAAGTCAACGCCTCGGTCTGGTCGTGGGTGACGTAGATCATTGTGGCTTTTACGCGCTGGTGCAGCTCTTTCAACTTGGACCGCAGTTTCCATTTCAGATGCGGGTCGATCACGGTCAGCGGCTCATCAAACATCACCGCATTCACGTCATCGCGCACTAGTCCGCGCCCCATCGAGATTTTTTGCTTGTTGTCCGGGCTCAGGCCAGAGGCTTTGGTGCCTAGCATATCCGCGACATCCAGCATTTCGGCAATCTCATCAACACGCCGCTTGATGGTTGCCGCGTCAACGCCCCGGTTTTTCAGAGGAAAGGCTAGGTTCTCGCCTACGGTCATCGTGTCGTAGATCACTGGAAACTGAAAAACCTGCGCAATGTTGCGCTGATCAGGGGGCAGGGCGGTCACGTCGCGGTCATCAAACAGGATCTGCCCCTCGGAGGGTGTCAGCAGGCCCGAGATGATGTTCAGCAGCGTAGACTTGCCGCAGCCTGATGGCCCCAGCAGCGCATAGGCCCCACCATCGCGCCAAGTGACGTCGATTTCCTTCAGCGCATAATCCTCGGGGCCTTGCGGCGATGGCATATAGCTGTGTCGAAGGTTTGAAAGCTTGATCTGTGCCATGTCAGGCCACCCTTTTGCCGTCTTGGCCGAAATACCGGCAATGGGCCGGATTCATATAGAAACTATGGTCTTCGCCAACCTGATAGGGATGTACGCCCGCCGCCAATGAAACCCATGCGTCGTTCCCATGTTGGAAATGCGCACTGGAGTCAGATCCGGATAGCTCGGTCACGATCACACGCCCGGTCAGTTCTACATCTGCGTCCGATGTGCGGAATGGCGTCACGCGATGCGGGCGTACCGCAACTGTGTATTCACCGTCTGCGATGCCGGTGACGGCCCATCCACCGCCCCCTGCAAGTTGCGCCTGCGCACCCGAGACGGTGATATGCGCGACGTTGATGGGCGGATCCGAGAACACACGTGCGGCAGCGATGTTTTCCGGATTGCGGTAGATATCAGCGGTTGGCCCAAATTGGGTGACCCGGCCGTCTGCCATCAGAGCGGTATGACCACCGAGCAGCAATGCTTCTTCCGGTTCTGAAGTCGCATAGACCACAACGGCCCCGCGTCCGGCAAAAAGATCAGGAAGTTGCTCGCGTAGCTCTTCGCGCAGTTTGTAGTCCAGATTGGCAAGGGGTTCATCAAGGAACACGGCCCGGCTTTCCTTGGCAATCGCGCGGGCCAAAGCGGTGCGTTGTTGTTGTCCACCCGACAGCTCGTGCGGGCGGCGCTGCAGCATCGGGCGCAGCTGCAGCAGATCAGCGGCCTCTTCCACGCGGCCTTCGATTTCGCTTTTCGCCATGCCTGCTACGCGCAGGGGCGAGGCAATGTTGTCGAAAACGCTCATATGGGGGTAATTGACGAAAAACTGGTGCACCAGACTGATCTTACGCTTCTGCGTATTCAGCCGGGTCACGTCCTGCCCGTCCATCAGGACCTTGCCTGCGGCGATCGGATCCAGTCCGGCCATCATCTTGATCAGTGATGTTTTCCCGGAACCGGTGGCACCCAGTAACACATTGAAATGGCCTGTTTGCAGCGTCAGATTCGTGGGTTTGATATGGATGACGTTGCCGACTCGTTTGGTCGCGTCTTGAAGTTCGATCATCTGGTGTTCTCTGGGGGTATTTGGGGGTAGGCCGGGTCTGAGCCCGGCCTACGAGTTTACGCTTACTGGGACTGCCAGCGCTGAACCAGTTCGTCATAGTTGACGGTCTGGCCTTGCGGCTTTTCGTTCTCCAGCTTGGCTTTTGGCGAACCCGGCTTTTCCAGCCAGAAGGACGCATCCTGCGGCTCGTTCAAGCGCGGACCACAACCGCCGTAGACACCGGCGCTTTCATCCGCGGCCTGCATCCGGCCCATTGTGATGTCCATCTCTTCGGCCAGACGATCCATCGCTTCTTGCGGAGTGAAGGCACCCGAGTTCACGTCACCGATCTGCTGCCACCAGATCTGGGCCAGCTTTGGATAATCCGGCACGTTGATGCCGGTCGGCGACCATGCCACGCGGTCAGGTGAGCGATAGAACTCGACCAAACCACCCAGCTTGGGCGCGCGTTCGGTGAACGACTCGTGGTTGACCGAGCTGTCGCGAATGAAAGTCAGACCCACATGGGACTTCTTCACGTCGACCGTCTTGGATGTCACGAACTGGGCATACAGCCAAGCCGCCTGAGCACGATCCGCAGGGGTCGACTTCAGGAAGGTCCAGGATCCCACGTCCTGATACCCAACCTTCTGACCATCTTCCCAATAGGGGCCATGCGGGCTCGGCGCCATCCGCCAAAGCGGTGTGCCTTCGTCGTCGACGGTGTTGTTGCCTTCGGACTTCGGCTTCACCATGTCGGCGGTAAAGGCGGTGTACCAGAAGATTTGCTGGGCCACGTTGCCTTGACTAAGCGCCGGCAGCGACTGGTAGAAGTCATAAGACGCGGCACCTGGAGGCGCATAGTTGCGCAGCCATTCGTCCCATTTGCGGATCGCATAGACCGCAGCTGGACCGTTCGCAGCACCACCGCGCGACACAGATGCGCCAACAGGGTTACAGGTGCCCGCTTCCATGCGGATGCCCCATTCGTCAACGGGGATGCCGTTCGGCTCACCCTTGTCGCCTGCACCAGCCATCGACAGCCACGCGTCGGTCATACGCCAACCCAGGTCAGGTGCGCGCTTGCCGTAATCCATGTGGCCATAGATCGCGGTACCGTCGACTTCTTTCACATCGTTGGTAAAGAAATCGGCGATGTCTTCGTAAGCGGACCAGTTGACCGGAACGCCCAGATCATAGCCGTACTTCTCTTTGAACGCGGCTTTGTTTGCCTCATCGTCGAACCAGTCCTTGCGGAACCAATAGAGGTTCGCAAACTGCTGATCAGGCAGCTGATACAGCTTGCCATCCGGACCGGTGGTGAACTGAATGCCCATGAAGTCATCCAAATCCAGCGTCGGAGAGGTCGTGCCCGCCCAGTCGCCACCCATCATGTCGGTCAGCGGATACGCCAACTGCAGACGAGAGTGGGTGCCGATCAGGTCACTGTCGTTCACGTAGCCGTCATACAGATTCCGACCTGTTTGCAGCTGGGTTTGAACGGCTTGAACTACTTCGCCTTCACCCAGAATCTGGTGATTGACCTTGATGCCGGTAATTTCTTCGAACGCCTTGGTCAGAACCTCAGATTCGTAAGAGTGCGTAGGGATGCCTTCGGACAGGACGTTGATTTCCATGCCATTGTAAGGCTGTGCAGCTTCGATGAACCATTGCATCTCGGCCATCTGTTCGTCTTTCGACAGGGTTGATGGCTGGAATTCGTCGTCGATCCAGCGTTGTGCTGCGGCTTCGTCGGCCCAAACGGGACCGTGCCCCGCAATGACGGCAGCCGCCGCCACTGCGGAAAGTAGATGTCTCCGCATCTGTTTCCTCCCAAAGATAATGTGATCCGGCGCAGACCGGATGACGATCAGCATCAGCGATTTGCCTCCTGCGTGTCAAACTAAATTTTTAGTAATTGAGGTGATGACCGGGATAAATTTCTGAAAATGAATTGATTTATGTCATGTTTTAAAGCACCATTTGCCCATTAATTTCAGTTCGCAGACCCCTTGAATGCAGGGTCGCGCGCATGGTTTTTCGGCAGACGCTGTGATGCGGGTCCATTTGAAAAGCAGACCTTTGTGACCGTTTTCTGCACGATTTGAGTTCAATCAAGTTTTCAGGCTATGAGGATCAGAAATGTCCCGAAGTCTTCTGAAATTTACCCGCGTTCTCGAGATCGTGGGGGATACGCTAAAGATAAAAGTTCCGAGTGACGGGTCCGCTGACGCGACGGTGCGTTTCAACGATCTGGCCGTGATCGAAACTGTCGATGGGCACAGAACGCTGGCGCAAGTCATCTTCATCGACCGCGATGTGATAACCTTGCAAGTGTTCTCGGGTACCAAGGGGATTTCGACCGAGGCGACAGCAACGTTCCTTGGTCATCCGATGCAAACCCCGTATTCGGCCAATATTCTGGGCCGGGTGTTTGACGGCGCAGGCGAGGCGATTGACGGCGGCCCGGACTTGTCTGCCGAACCGCGCATCGACATTGGGGGACCAACGGTGAACCCGGTTGAGCGGTCGGTTCCCAACAAGATGATTCGCACGGATGTGCCGATGATCGACGTGTTCAATACGCTGGTCGAAAGCCAGAAGATCCCAATATTTTCGGTATCCGGCGAGCCGTTCAACGCGTTTCTCAGCCGCATCGGCATTCAGGCGGATGCGGATATTGTTGTGTTTGGCGGGCTAGGGCTGATTTTTGACGACTTCCACACGTTCAGAACCTCGTTCGAGGATGCGGGCGTGTTCTCGCGGACCGTGATGTTCGTCAATCAGGCCATGGACCCGTTGGTCGAACGCCTGCTGGTGCCGGATATGGCGCTGGCCGTTGCCGAGAAATTCGCTGTGGAAGAGGGCAAGCGTGTTCTGGTCCTGCTGACGGATATGACCGCCTATGCCGATGCGATGAAAGAGGTTGGGATCAGTCAGGAGCGCGTCCCATCGCAGCGTGGATATATGGGCGATCTCTATTCGCAACTGGCACGACGGTATGAGAAAGCTTGCGACTATGCCAAGGGTGGATCGGTTACTGTGCTGACTGTCACAACCATGCCCGGGAATGACGTGACGCATCCGGTGCCGGACAACACCGGATATATCACTGAAGGCCAGTTTTACCTGCATTCCGGCGTGATCGACCCGTTCGGCAGTTTGTCGCGCCTCAAGCAGAATGTAATCGGCAAAACCACACGCGAAGACCACGGCCAGATCATGAACACGATGATCCGGTTCTATTCCGAAAGCCGAGATGCCGCGCAGAAACAGGCCATGGCGTTTGACCTATCGGATTATGACAACCAGTTGCTGAAATTCGGCGCTTTGTTCCGCAAACGCTTTATGGACATCAACGTCTCGATCCCGCTGGAGGATGCGCTAGATCTGGGATGGAAGACACTAGCTGAATGCTTTGCCCCCGAGCAGTTGCTGATGAAGCAGGATCTGATCGACAAATACTTCCCAAAGGATGCACATGGCGCGGTTGCAGCTGAATAAATCGTCGCTTGCGCGCGAGCAGACGCAGCTGAAAAGCTATGAGCGGTTCCTGCCGTCTCTGGACCTGAAGCGTCAGCAACTGATGGCTGAACGGGCCAAGGCACGTAAAAATGTGCAGCACCTGCAGGACGAGGTGACGCGCTTGGCACAGCAGGTCGGGGAAAAGCTGCCCATGCTGGCGCAACAAGGTGTCGACCTGGAAGGGTTGGTCGAACTAAAGGATTACCGGCTGAAGAAGGTCAACGTGGTTGGCGTTACCATGCCCGATCTGGACCGAATCGAGGTCGCGGTACGTCCGTATTCCCTTTTGGCCAAGCCACATTGGGTGGATGCAGTGGCGCGTTTGTTGCATGACATGATCGAAACCCGATTGCGCGTGAAAGTGGCCGAAGAAAGGGTCAGGATTTTTGACAAATCAGTCGCCACGATCACGCAGCGCGTCAATCTGTTCGAGAAGGTGTTGATCCCGCGCGCCAGGGCCAACATCAAGAAAATCCGCATCTATCTGAGCGATGAACAGATGCAATCCGTTGTGCGCTCGAAAATCTCCAAACGCAAACATGCGAAGGAGGTTGCGGCATGAGTGTTGCAAGGCTGAAAAAACTGTCTTTGGTCGGCCGTGCCGCGAACAAGGGGGACACTCTAGGCGCGCTGCAGACATTGGGATGCATGCATGTTTTGCCTTTGGCACCGCCGCCGGCAGAGCCAGAGCGGATCAATGAGCGTGGTGCCCGAGATGCGTATAAAGCATTGCGGTTTTTGAAAGAATCGTCGGAAACGCGCCGTCAGGTTCGGCGCGATTCTGGTTTTGATATGGACCAGTTCGTCGGTGAAGTCCTGGACTTGATGCAGCGCATAAGGGATATGACCGACCACCGGGATTTTCTATCCCACCGGATCGCTCAGGTGCGCCCGTGGGGAGATCTGGATTTTCCGCCGAGTGATGTGTTGGCAGGCAACCGGCTTTGGTTCTATCAACTGCCGCTAAAGCACCGCGAGGCACTGGCGGAGCTTCAGTTGCCCTGGGCCATCCTGCAAGAGGATCACCGGTTTCTCTACGCCGTTCTGATCGCCCCGGAAGATCCCGAAGACGACATCCTTCCAGTGCCGCGCACCCATACGGGTTCGTTGCCCATTCACGAGCTTGAAGCTCAGCTGGAAGAGGCCGAAATCGCCATTGAGGCGCTGGAAGCCGAGCGTATCGGGCAGACCCGTTTTCTGACGTTGATGCGGCGTAATCTTGCCGCCGCCGAAAGCGCAGCCGAACTGGCCCATGCCACGCAAAAGGTCCGCGACGAAGGCGAAGTGTTTGCCCTGCAGGGTTGGGTGCCCAGCGATCAGGTCGAGGCTGTCCTGGACATGGCCAATTCGCAGAACGCCGCTGTTTTGATCGAAGACCCGGGCCCGAACGAGATACCTCCGACGCTGCTTGAGCAGCCGGAAAATCGCAGTGCAGCGGTAGACCTTGCCCTGTTCTATCAGGTTCCTGGGTATCGAGAATGGGACCCCAGCATAATCGTGTCCGTCTCGTTCGCGATCTTCTTTGCGATGATCGTTGCGGATGCCGGCTATGGCCTGGTTATCCTGCTGGGGCTGTTGGCCTTCTGGAAACGTCTCGACAATACACCAGCGAAAAGATCGTGGCGGCTTTATGGTCTGATCATTTCGGGCGCGACGGTCCTGTACGGGATTTTGGTTGGAAGCTATTTTGGCGCTTCCCCGGCCTCGAGCACGATCTGGGGGAAACTCAAGCTGTTGGACCTGAACAATTTCGACTCGATGATGATGATTTCAATCGTGGTCGGCGTTCTGCACCTGATATTGGCGAATGCGCTTGCAGCACGCGCGTCTTGGGGGCGGCGCAGTTCCGTTGCCAATCTTGGCTGGATCGCGGTGTTGATCGGCGGGTTCATACTGTGGCTGAGCTATATGAAAGGCGGACCCACAGCACCGGGTGCTGCGATTATGATCGCAGGCGCTTTGGCGATCCTTCTGTTCACCAGCGAGCGCGAGATTGCCAAACCGTCAGACTGGCTTTGGCGCCTTATAGAAGGAGTGCAGGGGCTGGCCGGGGCGATGGGCGCCTTTGGAGATGTGCTTAGCTATATGCGCCTGTTTGCACTGGGACTGGCCTCGGCCTCACTGGCGATTACGTTCAACGAATTGGCGGTCTCGGTGATGCAGTCTCTGAAAGGGCTGGGCCTTCTGTTTGGCGTGCTGATCCTGATCGCCGGGCACATCCTTAATTTCGCGCTCGCCATGATGAGTGGCGTCGTTCACGGATTACGTCTCAATTACATCGAATTCTTTAAATGGGGTCTGCCGGATGAAGGCATCGTCTTTCGCCCGTTCGCCCGCAAGGAGGTTCAGGAATGAATGAGCTTGTACTTACATTGGGCTGGTTGGGAATCTATGCCCCCATGGCGCTGGGCGCCGCAGCAAGCGCGATTGGCTGTTCCATTGCTGGACAGGCCAGTATCGGAGCGATGACGGAAACCGAAGGCGGGTATGGCCGGTTTATCGGCGTGTCGGCCTTTCCATCGACGATGGTGATCTACGGCATCGTCATCATGTTCACGCTGAACCGCGATGTGACGCCTGAAAATGCAGGCGGGCTGTTCGGGATCGGTATCCTGTCGGGCATCGCCCTGATGTATTGCGGCATCTGGCAGGGAAGGGCCTGTGCTGCAGCGATCAACGCAACCAAGGAAAAGCCCGAGATTTTTGGCCTGGCACTTGCGCCGGCTGCAATCATTGAGGGCTTTGGCGTATTTGCCTTTGTCTTTGCTTTGGTCATCAGCGCGGGGATTAGCTGATGGCACAGGACGGGATTATTTCGCATGGGGTGGATGCGCTGATCGACAAGCTGCGCAGCGATGGTGTGGCTGCCGGTCAGGCCGATGCAGACAAGCTGCGCGCTGAAGCCAAAGCCGAGGCGGCCAAAATTCTTGCCGATGCCAAGCGCGACGTAGATGAGTATCGGAAAAAGGCCCGTGCCGAAGCGGATAATTATCGCACAGCCGGAGAAGAGGCGCTGAATACAGCGATGCGTGATGCGGTGCTTACAATGAAGGCCGGTCTGACAGATCGATTCCGCAAGGATGTTGAACGGCTGGTCACCCAAGAAATGACTGATCCTGAACTGCTGAAACAAATGATCCTTGAAGTCGTCGGTCGCGCCGCGTCAGACGCCAGACTGGAAGGGCCCGCGCAGGTCATACTGCCTCCCAGGGTCGCCACTCAGGATGACATCAAACAGAACGCCGATGATATTCAGTCGGGAAAGCTGACGCGTTACGTTCTGGGACTGACGGCTGAAATGCTGAAGGAACAGGTTGAGCTGCACAGCGCGGATGACACCCAGAATGGCATCCGCATCCGGGCTGATGAACAGGGGGTTGTTCTGGATCTGACCGATAAGGCCGTCGCCTCGTTGTTGATGGAACATTTGCAGCCGCGCTTTCGTGCCGTTTTGGAAGGTGTGATCCGGTAACATGTCGGACCCTGACGCCTATATCGCGCTGATCAGCAGCCTGCCGGGCTCGGAACGGTTGTTCATCGCCAAACAACCTCCGCTGTCGCGGCTCAGGCTGGACCGGCGATTGCGGGTGCTGACACCAGCGGATGCGCGGGTTCTGGAGGTAATGGAACACGCTCTGAACTGGAACAACTATGATATGAACGTCTCGGATGCACAGACCATTGAGCGATGCAAAGAAGCGCTCCGGCACATTCCACAACCGACCTTGCGCAAGCTGTTCATGGAACGGATGGATTTGAGGATTGCGGTTGCCGCGCTGCGCCTGCGCAAACAGGGGGGTGCTGCACCTAGTGGCGTCTATGCCATTGGACGCTGGAGCCGACACATTCCAGCCAACTGGGGCGACCCTGCCTTTCGGCTGGAAACCCCAATGCCCTGGATCAAAGAAGCCAAACACTTGCTGGATGTCGATGACCCCCTGGGGCTTGAACGGTTGCTTTTGTCGGTCAGCCATATGCAACTGAAACGCTACGCCGCGCGCCATCTGTTCGATTTCGAAGCCGTGGCGATTTATGTTCTGATCTGGAATATTTTTGATCGCTGGGCGCAAAGCAATGCGCGTGACGCGGCAACGCGCTTTGAGAAACTGGCGCAACACGCCATGGCAAGTGCGATCGACTTGGATTTTGAGGGAGTAAGCGCATGACAGCCCCAACCTCCGCCACGCAGACCTCTACTGCCCGCGTCGTCTCGGTACAGGAAGGGCTGGTACAAATTCAGGCGAACCCTGATGCCACAGGCCATCCCGGACAGCTGGTCAAGAATGAGGTCGTTTTCATTCTGCCCACGCGGCCCGGCCCCGGTGGACGTCAGGAACGTCTGAAAGCCGAAGTGTTACGGGTGCGGGGCGACACTGCCGATGTGCAGGTTTACGAAAGCACTGATGGCGTCGCCGTGGGCGACCCGGTCGAACAATCGGGGCAGCTGCTCTCGGTCGAACTTGGTCCTGGGCTGTTGGGGCAGGTGTTTGACGGCTTGCAGTCGCCTTTGGCCAAGGTGGCGGCAGAATTCGGAACCTTTCTGCCGCGTGGGGCGGACGTTGCGCCCCTGGACACTCAGGCAAAGTGGTCGTTTACCCCATCGGTCAAGGTGGGCGACACGGTCACAGCAGGCGACAGCATCGGGGCGGTGCCCGAGGGGCATTTCACCCATAAGATCATGCTGCCCTTTAATTGGGTTGGGGACTACAAAGTCATTTGGGTTCAGAAGGGTGCGGCCATGATCCATGATATCGTGGCGCGGCTTGAAGATGCACAGGGGGGTGAGCACACGCTGACCCTGTCGCAGAAATGGCCGGTACGGCGGGCTTTGCCGGAAAACGTTCTGAAACGCACCTTGTCCGAGCGGCTCTATCCAACCGAACCTGTCCTGACCTCTCAGCGCCTGATCGACACGTTCTTTCCGATAGCCCGCGGTGGGACGGCCTGTATTCCCGGTCCGTTCGGCGCAGGCAAGACGGTGCTGCAGAACCTGATTGCACGCAACGCCAAGGTGGACATCGTGATCGTGGTGGCCTGTGGTGAACGCGCGGGTGAGGTTGTCGAGACGATTGCGGAATTCCCGAAGATGACCGACCCGACCACTGGCGGCAGTCTGATGGACCGGACGATCATCATCTGCAACACCTCCTCGATGCCCGTAGCCGCGCGCGAGGCGTCTATATTCACCGGGATCACCCTGGGCGAATATTACCGCCAGATGGGGTACGACGTGCTGCTGATTGCGGACAGTACCAGCCGCTGGGCTCAGGCCATGCGCGAGACCTCCGGCAAGCTCGAAGAAATTCCGGGGGAAGAGGGCTTTCCCGCCTATCTCGAAAGCTCGATCAAGGGGTTGTACGAACGCGCCGGAGCGATGAAGACCAATGATGGGGACACCGGCAGCCTGACCCTGATCGGGACCGTGTCACCGGCAGGTGGGAACTTTGATGAACCGGTCACGCAATCGACGCTGTCCACGGTGAAGTGTTTCCTCGGCCTGTCGTCCGAACGCGCCTACAAGCGGTTCTATCCCGCAGTCGATCCGATGCTCAGCTGGTCGCGTTATCTGGAACAGCTCTCGGACTGGTACGACACCAACGCCGAAGCCGGATGGACGGCCAAAGTGCGCGACTTGCTGGCATTGATCGAAAGGGGCGAACAGGTTGACCAGATGATGCAGGTGACCGGCGAGGAAGGGGTCACGATCGAGGATTTTGTGACTCAGCAAAAGGCGCTGTTTGTCGACATGGTCTATCTGCAGCAGGATGCCTTTGACCCGGTGGATGCGTCGGTTCCGCTAGAGCGTCAGAAGATGACGTTCAAACTGGTCTATGGCGTCACTCAATCCACCGCGCAGTTCGCCGACAAGGCCGAGGTACGCCAGGTCTTCACTCAGCTTACGGGATTGATGAAGAACTTCCACTATGCCGCCGAAAACACGCCGGAATTCAAATCTGTCTGGGGACAGGTGCAGGCCCTGTGTCAGGAAAAGTTCGGTGTGTGAAGAAATGGTAGCCCGTAGGGGAATCGAACCCCTCTTTCCAGGTTGAAAACCTGGCGTCCTAACCGATAGACGAACGGGCCAC